>CAZBCT010000015.1:0-42392 GCA_964490485.1 uncultured Candidatus Brocadia sp. | reverse complement strand
TGTTGTATCATTACTACTTATTGTATCTTATTATTCCCTTAACTTAACACCTATGGGCTTCACCCCCCTGCTATATCCTGACGGCCTTTCAGGCCTAGACTTCTGTGTTTCTTGCCTGATTTTGTTTGCTATGGACGGTAGTGTTTGAAAATACGCTGAATAATTAACCGGGTAAGTCTTTTTGAATCGTGGTGGTTACTGGACTTTTTTCTCACGGACGTAGTGATTGCCTGGCTTGCCGCCTTTCAATGGGTGTTGATGTGCTGGCTCATGGAAAAGGCGGGAAAGTAATTTTGTTGGTATTGTTCTATAACATTGAATCCTTTTACAAGTTTTCAACGGGTGATGCCTGTGAGTAAAACGGTTCTAAAAACCGGCGGGATAGCAAAATCAGAGAATTGCCGCGATTCTGTATCATAATAAAAAACACCACGACGACATGCCTCTCTCTTGCGCTTTGCCACGTTCCTCTCTTTCGTAATGGCCATCGAGATACTCAAGAGTCTCGAAATTTGTGATTGATAAACAATGTCGTACAAGTCCACCACGGACAAACAGAGTTTGTCCGTGCCACCCACGTATCAATGTTCAATTCCGGCAGCCACAAACAGGAGTGTTTTCCCAGTGCATTGGCTTGCTCATGTGAACGGCCATGATTCCAGTTCTCTTTTTTAGAAGGCAGCAGACATCTCGTGTGCATTAGATTTATCCCTCTGTTTGATTTGGCGCTGAAATCTAAGTCGTGTATAAGGCGAAGCTAATCTTAAATATCTATTGAAAGTGACGAATCGAGTCAAAAATCATTTTTTCTTGAATGGCTTGAAATTACTGATAGAATCAAGGGGATTAATAAACGGCAAAACGGGGAAAAACCCCTGAATAGGGTATTAACACTATTGTCTGAATTTTGTAGCGGGAAACCGGATGTCAAAAAGACCTTCGTGGGATGAGTATTTTTTGCGAATCACCCGGGAGGTAGCTCAGCGGGCTACCTGTTTGCGGAGACAGGTGGGGGCGCTTTTGGTGATGGACAAACACATCCTGACGACGGGCTATAACGGGGCGCCAAGCGGACTTCAGCACTGTCTGGAGATTGGCTGTCTGCGGGAACAGCTCAAGATTCCCCCCGGTGAACGACACGAACTTTGCCGCGGCCTCCATGCCGAGATGAATGCCTTAATCCAGGCCGCACATTATGGCATAAAGATTTCCGGAGCAACGTTGTATAGCACTACGTATCCTTGCTCTCTCTGTGCTAAAATGCTGGTGAATGCCGGGATCAAACGGGTCGTTACCCTTACCGATTACCCCGATCCTCTTGCGAAGGAGATTCTCTCCCTGGCGAACGTTACGGTGGACATTGTAAAACTGGAATGAACACTATTGAAAGGTAACCCTTTTCTGTGGACTCAGTAATTTCGCGGAGATGGTTAGAAATGGAAAAAAGCCTAGGAAAATATATACTAATACAGTATTTCATTAAAATGGATACGTAAAAAATTATCATTGCACGGAGTGTACCGACAAAGCAGTTTCTTGTTCCTAAGAGAGCTAAGATTGCTTCGCTGTCGCTCGCAATGACGTAGGCACTTTAATGAAATGCTATCCTAAACTAGTGAAAGGAAAACAATTATGAAAACAGTACTGTCTTTTTCTGTCGGATGCTTGCTAGCTGTATATCTGTTATTTTCTGTTCATCATACCCTTGCAGAGGAGTGGGGTCTTGGAGAGCAGGCAGAGGAGTATGATGCGTGTGATAGTGTAATCCTTCATTTTGACGGGAAGACGTGGAATCATATGTATCACGGGTTCGGGATGTGGCTCAATGACATCTATGGTTTTGATTCCAATGATATCTTTGCGGTGGGTGAGCAGGGGGTTATTCTCCATTACGATGGTAAGTCGTGGACAAAACAAAAAAGCCCCACCACGCATAGATTAAACAGGATTTGGGGCAGCAGCCGCAAAGACATCTATGTTTGCGGTGACTTTGGAACCATGCTTCATTTCAACGGTATGGAATGGAAAAAATATGATACTGGCATAGTTGATTGGTGCAGGGGCATCTGGGGTTTCGATGAAAAGCATATCTTGGTTACGGGCAATTTAGGCAAGGTATTCCGGTACAATGCGGAAACATGGCTGGAGCGAACGATTGGTACCGTGGATTCCATGTATGACATCAGCGGTAGCAGTATGAAAAATGTATATGCAGTAGGTGAATATGGTACCGTTGTTTACTATGATGGCAAGAACCTGAAAAAGCTTAAACCGTTTACCAACAAAACACTCACCAGTGTATGGACGTTAGACCAGAAAAATGTGTTCGTTGCCGGTGCGGATGGCTTTATTTCCCATTATGATGGTTCAAAATGGACGCGACAGATGAGCGGAACGTCCCACTGGCTGAGAAAAATTTGGGGTACCGATGCCCAAAATATCTTTGTCGTGGGGGATCATGCAACGATTCTTTACTACGATGGAAGAAACTGGAAGACACATAAAAGTGGCACGAATTACTCTTTTTCTGGTATATGGGGAAACAGAAGGGATAATGTATATGTTGTTGGAGCTAATCCAGCGGATCTCTACGATCATTTGACACAATGACAAATGGTATTGAGGCACTTTTAACACAAGTATGATTTGGGAAGGAGAATTACTATGCAACTTGGAATGATCGGTCTTGGAAGGATGGGTGGAAACATGGTGCGGCGGTTGATGCGCACCGGTCATGAGGTTATTGTTTATTCTGCTACGGCAAAGACGAGGGAAACCTTTGCGAAGGAGACCGGGGCTTTCGCAGCCGAATCGATTAAAGAGCTTGTGGCCAAACTCAAACCACCCCGGGTGGTTTGGCTGATGGTGCCAGCAGCCGCAGTCGATGCGACACTGAAGGAGGTTGTGAGTCTGGTGCAAAAAGGAGATATTATTATCGATGGCGGAAATTCTCACTATATTGACGATATCCGCCGCGCCAAAGAACTTGCGCCGCAGGGAATTCATTACGTGGACTGTGGAACGAGTGGCGGCATCTGGGGATTGGAACGTGGGTATTGTCTCATGATTGGCGGTCCAAAAGAAGCCGTCCGGTATCTGGATCCGGTTTTCAAATCCCTCGCTCCCGGACGGGGATCGGTTCCCAAAACACCGGGACGGGAAAAAAGCGGCGGAACGGCCGAGGAGGGATATCTCCACTGCGGGCCTGCCGGTGGGGGACATTTTGTCAAAATGGTCCACAATGGAATTGAGTATGGCCTTATGGCAGCCTATGCAGAAGGACTCAACATCCTGCGTCATGCCAACGTGGGAAAGAAGGAGCATGCGATTGACGCTGAAACAACCCCTCTGCGCCATCCTGAGCATTATCAGTATGATTTTAACCTGGCCGATATTACAGAGCTGTGGCGACGGGGAAGCGTAATTGCCTCGTGGCTGCTTGATCTCTGCGCCATGGAGTTTGCCGGAGATCCGGATCTGTCCAAATTCGCCGGTAGTGTAGCGGATTCGGGGGAGGGGCGATGGACGATCTCCGCTGCCATTGAAGAAGGGTCGCCGGCTCCGGTGCTGAGCGCTGCGCTTTACCAGAGGTTCAGTTCCCGCGGTGAGGATGACTTTGCACGAAAAGTGCTCTCTGCCATGCGCTTTGGCTTCGGAGGCCACGTCGAAAAAGCTGAGAAATAAGGAGATCAACCATGACTCACGTTTATCCGTCACGCCTTCAGCGTCCGGGTTGGCAAGCGTTGAAGACGCATCACTAGAAAGAAGGAGCAGTTGCCTTTAAGTTTTTAACTAACCCGAACTAAATCAGGTAATGAGTAACAATTTAGTTTTTTGAAAAATTCCAATAATGGCGATGTTTGCCGTGCAGTGTAGGGGCGAAGCATTTGCTATAATTGGCATACATGCATTCATACCCAAACTGGCAAATGCTTCGCCCCTACTTTTTCAAAAAACTAAATTGTTACGATAATGAAAGATATATTGTTGTAAGAAGCGTTGAGTTGTTAAAAGATGATAAAGGCTCATGGTATTGATAATCTTTTCCGACTCGATCAGGTTAGGAAGATTAAATTCCAATCTTTTCTGAGGGGGCAGGTTTGCAGCCTGCCCCCAATTCATTCAATGTAGACATACCTCATAATCAATGCGCATGAGATCGCTGAGAAATTTGCATCTCCTGTTGTACCGGATTTCTTGTTTCCGCTGAGTTATTTTACCTTTCCTCTTTATACTAAAAAAGTGTGTCATGGCACACTTCTGTGACGTCACACTTGTGTGTCATGACACACTTTTTTGTGGGGTTTCCCTGAATCTGTTGTTATGCATCCCCGTACTTTTTGATCTATAAGTAACTTAAAATAAAAGAGTAATGAAGTAATTCATGAAAATTTTCATTTTTCTGTGATATGGTTTCTATTTCGCTTATTGCCTATATCAGAAGACATTTTTGATAAAGGTAAACCCTGAGTGATCAGGGGGCGCAAAGTAATAGGGTCTTTATAAACCGTTTAAACTGCTTGAACCGTTTAAACAGTTTAAACGGCTTATGGGAAAAGACAGCCTTACTGCCGAAGATGTTTGGGAAAATCTTTGCAGTAAGGCTTTTTTGTTTTAGGAATGAAAAAATATTTTTTAACAAACGTTTCTTTACAAAGAAATGTAAATTACAGGGGATATTTTTAAGGAGAATTGAATCATGATGAAAGCAGGAAAAATTGCAGGAGTTGTGACTATCGCCACTACGTTTATTATCGCAGGGTGTGCAGAAGTAAAAATACGAAAGGTGCCAACACCAACGCAATACGGCCATTGGACAGACATAATGCAGCACAAGTCGGATAATATAAAGGGATTTCGTTTTTATCTCCCTAGGCCGTTTATCAACGTCTTCGAATCGTTTCCTATTCGCACGGATGTATATATTGCAGATGGAGTTGTATCGCCTGATGGGAAATACGTCATTATCAAGAAAGTAAGAGACGAAAGCGGCCTCAACAAATATGTGGCTGGAGAGCCTGGCTGGCCAAATATTGTTAATAGAGATATAAAAGAGTCGAAGATTGCAGAAGAGATTGTCAAAGCGCAGGCTGGCGTTGAAGAGGAAGCAAAGAAGAAGGTTGAAGAAAAGACAAAGACCACAGTGCCCACCGGTGGAGGAGAGGAGCCCAGCGCAGAACCTGGTCCTGTGCCACGTATGACTGGTATTAACAAGAGAAGGGTTACAAACGACAATGCCGCTTTTGCCTACCAGCCATTGCGAGGGAATTTCGACATCGTTTATATGCCGGACTTCGAAGAACAGTATGCGGTGTACAGTTGGGCAGGTTTGGGCAATGCCGAATTTGAAATAAACCTTGGGCAGGGCTGGAGTCTCCAGGGATTCAATTCCCTGACCGACAACAGCGAATTAAACAAACGGATATTTGACCTAATGGATACGTCAATCAAATTAGCAAAAGCGGCAGGGTCTGCAGCGCTTGGAATTCCTCCCGTCCCTGGACTCCCGCCAGGTGTTACAGATCTTATCAGGCCACAAGCGGGTAAGGAACTGGCTGATGGTATTCCAGGCACCCCTGTCAGTCTGAAGATCGTCGTCGTCCACTATGCTGCAAAAGGGCTTTATCCGGTTATTAAGCCGCGTGAACTCCAGGAGCGCATGGTTACCACGATAAAAGCCTCTGGTGCATTTAATATGATTTTGGATATGTTCCGAAGTTCTCCACTTTGGATAGGGAGCAATGACTACGACCCAAGTGCAATACAAAGAGCTCAGCAAGCGGTTGAAAATGAGACAGGGAAGTATACCGTGCCGCGTTATCCTTATCAATATGTGAGTTTCAATACGTTCCGATACATGGCAATCGAGGTAATCAAAACGGATACCCAACCATTTGATATCCTATACGATAAAACCGGAACGAAGGGGGATCCTGGGGACCGTCAGGCAGCCGACATGAGAAGCAATATTATCACAATGATCGATAGAATGCTGAAACCAAGACAAACGACCACTTCCAAAGATGGTAAAGATATTTACGAAGCGGCTGCTGATGATCTCAAAGGCGGATCTTTTACACTTAAAGGTGCAACAATCAGCATCCAAGATGTCTCAGCAAAAGAAAATGGTGTCTCCGTAGAACTATCCGTGCCAGACAAACCAAAAAATTCTATTACAGAAGCTGAACTGAAAGACGCCCTGTTAGAGAAATTAGGTCCCGACTATGGGTTAGCAAAGGATCAAATTGAAATCAAAAACTACAAAGATATAGAAAATAGTTTAAAAGGAAAATAAATGCAAAAGTTGGAGGTATTTGAATGAAAAAAAATCTAACAAAAACCAAATGGATAAAGCAAACAGAACAGATGACGTTAAATTATGTTCCGGGGGATGTCAAGCAGGCAAAACGAGTATTTGAGGAATTGACACCACAGGAACAAATGACGCTTGTACAAGAACTGGTGGAAACAAGGTCTGTGGAGTTGTGCCGTGCCTATAAAAATGTAATTGATGTGTCGTACGGATACGGACGAAAACGAGTCGGGAAAACAGGCAAACGAGTAATCGTAAGAAAGCCGTGTGTGACATTTATCGTCAAAAAAAAATGGCAGACAAAAAAAGAAGAAGACCTTTATGAAAACTTGCCAAAATATCTCTTTGCATATTGTACGGTAAAAAATGAACGGAAACTGTGCGCTGTTGAAACTGATGTGGAGGATGCACAGCAGTATATTGAGGTTAGGCCTCATACATCATCGCCATTACCACAAATGATCGCCGTGAAGTGGAAGAATCCTATCCCTCCTGCAACTGGATCAATTACGTGTGCTATCCGTCGCTCTGGATTCGACGATAAAACGTTCGCAATGAGCTGCCGACATGTTTTTAGCCTTTCATTGGATTTGCATCCACAAAAGGTTGTAGGAGCTACGATACATGTTGGATCGAGCAATAGTATAAAGGTACTAGGTCAGACCCTTAATATTAAGGGGGAATTACAAGATTCTCAGAACGGGCATAGTTTTGATGTCCAACTTGCTGAAGTGACCGAGTTGTCTGAACTGCGAAAAACACTCCCTTTAAGATTTTCTGGATTCGCCAAAACACAAAATGATATACCGGATAAGTACTCAATTATAACTTCTCGAAAGAAGATCAGAGCACACGGGCCAAGATATGTTCTCAGTCGTTTAATTGACTATGAACGAGTGATAGCATCTCACAAGATACTTGTCGAATCACAAGTAGATGAACCGACCATTGGGGGTGATAGCGGATCACCAGTTGTGAGTGATGGAGGCATGCTGATTGGTATGCACATTGGGGGTAATAATGCCAGCAATGCTTACATGATACCGGCCTGGCAGCTTTTTAATCCAGAAAAATACAATGGTGTTGCCAGTACGGAAGTCTGGGAATTAGTTAATCCATGAAGTGCCAGGGTAACGTCAAAGTCCAAGAAACTAGGGTGTTAATAATGAGCTGGCACCTTATGTGAGACATTTATTCAGTCTGTCCTCAATCGTTCTGCTTTTTTTCCGGAAGCAATAAGTATGCGTACTCAATCCAAGCAAGTACAGATTTTGATAATAAGCATTTTGGCTTTGCTTATACCTTTTTGTGCCTATTACATTTTTTATATATCTTATCAGACAAAATATTTCACAAAGCGTAATTTTCGTTTGCTTGCTGGTATCAGTGAACAAATGAGCATGACCATTACGAATCTTAACCAGGCCTTTTGCAATGCGATAAACGACGCAAAATCAAAATCAAAACCTGGTACTGATTTGGAAACACACGTATCTTTAGACCATATTCCAAAGTTGACTTTAATAAAAGACCAGTCGTCAAAAGACAATTCCTCCGGAAACGAAATTGACTCAGGGCTTCGTTTAGACATTCGGCACGATGGGAATACATCCTGGCTGTATTTTAACTATGCTGGACTCCAGGCTAGATGTGATTTAAATGAAGTATTTAAACCTTTCGTCAAGCAAAATGCTTTTGATGAAATACTGGTAGTTCAGCAGCAAGATGGAACGGTGATTTTTCAAAATACCCCTGCAAGATTAAAAATTGCATCACTGAAAACGCTGAAGGATAAGAACGGCAGGGAGGTTCCCCTAAAAGCTCATAGCCTACTGACAAACATATTGTACGTGCATCTGGCAGACACAGAGTACCGCGCATATATGCAGCCTGCCCGAATTCCTGTGTCGATGAAAGTCAATAACAGCATACTATATGACCCCGTGGTAGCGAATTGGGCTGTTTGTGGTCTGATACGCTCTAGCCGTTTTAATTCTGAGTGCAGGGCTATTTCTTCCAATTATTTGATCAAGGTTATATTCCTGGTTCTTATTATATCGCTTTGCTGGCCGTTATTTAAGTTATTGCTAATGGGCCAGAGAGATAGACTCGGTATGTCTGATGTTAGTTTTCTTGGACTTTCTCTTATTATGGTAAGTGCTTTTTTAACTTTTGCCCTTATCGATGCATATTCATACTTTTTTACACGAGACAAGATAGACCACCAACTTAAGACATTTTCAGAAAAGATACATGAAAATTTTAATAATGAAATAAGAGCTATTCACGAAGAATTAAAAATGTTGAATAAAAAAATTATACTGCCAAAAGACATCGCGAAATCTCGCAATCAACAAAAGGACCAAGAAGAGGTAGATATCTTCAAGGGTGGTTTGGTTAAGTTAAATGACCCATATCCATATTTTACGAGCGCTATCTGGATTGATGATACCGGTCACCAGCGTGTTAAGTGGACGGTTAAAGACCGTACAACGCCTTTTATCGATGTTTCAACAAGGGATTATTTTAGGAAAGCACATGAAGATTGGTTATTTGAGAAGAAGTGCAATGAACCCAGAGTTTGGTTCGAGTCTATATATTCGAGTAATTCGGGAGAAAGCACTTCTGTGATTTCTCTTCCTTGGGCAGACCAGAATACAAAATGGGTTGCATGTATTGATACTCGGTTTTTGACATTTTACCAAAGCGTATTACCACCAGGTTTTGGGTTTTGTGTTATTGATACAACAGGGAAGGTTTTGTTTCATTCTGATGAGACAAAGAATTTACGAGAAGATTTCTTGTTAGAATGCGATAACAATTATGCGCTTCGTTCAGCAGTTTTTGGGCATGCAAACGGGTTCTTCAATGTTCGATATGAGGGGAATGACCACCGGATATACAGTAGTCCGTTAAGTTATGGTGATTTTCATGGAGGTATTATGGTGTTTTGCAATAAAGAACTTACCCGTATTGCCAATCTTCAGATACTTACGGTTTCCTCTGTATTGTTACTGCTCCTTTTATGCATACCCTTAGTTGTATTTGGTTTATATTGCCTTGTAAGGTTAATCATAAGAATGTTTTTGCCACGGAGGGGGGCGTTTTCTCATAATTTCCGCGGTCAAATATTCTGGTTATGGCCAAATAAAGAGTGGGCAGAAAAGTATGGGGAAATAATATTTTTTAACATTATTCTATGTTTTATTTTGTGTGGTGGAATTATATATTTCCAGAATTGGAAGATTATCCTTTGCACGGTTTCTGTGTATCTTTTGGGGATATTGCTAATTTTTTCTGGAGTAAAAAAGGAACAGAAGTTTTTAAAAACATGGCTATCCCGAGTAAGTTTGAATCGTGAATACCGTACAAGATATACCCTTGCAGTAGTATCTTCCTTAATACTTCTTGTAGTGCTTCCTTCCATTGCATTTTTCAAGTTTGCATACAATGAAGAGATGAATCTCTTCGTCAAACATACCCAGGTAAATCTCGCGGCATCGCTGGAAGCACGACAAGAGAGGGTAATGGCGCAATATTTGAAAATAAATTTTGGACAAGACGATGATAAGAAGGAATTTTTACGTGAGAGATTAAAATTTGAAAATATGGATGTTTATAATACTTGTTTCTTTGATACAGATACAAATACCGTTATCAAGCCCGATGTTAACGGTGCTCAAAGTATGGGTAAAAGATTTCTTAGTCATTTTCTTTCAATAATCAGACCCCACTACAAACAAATATGTATTGAAATCAATGGTTTGATGAAAAGTGTATCGGATGATAAAGTATGGTGGTGGAAAGTAGATGCTGGAAAATTAGTCTTTCTCAAGAGAGGATATAAAAATGAGGGAAAAAAAGAAGCAGTTCTGTCCCTTAGTTCTCTTGTTCCTGTGTTAGCAGTTCCCTCACCGCATTTTTGGTGGGTCTGGATTTTATTGCTAATTCTTCTTATTATCTTGTTTTTTATAGTAAAATTTGTTCTGCGAAGAGTATTTCTTTTTGATCTACACGTGCCGTCCCCGTTATACAAGGAGACAGAAAAAGAAGGTTTTTCATATTTACTCTTGGATGCATCGTACACGAAAAAAACTTTTCTTCAGAGCATCTGTTCAGAGCATCTGATTGATTTAAAAGAAGAGATTCGAGATGGCGAAGATATTTGGTATAAGAAATTTATCACGAAAACGTATCTGGATAGTCATGTTGGCATTGTAATTGATAATTTTGATTACCAATGGGATGATCCATTACGTAACTGGGAGAAACTGGAGTTTCTTGAAAAATTGTTTATCTGCAACAAAAAAGTAATTATTGTTTCTGGCGTCCATCCTGATAATTTTAAAATTTCTGCCGAAAGTTTCACGGAAAATCAATCTAGAGAAACCGGTGGCAAACAAGGAAAGATTTTTCTTCCCAATTTTAGGGAACGATGGCAAAATATTTTCCAGACATTCCCAGTAAACTATTCCCAGGATTGTGGCAACCCTGATGCTTTTCGGAAAGAAATGGGTGCCGGGAATGATGCAATTAAGCTTCTGTATCGTGAATGCAAACCAAAGGAATATCTCCAGAGTATTGGTAGGAGATTAAATAAATCTGCTCTGCAAGAGTACAGGCCCGGACAGCTTATGCAGATAATATTTGATAATGCATGGCAATATTATCATTCGCTGTGGAATACCTTGTCCCGGAGTGAAAAATGTACCATTTATTATCTTGCAAAGGATGGATTTCTTAGTGCCAAGAATCCTGATATTCCTCGCTTATTAATGAGGCGCATCATAACACAGGAACCACAACTTCGTATCATGAATACCACCTTTCAGAAATTCATTGTTGTAACAAGTTCATTCGAGGATGTTGTTGTCTGGAAGAAGGAAGCGCGTAGCATATGGAATACTACGAAAGGGCCTTTCGCGGGTATGTTGATAGGTGTTGCTTTGCTCATGTATTTAGCTCAGCGGGAATTGTTTAATTCAACAATAGCTATCTTTTCTGGATTTACTGCGGCATTACCTGCTATTTTCAGGCTAGTTGGATTAATCAAGACGGAATCGGGCGAAGACAAAGAAGTATGATCGTGTTTATACGAGCAATGTCTGCCGTTGCCATTCTTCAGCAATACGGATGGTCATTTTGGTTGCGGTTTCCTGCGTGTGTTAATCGTATGATATTAACACAATCTCACGCAACGATATCGCGTGATGGCGGCGCCATGAACTCCGGGCCAATCGGTTCGCTGACAGAATCCCGGAGTATTTGGTCGATAGTTGTGCGCGATGCATCGTCAATCGTCCATCCCATCACCTCATCAACAACGTCTACCTGATCGGGCCTGCGTGCGCCCCACAGGGCAATGCCCACGCCTGGTTGGTCAAGCAGCCATCGAACCGCCAGCGCCAGCACGCTCTTTTTAAAGTGCTCGCGGGCAAAATGGTCGAGTTGCGCTACGGCTTCCAGATACTGGCCGTATCGTGGTTGCTGGAATTTGGGGTCGGTCTTGCGCAGATCGTCTCCGGTGAATTGCGTATCGGATTTCATCCTTCCCGTGAGCAGTCCACGGCACAAGGCACCATAGGTGAGTGTGGTCAGGTTGTATGTGCGGGTATACGGCAGTATCTCCGGTTCGATCCGACGTTCAAACAGATTATAGGGCGGCTGGGCAACGTGGAGTGGCGCAGCCTGCCGGAATATCCTCATCTGTTCCGGAGAGTAATTGCTTACGCCGATGGCGCGGATCTTGCCTTGACGGTAAAGCTGGTTCATGGCCTCAGCGGTTTCATCAATCGGGACAAGCAGGTCAGGCCAGTGTACCTGGTAGATATCAATGACGTCGGTGCGCAGGCGCTGCAGTGAGTCCGCGATCTCTTTGAAGATGCGCTCACGGGTGGAGTTTCGGACAATCTTTTTCCCGCTCCAGTCCAAGCCAACCTTCGTGGCGATAATAACTTCTTTCCGTCTGCCGTACCGCTCTATTGCCTTCCCTACGATTTCTTCCGAACGACCCTGTCCGTAGACGGGTGCGGTATCAATGAGATTGATGCCTCGTTCAAGCGCCTTGTGGATCGTGAGAATCGAGGTTTCCTCTTCCGTGCCACCCCACATCCAGCCGCCGATGGCCCACGTTCCCAAACCAATCCGTGAAGCGCTTAGTTCTGTTCCCGCGATGTTGATGTATTCCATAGTATAACAAAGCTACAACCAAAAAGAGCTTAACCACAAAGGGCACAAAGAACACAGAACGCAAAGGACACAAAGAAAAACTTGCTAAAAAAAGTATTTAAAGAGTAATGCTATAAGCACGCAGGTCAAATTCCGGAGCCATCGGAACAATTGATATTACAGTACTTTGGTCCATCATCGCTGGCGTTTGCCAGATGTCGCCAACGGCCTGCCCGCGGGTCTTCTCCCGGTTCAACCGGTGTGGTGCAGCATTCGCATCCAATGCTGGGATAGTTTTGTTTATGCAGGGGGTGCACGGGCACGTCATTTTTCTGCAGGTATGCCTGAATTTGTTCGTCCGACCAGTCAAATATCGGATGCAGGGTGTAACCCCCTGTCCGCGGGTCCTGGATAAGAGGCGACAGTTTGGCGCGCCGGCCGCCTTCGCTGCGACGCAACCCAACCATTGCAAGCCTGCGTCCGTACTGTTTCATATAGTTTATAAATGGCACGGTTTTGCGCAGGCGGCAGCATTCCTTCTGCCCATCGGCGGAAAGGTATAATTTCCTTTCAAATTTCTTTTCCTGCTGTTCCGGGGTTAGTTCCGGGTATAAGGTCACGATGGGTAAATGGTATCGGCGCATAAATTCATCACGGAGTTGCAAGGTCTCCCGGAAATGGTAGCCCGTATCTACGAAGAGCACTTCATTTTCCAGTTCCATACGATAAAAGCAATGCATCAGAACAGAGGCCGAACTCTGCATGCTGCTTAACAGAACGGCATCCCTGCCAAAGGTTTCCACTGCCCATCTGATACGCTCCATGACCGTGAAGCCCTCCAGTTGTTTATTTGTGTTTATTATGTCGAGTTCTAAAGTGTGTTTCATCGTCGTTTCCTTTTCAATAAGGAATAGATGCTTTAATGTCAATGAATTTCAAACTTTTGTAATTCTCCTCTAAAAAGAGGGGATAAAGAGGTGTGTAAGGTTGCCATGCCCCTCAGTCCCTCTTTTTAGAGGGGAGAGAAGACCCCCCATGTAGAGCGACCAGTCTGGTCGCTCTACAATGAGAGGAGCTTAGAGTCGCTGCCACAAGCAGCCTGATTCAATAATGTTGGATGGCACGGACAAACTCTGTTTGTTCTCGTGCCGAACTTGTACGACATGGTCTATAAACCACAAATCGTGCGCCTCTTGAGTATGCCCTACTGAGGCAGTGTTTGAAATCTGCTATAGCATTACCTCAATCGTTTATTGTCAGATACGATACCATATTTTTTGATGTTAATCAATGTTCGATTGTCCCACTCGTTTTTTTATTGTTGACTGAAAAAAGCATCAGAGACCTCAAAATCAATTCATTTATCTTGCATTTATCCACTCATTTTGATAATATGCCGTAAAATTTTTGGTTAAGTATATTGTAAACCGTTGTCATGCTAAAAAAAAGGGGGGAGCTGGTATCCAGAAAAATCTCCTGGTGGGCAGCCCATATGTAGGGGTTCTTTTTTTTATCGTGGGGTTAACGATAGGGAGTTTCTTGAATGTCTGTATCTATCGCATCCCGAAGAAAAAGTCTCTCGTATCGCCTCGCTCATTTTGTCCGACATGCAATACCCCTGTTCGGTGGTATGATAATATACCCGTCTTCAGTTATCTATTACTTTGGGGGCATTGCCGCGACTGCAAGGCTAACATATCGATACGATATCCGCTTGTGGAGTTATTGACCGGGTATCTCTTTGTGCATATGTATTTCTTTGTTCAATACCGGCATGAATCGCCATACGTTTTTGCCGGTTATCTGGCTCTTTGTTGTGCCCTAATTGTTGCGACCTTTGTGGACCTTGAGTTGCTCATCATTCCCAATGAGGTAACCTTTGTGGGTATACCCCTTGCCCTTGTTTTCAGTGTGCTCTGCCCTGGTTTGCATAACGAACCGGATACCCTGAGAAATTTTTCTCTGGCTGGCATTGTCCGGTTCGATGCGCTGATCGCATCCCTCCTTGGAGCGCTGGTGGGAGGAGGCCTGGTGTTTCTTTGCGGTGTTTTGGGGAAATGGGTATTTAGGAAAGAGGCCATGGGTTTTGGAGACGCCAAGCTCATGGGCATGGTAGGGGGGATGGTGGGCTGGAAACTGGCAATAACGACATTTTTTGTTGCACCTTTTTTCGGGCTTTTCATGGGGATCCCGGTATTATTCATGAAAAAAAAGCATCTGATACCGTACGGGCCGTTTTTATCACTGGCCACGCTGGTGTGCGTCTTTTGGCAAGATTATTTTATTGAGATTGTTAATTCCTATATTCAGCTTTTTACCGTGTTATTTACCGGATTTCATTCATAAAATAATACTGAGCGTAAAATACCGTATTCTTACGCAGTTATAATTTCTTTACCGTGAAAGGAGAGAAGACGATATGGTGAAAAGGCATAATTTGGTGCGGGGTTTTTGTCTGGCGGGGATAGTGGGGGCATTGGCAGTTGGTACAGGTTGTGGAGAGACGAAAAGGCTGCGGCGGGAAAATCAGCGATTAAATGAGCAACTGACAAGCCTGCAGCAGGAGCATGCGGATTTGTCGTCGAAGGTTGGACAGTACGAAAGCGAACTGAGTCAGCTTGAAAATTCAAAGAGGGCGCTGGAAGAGAAGTTACAGGGTACCGGGGCAAGCGTACGGATAAAAGATGGCGCCGTTTCGGTAACGCTTCCCGGTTCTGTGTTGTTTGATTCCGGGCAAACCACCTTACGCCCGCAGTCAAAGGCAACTCTTAAGAAGATTGCTGATATACTGAAGACCGAGGCTGCATCGGAAATCGTCAGAATTGAAGGTCATACCGATGATGACCCGATCAGCAAGCAAAAAGACAAGTACAAATCAAACTGGGAATTATCCACGGCACGGGCAGCCGCTGTTCTGCATTATATGGTGGAAGAGTGCGGTATTTCTCCCACGAGGGCGTATCTTGCCGGATTCGGGCAATATCAACCCATATCCGACAACAAATCGAAAACCGGCAAGGCGCAAAACCGGAGGGTGGAGTTTGTGATTGTGCCGCGGGGCAGTGGCGGTTAAAATTTACCTATGATTGTAATTGTAGATTACGGGATGGGGAATCTCCGCAGTGTTGAGAAGGCCTTCGAACGATGCGGCTTTCGTGTCAAGGTTACCGACAGCCCCCGGGAGGTCGTTGATGCAGAGAAACTGGTGCTTCCCGGTGTTGGGGCATTCCGGGACGCCATGGATGGTTTGCGTCAGAGGGGGCTCGTAGAACCCGTGATACAAGGTGTTCGGTCGGGCAAGCCATTCCTTGGAATCTGTCTTGGCTTGCAGTTGCTGTTTTCAAAAGGGTATGAAGACGGCGAGCATGAGGGTTTAAATATTATTTCAGGGAAGGTTGTCCGGTTTGCCTTTCCTGAAGGTGGAACGGACGGAAAATTAAAGATCCCTCATATAGGCTGGAATCAGATCAGTTTTCGGAAAGAGCGCATACCGATACTGGATAACGTCCCCGGCAACGCCTATATGTATTTTGTGCATTCGTACTACGTCTGTCCGGATGATGAGGGTGTCATTGCTACGGAAACGGAATATGGCGGGCGTTTTACCTCCATGATCTGGCACAAGAATATCTTTGCAACTCAGTTTCATCCCGAAAAAAGCCAGGAGTACGGACTTACGATCCTTAAAAATTTTGGTGATTTAAGGGTATAGGAATTTTCATTTTATTTAAATGGGTTTTGGGGTGGCACGGACAAACTTGTTTGTCCGTGTTTAACTTGATACGGTCATGCGATAGATGCTCATTATTCCGGCCATCGATTTAAAGAATGGTAAATGTGTGCGACTGACCCAGGGGCAGAAGGATGCGGAGACCGTGTTTTCTGATGACCCGGTGGACGTGGCCAAATCATGGGAGGATCAGGGCGCCGAATATCTTCACGTAGTTGACTTGGACGGGGCATTTGAGGGAACTCCGAGAAACCTTGCCCTTGTTGAGCGAATTGTCAGTCAGATAAAAATACCGGTTGAATTTGGCGGTGGTTTGAGGACCACCCAGTCCGTCAAAACGCTCCTCAATTTGGGTGTCGACCGCGTGATTGTGGGAACAAAGGCCATAGATTCGCCATCGTGGGTGCATGAACTCTGTGCGGCATTCCCGGGGCGTATTGCCGTCGGCATTGATGCGAAAAACGGGAAGGTGGCCGTGAAGGGATGGACTTCCGTGTGCGAATGGGATGCTGTTGCCTTTGCCCGGGAAATGGAAAAAGCAGCCCCGTGCGCCATGATCTTTACCGACATCGCAAAGGACGGAATGCTGGAGGGCCCTAATATTACCAGTTTAAAAGAGTTTTTAGCGGCTGTTGCCACCCCGGTTATTGCATCGGGCGGAATCTCATCCCTGAAAGATATCGGGGCGTTGAGCCAGTTATCCCTGGCAGGGATGATTATAGGAAAGGCATTATACACGGGACATATCAGATTTTCAGAAGCGAAACAACTCTGTAATTCACTCTGCGCCAAGAAGTAAAAAAACTTTTGTGCGGGAGGTGATCAATGATTCCATATGAGACAAAAGACATCCGGTCTATTGTACTTCTGGGTCACGGAGCTTCAGGAAAGACCTCGCTGATTGAATCGATGCTTTTTAAGGCCGGGGCGACTGCACGCCTTGGCAGCGTTGAAAACGGCACTTCCGTATCGGATTACGACCCCGACGCAAAAGAGAAAAAGCACTCGATAGACTCTTCCATACTGCACTGCAACTGGAAAGGGCGTGAAATCAATATCATCGACACGCCGGGCTACGCAGATTTCATCCGTGACACCATTACCGCGCTTGTTGCCTCAGAGACTGCCCTCATCGTCATATCAGCCACGGATGGCATTCAGGTGAACACCAGAAAACTCTGGGACCTCGCGTGCCAAAAGGGACTCGGAAAGATCATTATGATAACGAAGGTCGATGGTGAAAATATTGATTATCATGCCCTGCTTGAATCTATCAGAAATAGTTTTGGGAATACCTGTGTCCCTTACAATCTACCGGTTGGAACGGGGCACGATTTCCAGGGTGTGGTCAATCTGCTTGCCTTGTCCAGCCCTTTGCCGGACGGGGTTGCTGGTGACGTTCATGCCGCTCATGATGCTCTGGTCGAAACGGTAGTTTCTGCCGATGATGCCCTGATGGAACAATATCTTGATGGAAAAGAACTTGAAAACGCAGCGCTGCAGCCTTGTTTTGTGAAGGCCGTTGCGGGCGGGTATATTGTCCCAATCCTGTGCTGTTCCAACAAAAAGATGTTAGGGATTGAAGACCTGCTGGACGCAATCGCACATTTCTCTCCATCTCCGTTGGAAGGGCTCAAGAGGACTGCGGTTGACGTACAAAAAAACCAACAGATTATCTTGGAAGCCTCAAAAGAAGCCCCTTTCAGCGCCTATGTGTTTAAATCGGTTGTTGATCCTTATGTAGGGAAATTAAGTTATTTTCGCGTTATCTCCGGCACGCTGGGCAGCGACATGTCATTTTATAACGCGACAAGCAAAAAGACCGACAAGGCAGGACATCTCTACCGGGTCTTTGGAAAGGAGCAGCAGCCCGTTTCAAAGGCAATTCCAGGGGATATTATTGCCGTGTCGAAACTGGAAGACATGCATATCTCCGACACTATCTGTGATCCAAAGCATCCGGTAAAATTTCCGGAAATTGCTTTTCCGCCCCCTATGTGCTCTCTTGCCGTGATACCGTTAAGCAAAGGAGCGGAGAAAAAGATCAGCGAGTGTCTTCATAAACTTACCGAAGAGGACAAGACCTTCAGGATTTCCCATGATGCATTGACAAACGAGTTGGTTCTTACAGGCATGAGTATGCTTCATTTGCAGGTAATGATCGGCCGGTTAAAACGGCGTTTTGGAATCGATGTGGAGGCCCATACCCCGAAAATTCCTTATAAGGAAACGATTACCGCCAGGGCAGAGGCGCAATATAAACACAAGAAGCAATCAGGCGGCCACGGGCAATATGGGGAGGTTCATATCCGGATCGAACCGTTAGCGAGGGGAGCAGGTTTTGAGTTTGTAGATGAGGTTGTCGGAGGCTCCATCCCCCGCCAGTACATCCCCGCCGTTGAAAAGGGGATTCGTGAGGTGCTTGACAAGGGTATCCTGATTGGACATCCTATTGTGGACGTACGGGTACGATTGTTTCATGGCTCTTTTCATGATGTGGATTCTTCCGAAGCAGCTTTTAAAATGGCTGCCTCACATGCATTCCACGATGCCTTCAATCATGCCAGGCCGGTATTGCTTGAGCCTATCGTAAATATTGAAGTTACTATTCCAATAAAATTTATGGGCGAGATCGCGGGAAATCTTTCCAGCCATCGCGGACACATCAAAAATATGGATGCTCTGGGGGA
Organism: uncultured Candidatus Brocadia sp.; assembly: GCA_964490485.1. Taxonomy (GTDB): domain Bacteria; phylum Planctomycetota; class Brocadiia; order Brocadiales; family Brocadiaceae; genus Brocadia. The sequence continues at coordinate 23,491 of CAZBCT010000015.1, read as the reverse complement.
CTTGCAGGTTGTCATGGCCACCATACCGATGGCATCCATAGCCAATTACGAAACGGAATTGAAATCTATGACGGGAGGGCAGGGGTCATTTACTACCGCATTTTCACATTATGACGTCGTGCCAGCGCACCTTATGCAGCAGATTGTTACCCAGGCACATGCCGCTCGCGGACCACATGCCCGGAAAGAATAAATACCGGTGGTTGTGAATTTGGGCACATCGGAGCTATTGTATTCAGAGTATCGCCCTTTTTGATGAGGGTCACGAGCTCATCCAGATCTTCATCGGGACAGATTCAGGTTTGACGAGACACTTGCTTTTCTCCTCATAACTAAGATGTTGTACGCAATATAAATCATCCTTGTAAATTTTATAAACTTAACTTTTTAAAGAACGATAATCTTTGCCTCTGTGTTCGATGTCATAAATTTTTATGTATTTGTCTTTGCTGTAAACCCAGTATTATACGATAGTCTCCAACCCTTGTTTTGCAAAGACCGCGCAGGTCGTCTGGTAAAGATTTAAGAGGATGGTGTATTATTTTGTCTGCATTTTCTGCAAGCCAATCAATTTTTTGGCCAATTCTTCTCTGTAATGGTTTGTCAAGCTTTTTGAATGAGTCTTCAGCGTCTGGTAAGAATGTTATTTTATACATAGTTCTTTTTTGAGAGACTGCCAATCCGTGCCTTTTTCTTGAATATCATCTTGTCTGGCTTTGCGCATTTTTTTTATAAATTGAGGATTTTGAGATAAAAGCCAATCTTCAAGATCTTCTTTAGTATCAGCCGTTTCAAAAACACTGAGTGGAAAAGTGATCTTAATAGGTTTTGCCTTTTTCCTTGTTAAAGACATACGATATTTCCTTTCTTTAAAAAGATTTAATTAGATTCTTCGCTCCGCTCAGAATGACATTTTTTCATATTCATGGTTTTTCCGAGGAAGTGAAACGACCGAAGAAGCTCAACTCTAAAATTCCTTAACATCAAATCCGGCGCGGACAAACTCCATTTGTCCGTGTTTAACTTGCGTATGTCTCAGGAAATCGTGTGCACCCGTTCTCTTTCCAGGAGCACCTCCTTGTCTCTTTCGATCTGCGCCTTGAGTTCCTCAGCGGTGGTAAACGGTATCTCGTCCCTTATTTTAAAGAGGAACTGGACTTCGAGGTTTTGTCCGTATAGGTCTTCATGAAAATCAAGAATATGCACTTCGATCTCCAGCGTTTCAGCCTCATTCATGAACGGTTCTCTGGTAAAGGTTGGCCGGAAGCCTATGTTTGTCAGCGCCAGGTGCTCGTGTCCGGCCCAACTCAGCCTTGTTCCATAAACACCGCGCGGTGGCCTCACCTCATGATGCAAATCCAGATTAGCGGTAGGGTACCCAAGAGTTTTCCCCCTGCCGGATTTCCTTACGACCGTGCCCAGGATGGAGACGGGCCTGCCAAGCATCCGTTCGGCAGCTTCCAGTTCCCCGTTCAGAATGGCTTGACGGATCGCTGTGCTGCTAATTACCTGTCCCTGATACAGTATCGGCGAACATTCATATACCTCAAAACCATAAGTGGCAGCCAAACTGCGGACAAGATGGATATTTCCTTCACGGTTTTTTCCGAAATGACAGTTAAATCCCAGTACGATGCACCTCACGTCCAGCCAGCAGACAAGGACCTCACGGATAAAATCCGCGGCGCTCATATGTGCAAGTTTCTTGTCAAAGCCAAGCACAACCGTATGGTCTACTCCCAGATGGCTGAACAATGCCAGCCGGTGTTCTAACGAGGTGATAAAAGAGGGCGGCCTGTTTTCAAGAAGATTTTTTGGGTGACGGTTGAAAGTAATAATAACTGACTCACCTTGATTTGCAGAAGCATGATGCTTTATACTTTCAATAATCTTTTGATGTCCCCGGTGTACCCCGTCGAACATGCCAATCGTAGCAACAGGGCGAGGAATCTTTCTGGTCAGTGTCTTTATACCATAAATCGTTTCCAATGCAGCGTCCTTTTCATGCTTCCATGGTAAACAATGCCTGTTACCCGGTGGCTTTGATGTTATTGGAATTTTGTGTAGAGTTCCATATGCCGGTTCAGATCATTTTGCCAGTCAGTCATGAAGGATTCTTGTTTCTCATATAAGTAACGTTGCGTTACCGCTTCTTTGTCCTTTTCAAAGGCCGTTTTATCAGCAGACTTTTTATCAACTAATTGTATAAGGTAGCATGCCTTTTCTCCGGAGGTTTCTACCGCAATTCCCCGCTGACCCGGCTTCAGCTCGAATCCCGTTTTTGCCACATTCGGTCTGTCCTCTTTAAGCGCTTCGATATATCGTGAGTCTTTGTTGAAAAGCTTCATGGGACGATTAATATAATTTGTTTCACAAACAGGGACGTCTTTAACGCCATTCTCTGTCTTGATTGTCTTCCCTATGTCATCGAAGGAAACATTCGTGGCGGCGCCTGCATATTTTTCAGCGATTTCCTTTGCCTTAAGGAGTCCCTTTTCCATCTTGAGATCGTTGCTTACCATATTCCGAATCTCTTCCAAAGGTGGCGCTGCCGCTGCTTTTTTGTCAATGATCTGGAAAACGACCTTGCCTTCTACGAAATCGAAAGGAATGGAAGCCTCGAATTTTTCCCTTTCAAAGGCAACCTGAACAAGTTGGTCAGAACCAGGCAATACCTCTAACAGATCATCTTCCGTGAGAAATTCATCATTCGATTTCTTACCTTTCGGAATTTCGTAAGTTACTTTGTACTTATTTGCCAGGTCTTTAAAGCTGGGACGCTCTGCTTTATCCATCGTTTCGTATATTTCTTCGTCCAGCTTATTCATGAGTTCTGCGGTTTTTGTCATAGCCTTTTGCCTTGCAAGTATCTTTTGGATATCGCCTTTCACCTCAGGAAAGGATTTGTAGGTGGTAACGGCTTTCTGTTCCTGAGACTTGTCCGCCGCGGAGGGTTCCTTCTCTTCTTTTTTCACCGTCTTCTTTTCAGCCGGAGACTCATCTTTGATTGCAGTCGTGTTTTCTTTTGTATCCTTGGGTTTCTGTACTGTTGTGATCTTGAACTGTGTCTCTTTATTATCCTCATAATATTTTTTCATTTCTTCATCGGTAACCGGCACTTGCTTTTCCAGGTCGGTATACCGTGCAATCAGGCATTCCAGCTTTACCCTTTCAGGAAACTTATATCCGGGTTTTTCCGCTGCTTCGCTATAGGCGTCATTCTTGTGCTTTTCATAAAAGGCGCGTATTTCATCTTCAGTTACATGAACCGAATCCTTGAAGTCCTTAGCCTTTAGGGTGAGCACCTTGAGCTTTACCTGTTCGTTTTCCAGGGAATATCTCTGCCAGATTTCGTCCGTAGGCATCTTTACCGACATCCGGATCAGAGAGTCCAGTTTCTCGACCAGGATCGCTTCCTCCAGGGTACGTGCGATTTGATCCGGGTTCAACCCGAAATTCGTGCAGAGAAACTGGATGAGTCTTGTTCTGTCGATATTTTCTCCGCCAAATATTTGAAATGCGAACTGCTGAAGACCTTCATCGATTTCCTGCATGGTTACCGTGAGGCCCATATTTTTTGCCTTTTCCACATACATAAGTTGTTTCCAGACCAGGGAAACGATTGATTCTTTCGACTGGGAGAAGAACAATCTTTGCCATCGACCTAACATATCTGCAAACTCGTTCTGCGTGATCTTTCTGCCAAATGCCTTTCCAATCGGTTTTTTCGGGATCATTTCCATTGCAGAATAACTGACTCCCCACACACACATGGCAAAGATCATGACGATGTAAACCGTCTTTTGATGTCTTCTGAACCAAGAACTCGAGACCATATCTTCCTCTTAAATTGAATATGCTACCCTAACGACGATGGCGAAAATAAAATAAAATATCATTTTATATACAATATTTATAATTATCAAATGGTTTTTTGGAAAAAAACGGGAGAGTTCTGATGGCTGGGAGGATTTTAGATCTTAAGTCTTTGATATTTGCAGAGAAATGTTAAATAAAGGATTACGAAATCTTTGTGTAAAATTAAATACGTGTCGCGGAGTAAGTAGGAACAGAACAGCAGTAGGAACACAGCAAAAAGTAAGATATTCGTAACAATTTAGTTTTTTGAAGAACGCCTGTCTCTGTAGGTGCATACTGGCAGGTATTCACACACAATAAAAACAAAATCCGCTTGTTCGGCAAGGCTCACGACAAGGTTGCGGTAAAAAAGCCCGAAGGGCTGAAATAATTATAGAACCATGGGCAAATAAAATACACAACCCTGAAGGGATGAAATAAAAATACCATTACACCGGTGTAAATAACCAATATCATCCCTGCGGGGTTAACAGGCAAAAATGCATCAATTGGCTATAGAGCCAGCGCATAAACTAAAAACCAAACTTCTAAAAGGGGGGAGAGCGAAGGTAACGGTGGCGTTAACGGGTAACAATAATTGCCCGGTAGAAGGCGAGACAGTAAATGCACAGGTTGGAAAAGATGCGATAGGAATCATTGCCCTACCAAAGAGCCCGATTACTAACGTTAACGGCCAAGCCGAGTTTATAATTATTACAGATTATTGGAGGGCTGCAAGAGGATGGGTGAGGTTTAAATCAGGCAACGTACGAGCAAGATAAAAATAAATTAACTACAGGGAAAGACATCTCAAAAATGGTGAAAAGAGATAAGAATTAATTTTCCTTGAATGCCTTGAAAATACTGATACTATAAAGAAAAATATATGCATCTGAAAACAGGTAGACAAATCGTATGAATATACTCTTGATGTCCATGCCAGATTGTGCCCCACATTTTAACGCAAGGCGGTGGAAGGCTCCCAACCTTGCGATCTCATCGATTGCAGGCAATATTGAGGGCCATAACGTTTACATAGCAGACCTTATACTCCGGAGGGAACGGATACCGGAAACCGTCAAGGAACTGATTGCAAAATATTGCCCGGACGTAGTTGGGCTGACGGCTATGAGTTTTCAATTTGCCACGGCCAGGAGAGTAGCCAGTCTTATAAAGGGTCTCAATAAAAATATTAAAACTGTTCTGGGAGGCTACCATGCTACCCTGATGTACGATGAATTATGCAAGGGCGATGAGTCTGCCCCGTTTGACTTTCTCGTTCGGGGCGAAGGGGATTTATGCTTTAATGAGTTGTTAGAGGCCGTAAACGGCAAGAGAGCCATAGAAAGTGTGCCTGGGGTTTCATTTCGGAATAACGGTGGTTTTAGCCATAATCCTCCGCGTCCTTTGGAAGACCTGTCGAAGATCAAACTACCTGATCGTTCCAAACGGATATGGAAGGGTTATCAATATTACGGCTTTACCCTCGATATCGTGGAATCCTCACGCGGATGTGTCATGCCCTGTAATTTTTGCAGTATGGACAAGATGTATGGTAAGACATTCCGGCGATATAGTGTGGAAAGGATACTTGCCGATATTTCCAACGCCAAGCAGCAGGGCGCAAACTTTATTGTCTTTTCAGATGACAACTTTACGTTAGATGTCAAAGGATTTGAGTCTCTCTGTGACGAGATCGTCGATGCGGGGCATAATGATATACGCTATATCATTCAGGCAAGCAGCATGGGCATTGCTTCCTCCAATACTCTTGTGGAAAAGATGGCCAGGGCTGGTTTCCGGATCGTCTTCCTTGGTATTGAAAACGTTTCGGAAGAAAATTTGCGGCTCATGAAGAAGGGAAACATCATCGAAAAAACAAAACTCGCTGTTCAGCGATTACATGAACATAATATCATGATTGTCGGTGGTATGATCATCGGGAATCCAAATGACAAGGAAGAGGATATTGCAAGAAATTATGAATTCTTTGTAGATTTGCAAATAGATTTTTTTGCGGATCAGATACTGACGCCTTATCCCAAAACAGGCATGCGGGATGAGTTGTTGAACGCCGGGTTGATAACAAATACCGGTGATTATAGCCGGTACAACTGTTTTTGGGCAAATATCAAGACAAACTATTTAGAACCAGATGACCTTCAGTTTCTCAGATGGAAATACAACAAGAAATACGCCAATTATATTTGCACCACTCCTGCCTTTATCAAAAATTATCCCCTTGCCTATTATTACCGGCAGTATTTCAGGCGGCCTTTCCTGAGATTGAAAAACGGCTTATTCAACAACCTCAGTGAAATGGAGTTATATAAAAGAGATATGGCAGGGGCAGAGGCCATGAACAAATTCTTTTGAGTATTTTGTTGTAATGGTATGTTGCTTTGCTGTAGATTTCTGGGTAGTATCAAGCATAAAAATTTTAAAGAGGTTATTCTATGCCTACAGTATCAGTTGTTAAATGTGACAATTATGAATTAGAAAAGGTTTACCATGCTATTCACCGGTCTATTAGTTTAATCGGTGGCATTGACAAGCTGGTTAAACCCGGCATGAAGGTGCTTTTAAAGCTCAATCTCCTGTCTTCTTCTCAACCGCCTGAAAGGGCTGTCAACACGCATCCTATTGTGGTAAGAGCACTCGTCAATATATTTCAAAAAGACTTCGGATGTGAGGTCTATATTGGAGACTCGTCCGGCAGCGTAAAGAACGCCTCCACCTTCAATGCCTTTCGCATTACCCGCATCAACGAAATCGCAGAAGATACGGGTGCAAAGATCGTTAATTTTGATAAGGATGAGTACATTGATGTTCACAACAAAGATTATGAAGTGTTAGATAAATTTCGGATTGCCAGAACCCTGCGAACGGTGGATTTTATTGTTTCGGTGCCTAAACTGAAAACCCATGGTCTAACGCAATACACCGGCGCAATAAAGAATATGTTAGGGAGCATACCCGGTAACGGAAAGAAAAACATACATTTAATTGCACCAAAGCCAACGGTGTTTGCAAAAGCATTGGTAGACATCTATCATATGGTGCCGTCTCATCTTATTATTATGGATGCCATTGTGGGTATGGAGGGAAACGGTCCCAATGCCGGTCAACCGAAAAAGGTTGGTTTGATTCTCGCCAGCCAGGACAGTGTTGCCATGGATGCAGTAGCGAGCAATATCATAGGGTTTGAACCTATGGCCATACCTACCATCCGGTTTGCACATCAGCGTGGCCTGGGTGTTGGAGAGTTAGATACGATTAATGTAGTAGGTGAAACGATTGACGATGTGTCCGTTCCTGATTTTCAAAAACCTTCCAGTGGTGCCCAGGATTTTGCCGGAAAATATCTACCCGATTTCCTGCTGGCCATGATGTTTGACAGCACCTGTTCCACGTTCTCTACGGTGAACCATTCGAACTGTACGAGGTGCTACGAATGTGTAAGGAATTGTCCTGCCGGCGCAATGTCGAAAGAAAGTGGCAAGGTAATTGTTGATAAGAAGAAATGTATTGGCTGTTTTTGTTGTGACGAGGTGTGCGATTTTCATGCAATCGAAATGAAACGTTCCCTGCTGGGAAGGACACTTCTGGGTATGGCAAAGGCCCTTGGTGTGGAAAAGGTTGAATAAATGGAACTGCAATGGACGAAGATATTTCTTCCTGAAATAAAGGAACTCATTGCAACCAAAGATTTCAAAGGGCTGCGTGATTTTCTTCGTGAACGTCACCCTGCCGATATTGTCGATATCCTCCGCGAGCTTGAACCTACTGAACGCGTCATGGGTTTCAGACTCCTTGACAAACATAAGATTTCTGCGGTCTTTGCCCTCGTTGAACCGGTAGAACAGGAAGAACTTCTCAAACAGTTTACCGAGCAGCATGCGAAAGAAATTTTGCTGCAGATGCAGCCGGACGACCGGACGCAACTCTTTGACGAACTGCCTGCCCATGTGGTTGAAAAACTCCTGAGACTTCTCCCTGCCGCAGAGCGCAAGGAAGCCAATGAACTCCTGAATTATCCCCACAACTCTTCCGGCCGTATCATGACCCCGGAATATGTAGATCTTCAAATGGGCATGACCGTAGCGGAGGCATTGGAACACATTCGTAAAACCGGCCCCAACCGGGAAACGATCTATATTTGCTATATTGTCGACGAGACCAAAAAGCTTCGGGGCGTTGCTTCACTGAAGAATATTATCCTCGCCAACCCTGACCAGCTCATTAAAGACATCATGAATGAAAATATTTTTTATGTCCACACGACAGACGATCAGGAAAAAGCGGTTCAGGTAGTTCAAAAATATGATATTCTGGCAGTTCCCGTGGTGGATAATGAAGACAGACTGGTAGGCATCGTTACCGTAGATGATGTGTTAGACGTTGTGCAGGAGGAAGTAGCAGAAGATTTTCAAAGGATGGCCGGTATTCAGTCTACTGAAGAAGAATATTTTCGGGTGGGATTTTCAAAGCGGATCATCAATCGTGTTTCATGGCTTGTTATCCTGGTAATTGCTGCAACCATATCACAAACCATACTGAAAAGTTATTCCGGAGTCCTCAGCTCAGTAATCGCCCTTGCATATTTTATCCCAATGCTTACGGGATCCGGTGGTAATACGGGATCACAATCCTCGACCTTGATAATTCGTGCGCTTGCTACGGGAGAAATCAAGACCAAAGAATGGTGGCGGATTTTATTGCGTGAATTTAAAGTTGGTATTTCCCTGGGACTTATCATGGGTTTTATTGCCTTTGCCATTGCTGCGATATCTTTGAAACAGTTAACGTTAGCCTCGACGGTGGGTGTTTCCTTGTGTATCGTAGTGAGTGTTGGCAATATTGTTGGCCTTGCAATCCCTTTATTCTTCCGATTTATAAAATTGGACCCTGCCTTTGTCTCTGCACCGCTCATTGCTACGTTACTGGACGCTACCGGTTTGGTGATTTACTTTGAAATTGCCAGCAGAATGCTCTCTAAATCTGCTTCTTAAGAATAAATGCTCCACCAGGAAGCCTTTCACAGGCGTGATACCGTGCTGGGTCTTCAGTAAAACTTTTAGAAGAAGCTGTTTATAGCACTGCGGGATAGGGTATATTAACTTGACATTTTTCGGGTGGGATGGTATTCTTTTTAGGGTTAGAAGGACTTCATAATACGCGATATTCAACAAGGCGAAGAGGAGTGACGGTTTGGATAATCAGGATAATTTATTCAAGGAAAATCCAATTCTTTACGGTCTCGCCTTTGACAACAAGGACAATCATAAAAGGATCACGACGGGAGAAAATTTTTATATTGCGGGCGGCTCGGCAGAAACTCACGAAAACCTTGTTAAAAAGGTATGGGAATTCAGTGAGACCATAAAAAAATATGGTAAAAAAATGGATGATCTTTCTGAATCCGAATTTTATACAATTGCTAAAGAGATTTCCTCGGAAAGTGAAAAAACGTATTGGTTTTTTCAGATATGATTTTTAGAAATATGAAAAAAATATTTTTTACTGGTCTGTTGTTTCTGAATCTTGTTTGTACCGTTGATAATTACGGAGATGATGAGTTTGGCGACTTTGATGTGCATTATCAAATGGGAAATGAATATAATAGTCGCGGTTTGGTCGATCTGGCGATTTCGGAATATCAAAAGGCCATTGAATTAAACAGATATTCTCCAAAAGTATATAATAATCTAGGTGTAGCCTATAGTAAGCGAAAGATGTTTGATGCAGAGATTACTGCATATAAAAAAGCAATAGAGTTGGATCCGGCATATAAAGATGCGTACTTTAATCTCGGGATCGCCTATGGCGCCAAGGGAATGGTTGATGAAGAAATCATGGTTTATAAAAAAGTTATTGAACTTGATCCTAAGAATTTTGAAGCATTCTATAATTTAGGTCATACCTACCGTGAGAAGGAAATGTTTGATGAATCAATTGCTGCATATAGAAAAGCAATCGAAATCGATCCTAAATCCACTGATACCTATTTCAATTTAGGGGTTTCATACGGCAGGAAAGGTTTGTTGGATGACGAAATCTCACAATATCATAAAGTATTGGAGTTAAATCCCAGGAGTGCGGAGGCTCATTTTAATCTGGGGGTTGCATACGGTGAAAAAAAGATGTATGACAACCAAATCAACGAATACAAAAAAGCCATTGCCATTAATCCAAAATATGCAAAGGCGTATAAGAATTTAGAATCAATATATCGTGAGAGAGGGATGAAAGAAGAGGCTGACAGGGAATTGTCGATGTATAATGCCTTAGTGAAACATTAAGGCTGTAAGCATCATTTGCTGGTAAAAAACGCTGTATCTGTTTTAAGTTTTTCCGTGTAAGTTATGAAATAGGAGGAGGAGACGTAAAATGATTGACAAGTTGAATCAGATAATTACAGAAAAATCTGAAAAGATTATGACCAATCAAAAAGTAGAAGGATTTGTAAACAACATTGGTGGGGTGTTCTGTTTTGTTGGTGCGGTTGTCTTTGGTATCATGTTTATCGTGTGTGGCGCTAGTCTCATGAAGACCGGCAAGAATTATGTAGTAAAGCCATCCGCTGAAGAGAAAAAAGAGGCGGAAGCCGCCACAGAGCCGGCTGCTCCGGAGGAAGCTGCAGCAACTGAACAGAGCGCAGAATAATGAAATGATAAGAAACAATTTATGAAAGCGAAGAAGTCGTGATAAAAAATAGAGTTCCTCTAACGGTTGTTTTTCCTCTGATGTTGTGTCTGGTTTTTTTACGATCAATTCATGCCATTTCTTTAGAACTGTCTGCCGAACAAATTGCAGAAGCTGTTGAATATGGTCGACAAAATAAAAGCATAGAGCTTTCATCGTTTTCGAAACCGTGGACCGTCTGCAAAGAAAAAGGGATGGGGTCTGCAACCTTGTTTACCCCGTTTCACAATATTGCTTATAAGGCGAGGAAATTTGCTATAGAGCGCAAGGAATTTACTCAGCAAGATATTATGCAGGCAGTGGAAATTGGTGACACCTTCACCTTTTCAGTTACCGTTTATGGCGACGAATATGATTTTTGCGCTCGGTACACTGCCAAACTCTACTATAAGGATGATGTAATACAGCCTGAGTTTGAGTTTATCCCGGATATTGCGGAAGCCAGCGAATTCTGGCCAGATCCGCCAAGCCATGCAGCCCGTCTGGTATTTAAATTTCCAACCGAAGGTATTGATTTGAATGAGCTTGTTACGCTGGCGGTTGTTGCTCCAGGCGGAGAGGAGATTTTGTTTGATTTTAACTTATCAAAGATGAAATAGATTCCTTTTCAGTACGCATCCGGATCAAACAAGAGGGGAAAGCATGAAACAATACGTGGTTATGGTTTTGATAATATTGGGTTTGACGACCATATTCTCGGGATGTGCCGGAACTTATGAAAAATCGCCGGACGTCCAAACGGAACATTTGGGAATGATTAATAAAAAAATCCATGAGATTGAACGGGGATTGTCGAATTTAAACAACGCAGTACAGGATATGGGTAAACGTGTTGATGTGCTTTCACAAAAAACGAATGATGCCGATTCTCACTACTTGAATCTTTTGAACAGCCTGAATGGATTAAGTTTTAATGTTGAGCAAAAAAATAGTTCATTTGAAAACATCCTTGCTGAGACACAGAAAACCGTAAAAGGCATTGAAAAAAAGATGGATGAAATTGAGAAGACAAAAATTGACTTACAAAACCAACTGATAACACTTCAGTCTCAAAGACCTCGTCTGACAGGCACCAAGATCGAACAACCTAAGGAGTCAATGAAAGAGGCAAAGGAAATGATTGAACAGGGACGCGAGATGTTGAAAGAGGCAAACGGTGAAAAAAAAGCGGCGGAAGATCAAAAGATAAAGGCAATAGCTGCAGGTCATGAAAAAGAAGCTTTGCAAAAATTGTTGGATGAAGCCCTGATGCTTTACCGGGAAGGTAATTACAAAGGAGCTGTTGGTAAATGGGAAGAAGTCCTCATTATTGAGCCTGAGAATTTAGAAGCGAAATTTAATATAGAAATTGCAAACGAGAAGATCAAATCCATTTCAGAAAATTAGGTTGTTGCGCTACCTACCCATGATACTGGTAATTTCACGGCAGATTTCTCGTGGCAAGGTATACATTGCCACGACTTTATGAAGTCGCAGCAAGCCTGACTTCTTTTACTCCCCAAATTCTCCACGTTGACACAGAAAATATACCGCTAAATTTATGCGTTATTTCCAAGCCTGTCCCATAGTTTACACACTCTTTTGGCTGTCCATTTGCCAGGAGAAAGGTTTGTGACGGTTCGTTCATATCTGTTCCCTTTCAAACGATATTATTAGCCATGACCATCATGCACAGAATTAAGTTTGCCCTTCTGTCTTTTTTTCTGCTTATTCCTCTTTCTATCTCTCTCGGCCAGGATATTGAATTCACAGGTCGATCATTGGTTAATCAATATCTTATGAGCACGAATGGAGACGAACGAAAGAATATTATAAAAGCCCTGGAGGGATTGCCATTCCGTTTTGATCAACTGAAAGACTGGATTAAAATATCTGCTCATTACACGTCCCAACAACCGGGTTTACACCGGAAATTGGTGTCTGTTGGGGAAAAAAAGGGGGAGTACTTTGTATATGTACCGTCTTCTTATGGTATTGATAGGCCATGGCCGGTTGTACTTGCATTGCATGGAGTTGGCGGCAGTGGTTACGGACAAGTAATGACGTGGTTAAAGTCATCAGCACATAATGACGAATTTATCTTTATTGCTCCTACCTATGGCGCTGGACTATGGTGGAATGAAGAGGCGGAAGGATTGGTGCTTGCCATACTTGATAAGATTAAACACGATTATCATATCGACACAAATAGGGTATATTTAACGGGTTTTTCAAGTGGTGGCCATGGTGTGTGGTATTTCGCCCTTCGTTATCCCTCGCTCTTTGCTGCTATAAACCCGATTGCTGCGGAATGCCCGCTGCCATACTTATTGGTAAACTTAGAACACGTTCCTGTTTATATAATTCATGGGAGCAGAGATACCGTCATCCCGGTAGAAGCTGCAAGGGATGCCGGTTCGAGATTGGAGAAACTGAATTACACGGTTGTTTATAAAGAACTTTCTGAACTGAAACACCAATTTCCCGTGAATGAGATAGCTAAGGTGCTCGACTGGTTCCGTATGCATAAAAGAACATTTTACCCGAAGAGGATGAAATTTTCTACAGAATCTACAGCATATTCCTTCTCGTGCTGGATTGAAATAACCGGATTTTCTGAACTGGTAGGACAAGTTTCTGGGGTGAGCAGAGATATTGCCGGACGTTTGGTGAGACCGCAAGGCTTTTCTGAAACAGCGACCGTTGAGGCGGAAATCAAGGAGGCGGATAATGAGGTCTACCTGACTACCCATGAAGTTAAAACCGTGCGCCTGTTTCTGGAAGAAGAATTTATAGACATGGAAAGGCCACTACGCGTCTTTATAAACGGCAAGGAAGTGTATTTTGAAAAGGTGAAGAAAAGTGTGCGTACCATACTCGATACGGTAAAAAGAAGGAACGACCGGGCGGCTTTGTTCTCCGCATATTTAGACCTGAGTGTTCCGTCTGAATGATATCCTTGAATAGGCCTTCGAGTGGATAACTTCCTTTCATGGCCGCCTTGCCGGTGCTAATCAGGCGAACCATTGCGTTTGCCCATTGCACGCCGCCTGCGGTGGCCGCTCAATTCCGCCATTACGATTTATTGCCCTTCTTTTGCCAAATTTATAATTGCATTTACGATAGACACCGCCACGGCGCTGCCACCCTTCCGGTTGGTATTGGTGATGTAAGGAACAGCAATACTTTTCAATGCCGACTTTGCTTCAACCGCACCCACAAAACCCACAGGGATCCCTATTACCAGGGCGGGTTGTGCCAACCCTTTTTTTATTAAGTCAATAAGTTCAAACAAGGCGGTGGGGGCATTGCCAATGGCTACGATGCCACCTTTCATTTCATTTATTGATTGTTGCATGGCCACTATGGCGCGGGTCTTTCCCAGGTGCTTGGCTTCGTCGACAACAGACTTGTCTGCAATCTTACAAATGATCTTTCCACCGAATTTCTCAACAGGACTCCTGGTGATCCCCGCTTTCGCCATATTCACATCGGTAATAATATTTCCGCCGCTTTTGAGTGAGCGGATGCCAGCCTCAACGGCTGCCGGATGGAAGATTAAATTGTATGCATATTCCGTATCACCTGTGGCATGGATAGCGCGCTGGATAATTGACCTATGCAGTTCCGGCACCGACTCTAAATCAACCAGTTTGTCAATAATATCAAAGCTCTCGTCGACAATCGCCTGCGGTTGTTCGACACGTTGTCCGCTTCCATACTCCTTTTCTACTAAAACCTCGTGAATTCGATCTGCGGCAATGAGGGCAATACGTTCATCTGCGCCAATATTGTTGGAATAGATAAACTCGACCTGAGGATACTTCTTCTTCTCCATTTCAAGCATTTCCGGAATGTCTTTATAGACGTGATTTCCTTTAAATAACAACAGTGGCACTACCACGAGCCGATCTGCGCCGCGCTCGACTGTATTTTTTACGACCTCTGGGAATCCGGGTTCTGCTAATTGCAAAAAAGCGGCTTCCACCATGTCCCATCGGTTCATTGCGCGAAGCATGTCCGCCACCCGAAATAATCCATCATTCCCGCTGCTCAGTTTGCTGCCATGCGAAATTAAGATGACACCCGTTTTCATTTTTATTCCTAATAAATTTAAAATCTGGATAATTTGCGTTCAACTGCATTCATAGTGAAATACGTTACTACGCTGCTACATGTTTTTGGATACGGACAGAATGAGAGGCAATAAGATCCATAATCTCCTCATGATTATTACAGGTTACAAGACGTGGGCGCAGTTCTGAAGCGTGAGGCATACCCATAATATATTTTGTGGCGTGTTTCCGGAAAAGGACAACGCCAATATCATGACCGTAGTGCTCCAGCATAAGCGTTAAATGCCGTCGGATGAGTTCTACCTTGTCGATAGCTGCTACTTGATCACGATCCTTATGCTGAAAAATCCAGGGATGGCCTATGGCGGCGCGTCCAATCATTACCCCATCGCACCCCGTAACCCCCTTGATGCGGGTAATATCAGTCACGCATCTTACATCACCGTTTCCAATTACCGGGATCTTTACGGCCTGCTTGACTTCGGCAATTGCATTCCAATCAGCCTTACCATAAAAGAATTGTGCTCTTGTGCGTCCGTGAACGGCGATGAGAGAAGCGCCGTTATCTTCGAGAATTCTGGCTACCTCCAGATAATTTCGTGACTTGTCGTCCCAGCCCAGACGGATCTTGCCCGTTACGGGAACCCGGAGTGTTTTTGAAAGCTTATGGAAAATGCGTCCGATCTTGGCGGGGTCTTTGAGCAGCCCTGCACCAGCACCTTTGCCGGCGATATCTGAGACAGAACAACCCATATTCACATCGATGATGTGTGGCCCTAATTGTTCTATCATCCGACAGGCCTCAACGATTTTATTCTCGTCATTTCCAAGGATCTGGAAGACTACGGGTCTTTCTTTTGGGTTGAACTCAAGGAGTTTCAAGGTTTTCTTGTTTTTCCATAGTACCCCATCCATCGAAATGACTTCTGTATAACTCATTGCCATGCCGAATTCCTTGCAAATAAGCCGAAAAGGGATATCAGAAAACCCGGCCATGGGCGAGAGAATCAATTCTCCGTGTATAGGAATGTTTCGTACAAAAAAATGAGGTTTCCCTGTATACATAGGGTATTCGTACAAGAATATAGATTTAATGGTTATGTATCAATTAGAATGTTACATAATTTATAACGTACAAGATTAATTCAATATTATAACACGGATAAAATAAATATCATTTGTTTTTTTTCTTGTGATGCGGTATTTTAATATCATATCGCTAAAATATTGTATGCTCATTTCTGACTGCAAAGATCTCAATAGTATCTGCACATGCTTACACAAACTGATTTACTAACAAAAAAAGGGGCGTACATCCAGCAGATGTTTGGCTCGATTGCCAGGGTATATGATCTTTTAAATACCATATTAAGTTTTAATTTTGACAAGAGCTGGCGCAAGTTTGCCGTAAAGATGAGCCATGTCACGCCGGATGCAAAGGTGCTGGACGTCTGCACTGGTACGGGTGATCTGGCAATTGCTTACTCTAAGGTTCTGAATGGAACCGGAAGGGTCATTGGAAGTGACTTTTGTCATGAAATGGTACGGCTGGCTGGTCTCAAGCTGAAAAGAAGGAATCTTTCTGACAAAATAAAGGTCCTTGATGCCGACACCTTGCATTTGCCATTTCAGGACAATTACTTCCAAGTTTCTGCTGTGGCATTTGGGATCAGGAATGTATCTGATCTGAGCGCTGGCATTACAGAAATGATGCGGATAACTGCCCCAGGTGGACGTGTGGTAATTCTGGAATTCTCTCAACCCGTTAATCCTCTTTTCAAGGCAATCTATTATTTTTATTTCAAAAAGATACTCCCTTTCATTGGAAAACTCATCTCTCGCAGTAAGTACAATGCATACTCCTATCTCCCGTCATCGGTACTAAACTTTCCCGACCGGTATGGACTGCGGGCTCAGATGGAGTCCTGCGGTCTTGAGGACGTGAAGATCCATTCAAGGACACTGGGCATCGTCACTGTCCATGTTGGTCAAAAACCTTGTAAATAAACATCAATAGGCTTGACTAGCATAAGAAGATTTTGTATTATGATTACGTTAAATTTTTGACGCTGATAAGCGCAGATTTTGTCGTGAGCGCTCAGTCGGACGATTGTCAGGATTTAAATGAGACAGGATTAAGAGGATAAACAAGATTTGAGAAAGTAGTTATCTGCGGGAATCGGTGTCCTTAAACAGATTATTAAAATTCCTCTTTTCACATCAAATATTATCATAGGTAAGACGCTTAAGCCAAACAATGTGTCATTCCAAACATTGGGGAATAGTGTAACGGTAGCACAAATGACTCTGGATCATTTAGTCTAGGTTCGAATCCTAGTTCCCCAGCCAATTAAAGCAAGGGTTTCAGGCATTCGACACATTTCTGTTTTCCCCGACTGTGACCAAATCGTGACCGACCTCTAAGACTTGGATTCCATCCCTCAAACTTTCCGAACAATGATGGGTGTGTCTCTGTGTCATGCTTCTATCATAGTGCCCCGACAGCTTTGATATTTTGTAAAGGTCAGCCACTCTTTGTGCTAATCGTGTTGCAAAGGTGTGTCTCAGATCGTGAAAATGGAAACCCGGAATTCCTGCCTTCTCTAAAACAATTTTAAAAGCCCTTATAAGATTGTGACAGTCAATCTTCGTTGTTGCAGTATTCAGAAATACAAGGTCGCCTTTAAAATTCCTTACTTTTGCCTTATCTATTAAAATATTTAGAGCAATTTTATTTAATGGAATCGTCCTGGGCTTGCCGTTCTTGGTTTCCTGAATAATGATGATCTTACGGAATAAGTCAACCCGACTCCATTGAAGAGAAAGTAATTCATCTTGATAATGTAGGATGGTGCGAACAAACTTTGTTTGTTTGTATCGAACTTGTGCGGCATGGTCTAAAAATCACAAATTACGCGCCTCTTGAGTATAACATTAATTTGCCGTTAACAAGGGTAAATTTGCATAGACCCTGCAAATTGAGTCAGAGAGCTTGTCAGGATCGTGACGGAGCAAATCTTGCTTTTCCCACAAGATACGCTTCTTGTGAAGGTCTTCAACCAAGTCCGCTTTTTTGACGTTAACGTTTAAATTGTAAACGCCTTCATCCATTAAAACTACTTCCGCCCCTTCTTTCTGATATTTATCCAGGATATCTCTGCGAGGAATGTTATTATTTACAATCACGTAATCCAACGCGCCTTCTCCAAGATATTTGGTAATAGCGTTAATATGGTGTGAAACCTTATAAAGGTCGGTTTGGCCAGGCTGTGTAACAATGTTGCAGATATATATCTTGGTCGCCTTGCTGCTTCGGATGGCATCTCTGATACCTGGTACCAGTAAATTTGTGATAATACTGGTATACAGACTCCCAGGACCTATTACGACAATGTCGGCCTTTTGAATTTCTTCTATGGCTTCCGGCGGAGAAGCCACATTATTATCTTTCAGGAAGACGTCCTTAATCGGTGATTTGCCCACGGCACGCACGTTAAATTCCTCCTCTACATAGGTTCCATCTTCCAGTTCTGCGCAGATATGGGTATTTGCAAGCGTTGAAGGAAGCACTTTTCCCCGGATGTTTAATATCTTACTTGCTCTCTTAATGGCCTGTTCAAAACTCCCTGTTATATCCGTTAATGCCGTCATCAATAAATTCCCAAGACTCATTCCTTCCAACGAACCTCTATCAAACCGGTATTGAAACAATTGGTATAATTCCTGTTCCTGTTCTTCCGTCTCTGAAAGCGCCACGAGGCAGTTTCTTGCATCGCCGGGTGGCAGGATCCCAAATTCTTCTCTCAGAATACCGGAGCTTCTTCCCGAGTCGGTGACTGTTACAACTGCGGTAAGATGCTTGCTGTAGGTCTTTGAACCATCAAGCATGATGGGAAGCCCGGTTCCTCCTCCAATGGCAACGATCTTAAGCTTTTCAGGCGTCTTTCCCATATTGTTGAGCTGAAGGATGGTAGGAATCTGAAAAATGCGTTTGATCTTATAGTCGGGCTTGTCATACTCGTTCAACGAAGGTTCATTCTTAAATCGTCCATGCAGTACCTGTATGGTAGTCATGCCAAGTGATTTGGCAATACGTAATTCATCCCGCACTCTGTCGCCCACCATAACGGTTTCTGTCGGGCTAATATTATGACTTCTGACAAGATTACCCATGCAATCTTCCATGAGAAGTCCAATCTCCTGATCGTTGACTACAATCTCATCAAAGAATGGTTTTAGTCCAAGGATTTGTAACTTTTTTTCCTGACGCTCATGAACACCGACGGTGAGCAGAAAAAGTTTATACCCTTTTTCCTTTAATTCCTTAAGGGTGGAGATGACGTACGGAAATAGTTGTATTTCCGAGACTTCGCTACTGTTGTATGCCTTGTAGGCAATATTGACTAATTTATTATCCGCATGATATTTTTTCACAATTTCGTTAAATACAAGATGGTACGCGCCATGTTTTTCCGTTAGGTCCTTCTGCAGTTGATAAACTTCTTCTTCGGCACATGGAAGCCCGGCATCCACCATTGCCCTGGCAGCACGTCTCCTGGATGCTTCAATAAGTGAGCCGGTACAGTCATATAATGTGTCGTCCAGATCAAAGATCACTGCCTTTATTTTCATAAGATAATACCCTCAATTGAATAACTATTTTCTCTTGCTTATTTACCTTTCGACGGAATGTAATGCCTGGAATACAAGAAATATCACATCATGGCATGACACAATAACGCCTTAACGTAATGTAAGGCACTATAATCATTTCAGCCCTTCGGGCTTTTTTACCGCTTAGCGGAGTTTGTTTATTATTGCTCGTGAATACCTGTAAGTACGCACATACCGAGAAAGATGTTTTTCAAAAAACGAAATTGTTATACAATATTTAGCAAAAATAATACCGTGTCATTGCGTATATTCTTTTCTTACCTTATTTACCAACAAATGGGCTTGTCGTACTGGTTCTGGGATACGATATCCATCACATGTCTTCAAAACGATTCGGATTGCAAGTGTCAGATTTACTTTGTGGCCAGGAGATACAAAGATAGGTTTTGTGTTTATTTTCGTCCTTAGTACCGCGCCGACGACCTCATTCTTGTAACAAAGGTTAGAATATGCACCAACGATATTTCTAACACTCCGAAATTCTCCCACCAGACGGCTTTTTGCACATCCAATCGCCCGCCTGTCAAGAATGAGCCCCAAATGTGATGCTAACCCAAAATGGCGCGGGTGGGCAATTCCCTGACCATCAAACAGAATAACATCAGGATCGGTTTTCAGTTTTTTAAATGCCTTTAGTAATATGGGTGCTTCACGAAAGGAGAGGAGACCGGGAATGTACGGAAATCTCTCCTTACCAAAAGCCGTAGCTTCCTCAATCTTCTCTAACTGCTTGCCTAAGGTGTATACAACGACACCGGCAAAAAAGAAATCGCCATGTTTGTCATAAGAAACATCTGCTCCTGCTACGGTACAGATTTTTCCTGTGACTCTTTTTAAAATGAGCCGTTCTCGTAAAGCTTCCTGCAACTCGATGGCCTTTTTATAGTTCAGACGCCATGAGTGCAACTGGTTGAATTTCATTCCTTTTTCTGCGTTCTATCGGTATGCCAATTTCATGAGGACATGTTTTAGCAAGTTTTTTCACAACCCCCCTACACCCCCTTTGCTAAGGGGGATTTGGTGCGGCTTCGTTGCTGTATGTGTTCTCTCTGTTGTTATGGTGACTCAAATTCCTCACTCTTCGGCAGGTCTTTAATATCCTTCAACCCGAAATATTCAAGAAATTTTTTCGTCGTGCCATAAAGTAAAGGATGCCCTAAGGATTCGTCCCTTCCCACAACCTTAACCAGATCTTTTTCCATAAGCAATCTGATTATCTGACCTGACTGAACGCCGCGAATAGACTCCAGATTTGCGCGTAATATGGGTTGTTTATAAGCAATTATCGCAAGCGTCTCCAGGGCCGCTTGTGAGAGTTTCGTTTCCCCTGATTTTTTCCGTAACTTTGCTACCCACTCATAATATTCAGGTTTGGTAAATAATTGATAACCACCGGCAATTTCTTCAATCTGGAACGACCTGCCATGTACATCATAATCGTTCTTCAACTGTGTGATAGCTTCCTGAATTTGAGAACTATCAACCCCTTCGATAATGTCCGTGAGTTTACGAAGGGAGATGGGTTCTTCAGCAGCAAATATCAAGGATTCAACGATGGGTTTAATTTCTTCAATTCTTTCCATAGTCACAAAACCGTTGATCTTTAAAACCTATTTAATTTCCCAGTCGGGAGATTGAACGATATTTTTTATTTTATGAATAGCGTCTTGCACAGCATTGACCACGGCCTTTGTTGATATGGTAGCCCCGGTAATAGCCGTAATCTTTTCATCATCTTTTACCTTCGTCACAATCAACTGATTGTAAGTTTTCTGCTTAAATTGCTGCGGAAACCAAGGTTGTGATTTTTTCTCTTTTTTCATTAATCCGAATTTTTTTATTCTTTCAGGCTGTCTGAACATTGGCAATTGCCATGCTTCTTCGCTATCCCAATCGATTGTTGTCAGTTCTCTGCCAAATATCACACTCCACAGTGTGGATGTACTTTCAACCTCAATCATTTTCGTGCCAAGCCCTGGAGTCTCGTTCTGAGCAAGGATATTAACGCCGATAATCTTTTCAAGGTGAGGGTCCATTCCAACCATGACCTTAATCTTGCTTGAATATCCCTGAGCTTCTCCGCATGCTGCATAACCAATAAGTTGACCTGCCGTGTTCTGTCCTTTATAAACACGATCCTGATCGGATACCCCTGACGGGGTTATTTCACTGGGAGAACCTTCCAGTCCGGGCAATACCATATACAACGCATCGGTACGCACGGCTAACTCCTTCCTCTTAATCGTATCTTTTGTAAGCAGGAAAGTTGAGGATACGCCCAAGGATGCCAAAAGGGAAACGATCATCAGGGTAATGGTATATTGTGCCTTCTTTTGCATATTAACCTTTTTTTGCCCTGGCTCCATAAAGCTTCGGTTTTGTATACCGGTCAATGAGGGGTGTTGCCGTGTTCATAAGCAATATGGAATAACATACCCCTTCCGGATAACCGGAATAAAACCGAATCAGTGCCGTAAGAACGCCTGTACCAACCGCAAAGATGATAAGCCCCCGCTTTGTCAATGGAGACGTAACCATATCGGTGGCCATAAAGAATGCACCCAGGAACAATCCCCCCGAAAAGATATGATAAAAGGGGTTATTGGCCCAGGGAGTTACCATCCGCGGAGGTAAAATGATGACCATAACAAACACGGTTCCAATATAGAAAACAGGGACGTACCACTTGATGTAACGCTTATAAATCAAATAAGCGCCACCCAGCAATAAGGCAATCACTGAGGTCTCTCCTACACAACCGGGAACATTTCCCATGAATAATTGGGTAAGGTAATATGTTTCAGCGCCTGCTTCTTTTGCCAACGGTGTTGCCCGCGTAACGGCATCCACCAGTTTACCTTCAGGATCGACCCTCGTAATGCTGTGGACGAGATTGCCAATGCCGTGCTGCAGGATACGCCAATCTGAATTGATTGCGGCAGGATACGCCACCTGCAGGAATGCCCGTGCGGCCAGAGCAGGATTCCAGATATTGTTTCCCAAACCACCAAAGGAATGTTTTACTATGGCAATGGCAAAAAATGACCCAACCACAGGAATATACCACGGTACACTCGGCGGCAACGTGTATGCCAGCAAGATACCCGTTACAACCGCACTACCATCTTTTATGGTGCTCAGAACCGGTTGTTTCCGTAATAACAAAATGAATGCCTCGGTAACGACAGACGCTATGCAGCAGAGAAAAATAACAGAAAGGCAATAATATCCAAAGGTAAAAGCCCCTACAATCCCTGCCGGAATCAACGAAAGCACCACGGTCCACATAATGTGTGGAATGTTTTCCCCATCATAGATATGAGGGGAAGCGCTTATAATTAAATTGTGACGAATTTCAGTTTGGTTTGACACAAAAGTTATTTATATCTGTAAGGATTCCTCGTTATCATTTAGTCTTGCGTTTGGCAATCTCACTTTTTGCAAATTTGATGAGATGCACAATCGGTCTTTTTGCCGGACACACATAACTGCAACAACCACATTCCTTACACTCCATAACGTTATTATCTAGCGCCAGATCAAAGTCTTTCGCTTCGCATACGATGCTTAACTCGCTGGGATTCAGCCCGTAAGGACAGCTATCGACACAACGTCCGCACCGGATGCATGCGTGGGACTCCCATCTTTGAGCATCGCGCAACACCAGAATACCGCCCGTCCCTTTGATAGTAACGGCAGTATCAATACTTCCTTGTGCTATACCCATCATAGGGCCGCCAAAGATAATCTTATTCACGTCCGCAGTAAGTTTTGCCTCTTCCAATAATTGTCTGACCGGTGTTCCCAGTCGCACTAAAAAATTTTGTGGATTTTCCACACCATTTCCTGTAACCGTGACGATCCTTTCAATTAATGGTCTTTTAAATCTTACCGCTTCATACACGGCAAAAGCCGTCCCCACATTGACCACAATCACTCCCACTTCTAAAGGCAATTGTGTTGGTTTAAATTCCCGGTTTAACAGCGCCTTAATGAGTTGATGCTCTGCCCCTTGCGGGTACTTTACCTCCATAAGGTCTACTTTTATAGCAGAATCTTTTGACACGAGATCTTTGAAAAGGGCATAAACATCCCTTTTGTTCTCCTCAATGCCAATATGTGCCTTCTTACAGCCAATGCACCGCATCATCAGCTTCAAACCCTGTATTATCTCATGGGGTTTATCGAGCATAAGCCGG
>CAZBCT010000014.1:0-44387 GCA_964490485.1 uncultured Candidatus Brocadia sp. | reverse complement strand
GATTTTGTTCGCTCATAGCAAGTATGAGCGAATATACGCTGAATAGTTACAAAACTTCAATTAAATATTCTCTAAACGTCACTGTTTTCATAAATTTTTCCCAGTCAATCTTCCGGGCCTTTGTGTCCCCCGATCAATCAGGGTTTGCCCTTATCGTGTGTCTTTTACTGTTGATATTTCTGTGCTAACTGTGCAGAAATAAGTCGAATGTGATTTGTGTCTGTGTTGAATGTAGCCCGCATGATATACTTACATTGTATTTTGTGTCAAGCAAAAACTGTGAACAGATGTTTGCGGGGAAGTTGCAGGAATAAAACCGAAAACCCATACAGTTTGCCAAACTTTTTTTTAAATCATGTATTTTTAGGTTTTACCGCCACAAAGCCCACAGATTTCCCCCCCTTCGGTCGAAATGACAAACGTATGAGTTTCCGTTCAGTCGATACTTAATTTGGCCTTTACAAAACTCACAATAAACGTATAATAACGTAAATATTGTGAATAAAAGGAAAAAAACTATGACAAAAACCATTGAAGCAATATTCGAAAACGGAGTTTTTAAACCATTGTCTCCACTTAACAATATCACAGAACATAAGAAAGTAACACTTGTTATCAAAGACTATGACGCAGAAAAATTTGATATACTCTCTCTTGCCTCTACGATATATGACGGCCTTTTGCCAAAAGACATTGAGGATATAGAAAAATTGGCATTTGACAGAAGCCACTTTTCAAGAGATTAAAACTTATCAATGTATCCACCATCCCTTCTTGACACAGATATTCTATCAGAGCTCTTTAAAGGAAATACTTCTGTTAAGGCACAGGCGTCGAAATATCTTAGTGAATATCACCATTTCACCATCTCACATATTGCACAATATGAGATACTAAAAGGACTCAAGGCAAAAAAAGCACAAAGGCAAATTGACGCTTTTATTTTGTTTTGTAAGGTCAATATTGTTCTCCCTATCACTGACGACGTTATTGTGAAGGCTTCTGACATATATGCCGAACTCAGGGGAGAAGGCGCTATCATTTCCGATGCAGATATTCTCGTTGCCTCCATAGCAATCATTAATAACCTCGTTCTGATTTCCAACAATATTAACCATTTTTCTCGTATTAAGGGCTTGCGATTGGATAATTGGAAGACCTAAACATCTTCGGCAGCAAGGCTGTCTTTTAATTAGTTCACCGCTGAGTACGCAAAGAACGCAGAGAAAGACCTTAAGAATAAAAGTGAAAAGCCGAGAATCATAACCCTCCCAACATCTCGCATTCTATACTTCCCGATTTTCTTTGCGACCTTAGCGCCCTTGCGGTGGTTTGTAAAGACCCTTTCCTTTGCGTCCCCTGATCACTCAGGGTTTGCCATTATCGGTAAGCTTCGGATTACACTTTATTCCATTCTTCCAGATTTATTTTTGCCTGTTTTAAGATTCTTCTTATAAGTCCAACATCTATATCGCCCTTATGTGAATTAGGAATGATAATTCGTAAAAGGGGCTATCCATTTCGCTGGCCTAATGCCATAATAGCCCAATTAGTCAGCATAATCCCTACCTTATTGCCTGGAGATTACCCTTTTATAGTCTCTTGTTGCAAGCTGTAGAGGTTGCCCCGTCAACATACAAAGTGCTTGTTCGCAGGCAACAACTGGATGCAGAAGACTGCCGGTAGGGGCAGTGAAATGGATAGCCCCCTTCGTAAATTTCCTTTCTCCACCCAACAATGCTTGCCACCTGGAAATGGCCCTTTAAATCCAAATACCTTTAACTTTTTAATTGGGCTGGGGTTTAAAAGGCAAAAACCCAACGACTTTTTTACCCATCCCTAAATCCCCTCCCAAGAGAGGACTTCTCAAATTCCCCTCTTGAGAGGGGCAAGGGGTGTGTAAGGCAATAACAAAAAGTTTGAAATTCCTTAACATTTAATTGGCTGCCTTCAACAGCAACTTTAATCTCCCCTCATTGTAAGGCGACCAGACTGGTCGCGCTACATGGGCCGGGAGATAAACCGGATTGAAATTCCTATGCATTAATACTATAGGGAATCGGGTCTTGGACTCCGGCCTCATGAAAGGCCTTTAGCCGCAGGAAGCAACTGTGGCATTGACCGCACGCCTTTTCGGTGTTTTTGTAACACGACCAGCTCAGGTGGAGGGGCGCTCCCAGAGAAATGCCCATTTTTACGATCTCTGATTTCCTCTTGTCTATCAGGGGAGTTTCTACCTCAAGGGCAGTCGTTGGCTTTGTGCCTACTTTGACGAGATTGTTAAATGCCTCATAATAGACCGATCTGCAATCGGGATAGCCTGGACTGTCCTGCTCCACAGCGCCGATAAATACCTTCCTCGCACCGATAACCTCGCCCCAAGAGACGGCAATGGCCAGGAGGTGGGTATTCCGAAACGGGACATATGAGGCAGGGATTTCTTCGCCTGTCGCCTGAGCGTCCTGCATCTTTATGCGGGGATCGGTCAGGCTCGATCCCCCTATCTTGCTCAGGTAATCGATGTTTGATATGAGGATTCTCTCTTTCGGTATGCGGTAGTATGATGCAATGTCGTTGAATGCCTTGAGTTCTCTCGACTCCGTACGCTGACCGTAGTTCACGTGCAAGAGTGCAAGTTCATACTGCGTATGTGCAAGAGCTGCAGTCACGCAGCTATCCATACCGCCGCTGGCCAGTACGATGGCTAAATCTTTCATATAATGTTAAACCCCACGTGTTTGAGGGTCCCAGATATATTTGTGAAGTTGCAGTTGAAATCGTACAGGGAGATTGTCTTCTAAAATCCATTGGACTACCGTTCTGGGTGACAGGGCGTCAAAGACAGTCCCTATCAATATCTGGGTAATCTCAGATAAGCGATATTTTTCCATCACTTCTTTTGCCCATTCGTAGTCACCCCGGGAATGTAAGACGAATTTCACCTCGTCTGATTTCGCCAGATACGCGATGTTCTGCCAGTGCATCAAGTGACTCATATTGCTGTCAGGGCACTTAATGTCCATAATTTTTATGGCCCTTTGTGGAATTGCACGGATGTCGTAGCTACCGTTGGTTTCAACGAGAACCGTGTGATTTCCGGAGAGTAATTCATTGATTAAAGCGGGGGTATCCTTATCTGACAGAGGTTCGCCGCCGGTTATGCAGACTAATTTCGTTTTAAATCCGGAAACAGACTCAAGAATTGCACTCACCGGCATCTCTGTCCCCTCTTCATAGGCATAAACAGTATCGCAGTAACTGCACCGCAGATTGCATCCCGTTATGCGTATGAAGGTGCATGGAAGGCCGGCGTAAGATGTCTCACCTTGAATACTTTTAAATATCTCATTTATCTTCATAAGTTGTCACACAAAAACATTTATGCAAAATTCAACCGGCTATCAGGACCACCGGGAATGTTGCGGGGTCTCATGCAGGTCGATAGCGGGTTCCTGAGTGACAACTCCTCCTGCTTTTTCTGTCTTAGTTTCTGCATCTTCCCCTTTTGGTGTTTCCTGAGTATTGAACTGCATCTCAAAGAGTCTTTTGTAAAGCCCTCCCTGTGAAAGGAGTTCCTGATGGAGTCCCGTTTCAACGATCCGCCCCTTCTCCAGAACCACGATCAAATCGGCATGCAATATGGTTGATAAACGGTGGGCAATAACGAACGTTGTCCGATTTTTTATGAGGCGGTAAATGGCATTCTGAATGAGTTGTTCGGTCTCCGTATCAACCGATGCTGTGGCCTCGTCCAGGATAAGGATTCGGGGATTGGCAAGGATGGCGCGAGCAATGGCAATGCGTTGTTTCTGCCCCCCGGAAAGCTTTACCCCGCGTTCACCAATCAAAGAATCATATTGTTGCGGCAGCTCGCAAATAAAATCATGCGCATTGGCAGCACGGGCAGCCGATTCAATTTCGTTGTCCCTTGCATCAGACCGGGCATAGGCAATGTTTGCCTTTACGGTGTCATTAAAGAGAAAAGGTTCCTGAAGCACCATGGCCATTTGCTTGCGTAGGGAGTGGAGTTTGACATCCCGGATCTTATAATCGTCAATAAGGATCTCACCCTTCGTGGGATCGTAAAATCGGGGGATAAGCTTTGTCAGGGTAGTCTTACCGCTCCCGCTGGGACCGACAAAGGCAATCATTTGGCCCGGACGTGCAACAATATTAATGTCTGCCAGGACTTCGATATCCTGGCTATACGTAAAATGGACGTGCCTGAATTCCACAATACCCTGAACGGGCGGCAAATCAACTGCGTGGGGGGCATCTTTCAGGTCGCACGGCGTATCCAATACCTCAAAGATACGTTCGGTGGATGCTATGGCGCGTTGCACCTGGTTGTAAAAACGGGTCAGGCCGGTAATCGGGCTGTACATCATCTGGAGATAGGGAAAGAATATGACAAACGTGCCTGCGGAGAGTTGTCCCTGAAGCACCTTATATCCACCCAAGCAGATGACAACAACGGCGCCCGTTTCGGTGATCAGGTCTACCAGGGGTCGCAGGGCAGAAACGAGTCTTAAGATACGCACATAGAGACGATAGTTTTCATGATTTCTCATCCGGAACCGTTCCATTTCTTCGGCCTCTTTTGCAAATCCGGCAATGACGCGGATACCTGAAATATTATCCTGAATCAGGGAGTTGAGTTCGGCCGTTTGTTCCCTGAGGGAGCGAAAGACCTTTCTGATCCTTTTCCCAAAATTATAGGTGCACAAGGAGATAAATGGACAAATGCCCAGGGCAATACTAGTGAGCTGCCAGTCAAGTTTTAAACAAAAATAGAGTATCCAGCCAAATTTAAACATATCGGTAATAAAGCTGATAACCGGCCCTACAATTGCCTGCTCCAGTGAATTCACGTCATTCATGAGACGACTCATAATGTCGCCGGTCTTGGTATTTTCAAAATATTTTAAAGGAAATCGCTGAATATGTTCGTAGAGCTGATTCCGCAAATCATAAATGAGTCTTTGGCCCAGCTCTGAAGTAAGGAATCCATGGGTCAGCATAATGCCACTGTGAAAGACATGCATAACGATGAAACTTACGGCGAGAAAAACGAGGGTAACGATGGTGGCATTATATCCTTCAAACCAATGCTTATACACGTAATGAGATGCATGGAGCAAAGGTTTTGAAAGCGGGATGGGATTCTTTTGCCCGGAAAGGCTGGTTTTATTAGCAGCTTTTTCATCAGATGAAGTATTGTGCGACGTTTTGCTAAAGCTATCCGCAATCCTGATTTCATCCACGGCGATGCCCAATATCTGTGTTGGCAACACGGCAATATAAGCGCTCACTGCGGAAAGGATAAGGATAATTGCTGATTTATACCAATACAGCCGCAGATAACCAAGGAGTCTGATATAGGTATTTTCTGAGGTGACGGTTTTTTTCATAAGCAGCTATTATAAGGGAAAAAATACCTTTTTACAAACGTTAGCTTGTATGCGTAATAAACCCCTACAGGCAGGATAGGATTTTCATCATAACAACGAGCAGGGATTCGAAAGTTTAGCATAAATTCTGCCAATATTTCTTGACCTCCGTTATCTTATACCATAATATACGAACCATAACAGAACAGCTTTTCATTGCAACGCATACAAAAAAACGGCCATTGCGCGGAATGAAACGATTGCGAAGCTGAGCTGAAGCAAGCTCGGAGATTCGGCGCTCATACGCGCAGAACAGGCTTTGCTGTCGCTCGCAATGCCGATAAAATGAGTAAAACTTTTAACGAGGCACACTACCAGGTGCAGAATAAAGACAGGAAATAGTAGAGTAAAAGATAGATGGAAAAATTAAGGGCACAAAATTTCCACATTGCAAAAGCCCCTATCAGATGATTACCATCAGTGCGGGAGTCTGTAGTTTGGCAAAGACGATAGGGATAAGTCCTGGAAGGTATGATAAAAAGGTCTGGTGTCAGGCC
Source organism: uncultured Candidatus Brocadia sp. (assembly GCA_964490485.1). Classification (GTDB taxonomy): domain Bacteria; phylum Planctomycetota; class Brocadiia; order Brocadiales; family Brocadiaceae; genus Brocadia. Next base: position 38,440 of record CAZBCT010000014.1, on the reverse strand, counting down.
TTATAAGGCGAAGCAGGGTGGAAGAAACCGGGCAATGTTAGAAGACTAAGTGGTTGCACTAATAACATGGACGGAAAATAGCGTAATACAACAACCGAGAAAGCATTGTTGAAATATTGAAGGAATCATGATTAGGAATAGTTTTGTAAGTATCAAACATTTTAAGAGAATGCCATGTGCTCCAAGAACGTACAAGTAAGTGTGATTATCCCTACCTATAACCGTGCACCCTATGTTACTATGGCTATTGAAAGCGTGCTGGCCCAGTCTTATCAAGATTACGAAATCGTTGTCGTGGACGATGGTTCTACTGATGGGACACGTGACGTTTTAGTGCCGTATAAAGACCGAATTCATTATTTGTATCGGGATAACAAAGGAGTTAGCGCTGCACGAAATACTGGGATACAGGTAGCAAAGGGTGAATGGATTGCCTTTCTTGATTCCGATGACGAATGGTTGCCTGACAAACTTGAGATTCAAATGCAACATGCACAAAACTATCCACATGTTTGCCTCCACGTTGCAAACATGTTATTAATCAACCCTCAACAGGACGAAGTAAATTATTATCATAAAATAGGGTTTGACAAAATAGTTGGCGAGTTCCTCCTTGTAGACCGCCCCCTTATTTATTTGCTTCAATATACATTTGCATTCCCCTCTGCTGTAGTTGCAAAGAAATCGGCCCTCTTAAACGCCAGATTATTTGATGAGGAAATATCACTCCACGAAGACACTGATCTTTTTTACAGAGTATCTTTAGAAGGACCGTGGGGCATATATGGCTCGCCATTAATAAAAAAATTCAGACGTGATGAACCTTCAACAATGAACCTGTCAATCCAATCTGCACATCAATCGTATAACTATAAAACTATAGTAAAGATACAAGAGCGCTTACAATCTGAAAAGAGACTCACAAAAAACGAACGTCATGCTGTAAAGAAATACATTAGCCGTTACAGCTTTATAGTCGGGACAAGCTTAAAAGCCGAAGGAACAAGCGGTATTCGTTATTGGTTTTATAAGGGACTTGTCGCATACCCGACGCTAAAAACATTCGTCAAATGGGTGCTTTACAACCTGCCGTTTGGAGTAGACCTCATTGCCTCAAAATTAAGCGCATCGAAGAATAAAGATAGTAAAAATTAAATTGAATTCAACGATGTCTGGATGTTTTTAAGTCTAAATTTCTTAGGTTTAAGAAATTCTGGTATAATATCTTCACATAAACACACAAATTTCCCATTAAAAGATTTTTTAAGAAATAAATTATAATTCAAGGATATATCATCAGTCCATTTAAGTTTATACGTGTCGTTTCCTCTGCCAAAGTCAAAATATTCGTAATTGTTCTCAAAGGCATATTTAATCAGCTCATGTGATAACAATTTTGTCGGCGTATACGTTTTATAATTACTATCGAAGGCGCTATTCCAATGGAATAAGGTGTTTTTACTCAGTAGCACTAAAATATATGAAATAACTATGCCATCGCATTTCATGCTAACAAACATCTTTGAATCAGTATCCCCGAAACAAAAATAATCCCTAATAAAATTAGTCTTTAGCTCGTTTGTAAAATGGCTAAATCTTCCTTTTTGCCCTTTTCCATACAAGGTTTGCTGCCTTTTTATATGGATATTTGCGACCGTCTCAATATCCTCTCTCTTTACATCTTTTTTGAAAAGGTACTCAACCAGAACGTTATTCTTTTTTATCTTGTTCTGTGCCGCCTTCAAGCTTAACTTCTCTTTTCTGCTTAATTGATTAAAATAGTCTTTATACGATTTGTATTTAAAAAGCCGTATCTTTGGACATTTGTAAAAAACCTTAAAGTTTAAATTTTTTGAATTTACGTATTTTTGCCATAAATCAAAATTTGAATAATGAGAGTTGATATCGTTTAATTCTAATATATCAAAAGAAAGGTTATTTAAAATATAGCTGAATAATATCTGAAAACAGGATTCCCTGTCTTTATTTTGCTGAATCAAAAAATCAAGGTAAAGAGAAACATCTTCCGCCAGAAAGCTTAATTTTTTAATTGTAAGATATTTAAATATCTTCACATTTTTGATATATAAAGGAGCTATGCCAACGATCTCATTATTTTCTTCTGCCACAAGAATTTTGAGATTGTTACCTTCCTTAAAATATTTCCACCATCTGTAAATCCAATCGAATTTTTGAAATGGCGCAAGATCTTCTGCTAACCTAGACCAATCACCCCTGAGAGATAAAAACCCAGCATCATTCTCAACTACTCTGATGTTCACAGATATCGTTTCCAAATTATTTTTTTGTTTTAGATATTTTAGAAATAACCGTCCTTGTTTTACCTGATTTTTCCTGCAGTATTTTTTTAACTTCTTCTATTTTAATTGTCACCTCCTCATTTAAACACCCCTTTCGTATCTGCTCTCTTATCTTATCACCTGTCTTTCCAGAAAATTGCTTGCTTTTCTCAATTTGCACAAGAAATCGTCCCTTTTCATCCTGAATAATCCTATACCTGTCAATACCTTCAATATAATCCAGGATATTTATGCATCTGGGAGAGATAATTTTACCACTCGGCAGTATAACCATATCATCCGTTCTGCCTTTTATATGTTTAATCAGTGGGAAGCCTCTTCCGCATGAGCATACATGCCGAGATGGTCTTGCAATATCGCCAGTCTGATAACGTATAAGTGGCATAGCATAGTTGTGTAGACCTGTAACAACTATATTGCCATCTTCAGTATCGAGGATATCATCTTTCACGATCTCCACCACAGCGCAGTCAATGTCTGTATGATAACCTTCGTGCATTGAACATTCCCATGCCAGCCGCCGCAATTCGGTACATCCGTACATATCTATAACATCACAGTCAAAAACGGTCTTAATTTTGGCACGATCCGCGTCAAATAATACCTCTGCAGTCGTAAATATTTTTTTGGGTGGTTTTATTTTCAGGTTATTTTTGGTAATATAGTTTGTCATTAAGATAAATATAGATGGATAACCAATAAAGATGTCCGGTGCATATTCCATAAATTTTCTTACATTTGTCTCTACTGAATCGTATACCGAAAGACGTTCCTTTCTGAATATCCCCGACATTTGATACCATGCCTTTTTGACAAAATTCTCAGGATTTGTTATCTCCATGAACCTGTCGGTAAACTTCATACCATTTTCCATCATCGCTCTGAGATTTACTGCCTTATCAAGAAATTCACCCCTTGAGTCAATAAACACTGTAAGCGGTATTCCTGTCGATCCTGAAGTACAAGCTTTTTTACATTTCCTTATGTCATAGTTTTTTGCTATAAAATCCTCGGCCCTATGCTGGACATCCGTCTTTTTAACAACGGGTAGTTTTATAATGTCTCCTGCTGTTTTTATATCTTCAGGTTTTATTCCTCTTTTATCAAACGTTTCACGGTAGAACTTCACGTTCTGGTAGGCATGCTTTACAAGCATCCTGAGTTTTTCATTCTGGATTTCCTCAAGCTCAACACGTGATTTCCAGACATTCTCGCGATGTCGATAGAGATAATATAACGAACGTAACATAAACATCCCTTTGTAAAAGAAGTTTTAAGTCATCAGTAGAGTCGACATACCCAAAATTACTGCTTTGCGCCTCATTGTGCGCCTGACTCGCTCCTACTTCTGCTATGAATTGCACTTGTAACCCTGTTGTTCAACCAGCAACAGGAGCAAAGGATTTGAGTACCCACAATCTTCCATGAATTTAAACTGGCTATCACTCACTCACAGAACGAAATGCTCGCCCATTACTGTTTCATCCCAATCGAACCGATTCCAGCTTATTTGACCTGCATCTTTTCGATAAAATTTTGCATATTATCAGAACCCATAACCTCGATGCGCGGTAGCATAAGAAGATTATCATAAAAACTACACAAATCATGATTGCAAGATAATCCAAAAGTATAACCACATGCCCCGATAAGGTGTTGAACGACTTCATCAACATCACCATAAGGATATGCAAAAGTTTTTATTGCTCGTCCGAGTTCTTGTCCCAGCGTTAATCTGGAACGGGTGCCTTCACGCACAATTTCTGCAGAAGAAAGCGAAGTAAGATAAGGATGCCTTGCTGTATGAGAACCAAATTCTACTCCTTCATTCTGAAGTTGTCGGATATCCTCCCATCCAAGCAGCGGCAGCTCCTCTCCATACGCACTGTCCCAGCTATTCGCATTTCCAACATTATCCGCCACAAGAAAAACAGTGGCCAGAAAACCATATTGTTTCAAAAGTTGCCAAGCGTATGTCTTAAAATCGAGGTACCCATCGTCAAATGTAAGTATCACCGCTTTCCCAGGCAACGGCATTTTTCTTCCCATTGCGAAAAACCAGTCCTCTAGATTAATACTGTAATATCCTTCCTTCCGCAAGTAACGAAGCTGTTCTTCGAATTGTTCAGGGGTTATACGATATCGGGCTGTTGACGCTGAACCAGTTGGGGCTACACGGTGGTACATAAGAATCGGCAGCCGACTAGTAACCGCATTCATGTCAATGCTGCTATGCGGATGGCCGCCACTACGCCATCTCACATATGCTGCAACATTTGGCTCAATTGGCGTTGGTTGATACTTTAAATTAATAATTTCAGGTTCATTGTGACAAAATGGCCTGCGCATACGAGTGTGTTTTTGGAAAAGCTGAATACGGTAAAGTGGTGTTCGAATTTCCTTTACAAGCCGAATACCACGGATTCCTATAAATGTTTTGTTGATGGTCTCTATTCCGAAGGGAACTTCCCAGTCAAAACCTGTATGATCGGGATCGTCTACAAGGACATTTGCATGTGCCATTAAGAGGTATCCCCCGGGCTGAAGGGCTTCTACAAGTTTGTGCGCAACAATTTCCAGGGTATCATATTCGCCAACATAATAAAGCACCTCACTGCAAACAATTAACTCAAAGATTCCCGGGAGTGGGTCGCGCACCAGATCAAGCACCTGGAAACGGATATTATTTATACCCTTGCAACGCCTTGCCGCACGATCAACTGCTATCTGTGAAATATCAGCAGCAATAAGGCTATCAACACGAGGAGCAAGTTGTATCGTAAAATGACCTTCAGCACAGGCAATCTCCAAAGCGTTTCTAATTCGAAGATGCGGAAGCATTGCCAGTGTTTGCTCATACTTCTTCTGCTCATAGGCGCTGGTGTAATTCCAGGGATCTTCCTTTTCTGCGAAAAAATTATTAAAGTAATCCTGGCCACTTGATACTAAATTGTCTTCTTGCGTTGTTGTATTATTATCTACTGCCGTGGTAGACGATTGTTTTTCCTGCAATGGATAACAAACCACTTCTGGCATGTACATTATATGCTTTGGCTGTTCATCCTGCGATAGAGATGTAATTACAGGTTCGCCAGTAACCCGAGCGGCATTTATAAGCTCGCGTGAAAGGGAAAGAGGAAACATTGCACGTCGTGAAACGCTGGTCCCTATCTCTTTAGGAAGACGACGTCCAAGTATTATGCATGCATCTTTTGGATATAACATGTAATTGAGAACACGATCTATTTCTGGCGTGAATTTGACCTCTGTATGTATTTTCGAAAATGAGGTATCAATACTACATTGGAGTAAAGATACCTTTGCAGCTTTTAGACGTCCCCGAAGTGATAATGGTTTATCTGTTAATGGTTTGCCAAGCAACCCTTCACGAACGGCAGTACGGCATAATTCATAACCGCTTGCTTTTATAATAGCATTGCGTAGTTCAAGAGCCCGCACAATATTTCGCTTAACAGGTATAGTTACTACGCCGATTGGCACTCCACCTACTGTTATCATTACCTCTAACTTTTTGCTTAAAACTTTTATATCCTTAAATTCATCACAAATATCAAAAGTAAGATCGCCGTCATCTATAACATGTTTTCTGTTTTTCGCCTTAGTAAGAAAACACATTATTGTCATGATCTTGCATTTCATAAATTCCTGTAAAAACACTTTCCAGCCCGTTGCTTTTAAGAATGCCCTCCAACTAATAGTATAGAAACTTTCAAATGTTCCGTTATGACACCCACAAATTTCTTGCAAGAACACTATCCAGCCAATTTCGTCGTGCATTGTTTGTTTAATAGTTTGTGCATTCTCATTGGTAGTAGTTTTTGTTAGACACAGGTTCTTTCTCCAAATCGAAAGACCATTTTGTTCTCGTACGATATTTAAATCCGGATATACCGAATGCTCAAAGTGTCTACCCAGAATTTGCCATGCAAATCTTTCCGTAATGGCATCTGTCAATATATAACGTGGAAGCACTTTATCATAAACAGGCAATACTACGCTTCCAAGAAGTGTTCCCTCGAGTTCGATATTGCAATTAACCCTCTCTACATTTTCCGGCGTCATAATATCATGAATAGGTTTTGTAATTTCAACACGTATCGTGTATGGTGGAGAAGAATTATTAACAGGCAAATGTTGTAGTGCAGATATCGCAGATATTGTACGATGAGCTAGCCCAATTGTCTGTGACTGTTTCTCAAGAGCGAGTAAAAATTCTTTAACGAATGGTTCAATGCTTGGCCAAAACTTATCGCAGGTATTTTTTGTTTGACACGCATGGATTAACGCAGAATTGAAGATATTATTAGCAATATCTTCCGGATCAATTCTTGCGTCATGAATATTGGCAATTGTATTAAGCAAGGGTCTGGCGTCCATGCCAATTCCAATGAAGAGACCAGCACACCAGCACATATAATTGAACATAGCCGTTGGAAGCTGTGTTGCCGGCAGTCCATTTGCATTTTCTGGCCGCGGATTTGGTACACGTGAATCAGACGAATGTCCTCTCCCGATTACGCGAAGACCATCAATAAATAGCTTAAAGCCATTCCTAGAAGCTGAACCTTGTCGCATACGGTAGAATGAAAGCGCTTCGTGAACCGCGCCAAAACGAACACCTGTGCGGGCTATCCGTTGCCAGAGATCCCAGTCCTCACAGGTAACGAGTGACGTATCAAAGCCCTCAAGTGACATAACGATCGATCTGCGGATAATACAGGCATGAATCGCAAAGAGGCAGGTGCTTGCAAAGGAATTAAACAGGTCTCCATCCTCCTTGCAGAAACCATCACATAATTGACTTCCATCAGGAGCAATATGAATCCAGCCACAATGTACGCCACCAAGATTAGGGTTTGCTGCAAGTACATTCGTCATCCGTTCCAGATGCTGTGGCACGAGCCAATCATCGGCGTCAAGAAAGAGCAGCCAGTCGAACCGCGCCATCCTGATACCCGTGTTGCGGGCTATGCTAACACCCTTCTGCGGTTCGCTTACAAGCCGTATCCTATGATCCTTTTCAGCAAAAGTTGTAGCAACCGCTTGCGTTCCATCATTTGAACCATTGTCTACAACGATTGCCTCCCAGTTCCGGAAGGTTTGTTTAACAACAGACTCAAGTGTCTCAGCAAGCGTGCCTGCAGCATTATGAGCTGGTATAATGATAGATACCTTCATGAAAACCACTCCTTGTTTAATATTTGCTACGCATTTTTTTTTGCTTGGTCAGTGTTTATAGTAAAGTATTTATTACTCATAAGCCATTATCCCGTCACATTGCGGACGAGTCTTGTTTCCCGGCAAAGGCATGCGGGAACGGTGGGCCTTATTTTTTTGTGTTTTACTTAATTAGTTCCTTTGTAGTAACAAGCTTACCACTGGATCTCCTTCTATTTTTTAGTCTTTGCAAGTCACCACCTCAGTTAAATTTCCCAAATAAACGAGTGGATCATTAAAAATCTCGTCTTTCAGTAAATCAATAAACTCCTTATATCTTGGATGGGAAGGGAGGTGAACCGCCCGATGGTTAAATTCATCTTTTGGAAATGTTCCCCAGTCTACTAATTTGCTAAATTGCACACCGAAACCAAACCGTTTACTGAGTCGAACAAAATCAGGCATTTCTCTAAAATTATTTTCCTGAACTACCATACTTATGCCAACCCAGTCCATAGGAATACTTTCATGTAATATGCTGATAAATTTCAGATTTTCTAATAATCTTTCAAAACTTCCACCCCGTCGGTTCTTGGAGTACGTTTCTGGGCTTGCTGCGTCAATTGATATTTCGGCAGTTTTCACAATTTGTTGAATTTCACCTGGTATTGTTTTCCACATTTTTGGTGTCCACAATTGCGCATTCGTATGGATATGCACCCTCTCAAGCCGTGGCATATCTCGTTTCTTCATTGTTTGTAACCATTTTCTAAAAAAGGGACTACCGAAAGGATCTCCTGAACCCGTAATATATATCAGATGAGCATCCTTAAGTGCCTCTTTACAAATTTTGTCCTGTACTTCCAGTATTTGCTTCCTGTTTTTCCTCTCGATAATTACCTCTGTACGGCATGATGGACAGGACAAGTTGCAAGACCTATCATAACTACAGTTAATTTCGCGCGGCCCGTAGGGTAAAACTGTCAGTTGTTTCTCTATTGCTGCCTTTAACTTTTCATCAGTAACATCTTCGATTCGTTCAACTGGCTTCAATACCGTTTGTAAAAAAGGACATCGAGAACGATTGCAATATTTAAACGACCCATCAAGAATCGAGTGCCGTATCTCTTGTGCTTTTTGACTATTCCATATCTCTTTAACAGATTGATACCTGAGGTTCCCTATCGGTGTATCAAGCCATGCAGGGCAACAAACATATACCTCTCCAATATCGTTTCCTTGGGTTACTTCGAACCACGTAAACGGTTTAGAACAAAATAATCGTTTATTTTCTATCATAATGTTCACACATTTATTTTTCCTACCGGCTGGGTTAGGTTTAAGTCTCATGAAATATTACCAAAACCATCTACGCAAGCTATCCATTGTCCATCATCCGTACGATGAGCGTCAATATGGTGCATACCCGATTTGTTCCACCTACTACCACTTGGTTTTAATACAAGATTTTCGCAAGCTTCCTGTTCATGATAATCCGCCGTTGTCAGATGTGTTATCTTAAATGCCCGAACCTGAGTGCCATAGATGGGATAGCAATCCTGAGTATACCGGACAACCTCACTATCGATTACTACAACTCTACCGGCTGGCCTGGCAATATGTGCATTCTCCGTTATAATAGGACTTTTTGGGTGTTCAAGCCATGGTCCCATCAGGTTATCCGCATAATAAAGGCGAAGCGTATCGTATTTATGGTTTGGATTGGTTTCCGTAAACATCCACCAATGGTTATTGACATAAAATATAGAAGAGTCTAAAAAGACACCTCCGCTCAACAGCGTACCGATAAAAGACCATTCGACAGGGAATTTTGATGCTTTGTATAATCGAACGGAACCAGCCTGATAACTCTCAGGAATCATATAATAGTCATTCATCCAGGTAAAAACATACGGATAGGACAGATGAAATGGTTCAGCAAGCACAATCTGCTGATACGTCCAATTCCACCCATTGTTGCTCAGCGCCAGCCCTATTTCTCCTTTATTCGTCTTTTTGTTCATAACTTCAAAGAACATATACCAGATGTTGTCTACCCTTAGCATAAAAGGATCTGCCACAAAAGATGCAATTCTATCTGTCACGTCTTTTCCCGTAATAACAGGGTTCTTTACGACCTCTGAAGATACAAAATCGAAGGGAGATTTACCCATGCAGATTCCGATTGACCATTCTTGCTCGTTCCCAAGGGAATCATTCAGTGGTGATCTGTTAGATACCCGGAATTGTTCTTTACTAAATGAAGCAGTGCCTGGCAGCACATTCGTGATGGGAGAAATGAGTTTGGAATAGATCCCTTCATATTGTGGAGTAATGTTTCTCCAATCCAATTCCTCAGCTCTTTTACGAGCTGCATGCGCCATTTCATCACGATCACCAGGATTATGAAACAAATGCGATATCGCATCTGCGAATTGTTGTGGATCATTATCTTTTATGAGGACAGCTTCTTTCCCCGGTAAATATGCCTTCACAGATGGCAAGTTAGTTGACACCACCGGCAGTCCACAGGCGATTCCTTCAAGGATTGCATTATTTGCTGTGGACTGTATCAAAGGCAGAAACAAGATATCTGATTGTTGGTACAGCTTCAACAACCTATCATCATCAATACCGCTATAGGTAATAACATTTTCTAAATGTTCTACTTCAGCTACCTGTGACGATACAATATGAAATTCTATATTTTTATATGCAACCAATTTCTCCGCTGTTTCACGCACAGCCTTGAAATCCCTGAGCCAGTGTCCAACCGTTATGCATTTGAACTTTTCTTTGTCCTTCAAAGCATTACCCGGCTGGAAATAGTGAGTGTCTATACCGTGCAAAACTACCTGAATTTTATGAGGTGCTACGAATTCCTTAAAGTAAGATTCCTGGTCCGGTGATACAACAGTGATGTAATCAAGTCTGCGAATGACATCTTTGATAATGAGTGAATTTAACAACTCTGGCGGTTGATGATACGTCGCAACTATTTTGGGTCGTATTTTTCGGGGCAGCTTACATAACCACGGTGAATACTGTGCAGTATGTTCACCATCAAGATAATGGATTACATCCACCTTCTCAAACAAGAAATCTCGAAACACCTTCATCTCAGTGGCTAAATCACTGAGCTTATACCATTGCATACCGTGCTTTTGAACTAAGCGACACAACCAGTTGCGTATGGCTGTGTTGTGTATAGGGAAATCATCATCACTATCTGATACTACCCGCATTTCTATATCGTAGCTATTGCTATCAAAATATTTTGTAAATTGATTTATACCGGAGTGCATGCCCCAATGTGGATACCTGGTGCGGAAAATACGAATATACATGGTTAGCTATCCTGTCGATGTTGAGTATTCAGTAGGGCCGCGATATGTCCTACGGTTATCAAGGTGAAACACTTTTCTGTGAATTGCTTTGCATCGCTGCCGGGCAATATGAGATTTATCAATTTTCCTGGCGATTGTAATAAGCTGAATGTCTTTGCGATAGCCATACCCAGTCGTCGCAGGCGTGATGGTGACTCTTCAATCAACACCATTACAGCATCTGAAAACCCTTGAGAGTAATACCTTCTGATAAACCATCGTTTATCCAATCGAGATTTAGGTACGAGATGGCTAACAATAATCTCCGGGTGATAGAAACAGGTATATCCAGCCTTCAGGATTTGTCTCTCGAGAAATATATCTCCGCCAGACAGTAGATTCTTACCAATCCGATCAAGGCCAGAGACAAAGCCTCCAATACGACGAAGAACATCTGCTGGAAATGCGATATTTGCTCCAACAAGCCATTGCTGATCTAAATCAGTAATAGCATGTGGTATGTCAGACCAGTCTATGGCGGTCAGGCCAGTTACAAGGTCGTCCGATAGCCATTTCGGCCTTGGTGCTTCCCATAAGGGTTCTGTTTTTCCTCCGATGCAGCCCGGCATCGGCGTTACCGTTTCAAACACTTCCAAAATCTTGTTAAGCCAACCTGGACAGGCAATGGCATCATCGTCAAGATAAGCAACGTATTTCCCTTTCGCATTGCGCCAGCCAGTGTTCCGTGCAAATGAAAGTCCCAAGGTTGATTCATAGATATATCTTATGTTGTTAACACTCGAGAAGTTCTTTACCACTTCTTTGGTGGAATCTGCTGAACAGTTGTCTACAATGATAATTTCGTAATTATCTTTGGGTGTATGTTGGTCTACTAGACTTTGAATTGCTTTGGTTAAATATGCGGCACGATTATGGGTACATATTATTGACGATATAAGTATGTTCATAATGATAATTTTCTGTTATCTTGTCGCCCGAGAAATAACATGGGTTACCCAAACCGGTACACGCCGAAATACTTTCTTTTTTACCTTCCTTAGAACCCGCAAAACTATACCATGCCGATAGCGGCGCATCACTTGCTTCATTTCACACAGAGTTTGTGCCATATTGGACGCGGCAAGAAGAACAATATCCCTGGCATCACGGGCAATCATCGCGGGAAATCTTTCGAGCAGGTCTTGGTGCATCTTCCGGCAAGAGTGGTCAGCCATTATATGCTGCAGCAACTCCTCCTCAACCTGATGGCTACCCAAAATAGCCGGTATCGTTACGGCAACCCATCCTGCTGCCATCACAGCATTGAAAAGGTCCCAATCCTCATATCCCCGACTCATCACAGGACGAAAGTTGCCAGCTTCACGGAGTGCTTCTGTTCGTATTGCACTAAAGGGAGCTGCTTCATTTGCGAGCCACTGATAAGGAAAGCCCGGACAGGGTTTGATCCAGATTTTGTCATTTGTTCCGTAATGTTGAGTCCAACAGGAAACAAGACCTACGTTTGGGCATCTTTGAAGAACCGATTCACAGGTATCAACAAAACCAGCGTGCAACCGATCCTCTGCACTCAGAAAAGCAAAGCCTAGAGGATTCAGCCCCGACTTGAGAACCGCCTCTATTCCGGTATTCTTAGCCGATACAATAGTCCTGTTTTTTTTATAAAGGACTTGCCATCCTTCCCGCAGAGCCTGATTCAGAGCCAAGAGCGTCTGATCTTCAGTCGACCCTTCATCCACAATAACTAGAGAAAGAGGTTTTCGTGTCTGTTGCTTAAGACTCTGCAAACATTCGCTGAGAAATTGCCCGGTATTGAAACAGTTAATCACGATAGCAAGACCTTGCTGAGCATCGCTTTGTGCGGTCCTGCGTGCTGAGTCATCAGAAAGTGGCCTTTTGGTCCACGGTAAATTTACCGGTAAACATAAAGAGCGAATTGATCCTTGATGGACAATCTGACTACGGAAATCCAAATGGCTTGCCACGATTTTCTGGTTATCACACATCTTACGGATAGACACGGATGCTTCAGCGCCCATTTCAGCTATTTTTGCAGGTGGTGTCTTAAGTGCACGAGTGAGGGCCTCGGCAAGGCCTTCACTTCCTGGCTTATTGGTTAACCAACCCGTTCGGCCATCCTCGACCATCTCCGCCTGTCCTCCCTGGCGCGTCGTAAGTACCGGTAAACCTGAACACATTGCTTCAACACACGTATTGGGGAAATTTTCCCATCGCGATGGAACGACAGCTATTCGTGCTTTTCCCAGGAACTGTAGTAAAGAAGAACGTTTCTGTTCGCCACGAAAGGAGAATCGCATCTTCAGTTTTTCAGGAATCCGGCGACCTACAAATTCATCACCGCTCATCCCATCAGTATGAAGGAGATTTGTACCGATAAACTCAAAACGCACCGTTGGATATTCATGAGCAATATTAACGGCGGCATCAATCCATTCTATTACGCCCTTAAGTCTTTGAAGTCGTCCCACGTAACAGATCGTTCCATGTTCCCACGTATCTTTGTCACGTTCGAGGGTAGGGTTATCACCAAGTGGTAATGGAATAATACGGATGGTGCCATGTGCCAATCCATAATATGCTTCCGCATAATGCGACAAAAACTGGCTAGGGCAGAACAGTGCATCGGCTGTTCCAATGCTATAATCCTCGAGGCGCTTTGCTGTTCGAAAATAGAGATCGTTTGTATCCCAATCGTTATATCGAGCAATAGTCTCTGTCGGAGAATGCAAATGTATAATACAGGGTGGACACCTTTTTGGTCCCATACCTAAAGCGCGCCTAAGCTGGAAGTAATAGAGTGGTGCCTCGTAGTCCTGCGCTTCAACGATGTCGATTCCTTCCTGCTCAACGAGGTTTTCAGCAAAGAGACATGCCCGCCACGAAAAGCCCTGGGATGAAAGGCCCGATTGGAGGAGGCCTTTTACCACAGGGGAACTGTTAGTAGAAATTACGCTGTGGCCTGAAAATGATTCCCCCTCGTCAACAGAAATACGATGGATAATTAACCTTCCATGGCACTTCTCTTCGACTTTTTTCTTAGCGCCCTCACACAGTTGACCTATTACGTGTACCGTTTCTCCACGTTCAGCAAGTAATTTTGAAATATGGGTTACATAAGTACCAATCCCTCCTGGGGGGGTTGGTGCAGGAGGATATTCAGGGCAGACGATAAGGTGTTTCATAAAAGACGTTCACCCTTTCAGTTTAATGGTAATCGCGAAAGAATATTTTGATTCTGTGCGAAATCATCCTACGGGAGGGAGCAGTATGGCCGTTGTCCTGTATCTTTCCTTCGCAAGCTACGTCGGGACGAATAAGCTTTTTCCATTGATGCTCTATTTGCATTGCAATTTCAACGGCAAATTTGGAAACCGTTTCCCGATGGGTATTGAATAAAAGTTCCCGCATAACCTGATTCTGTACATCGGTCATGCTTCGGTAGAGAGAATCACTGCGGACACGATACTTTAAAAGATGCATGGGAATAGTAACAATCGGCCAACCGGATGTGAGCATTCGAATGCCTAATTCCCAGTCTTCGTAGTTATATCGTTGGCGTGCATCATAGCCACCGAGACTTCTTAAGAGTTCAGTACGTGTTAAACAGGGAACGATTATGCTATTCTCAGCGAACAGGAATGGAAATTCTGGCTGTGGGGCATTCCAAAGACCATCGACAATGTCTGCGCCAAAGATAAATGCCCATGCGGCGACTCCGCCCAAACGTGGATATTCTCCAAGGATCTTCATGGCCATCCGGTAAAATTGAGGCTCTATTATATCGTCACCATCGAGGAAGGAAATGAACTCTCCGTTTGCTGCCTTTAGCCCAGTATTTCTGGCTGAAGCCAACCCCTGGTTCCGTTGTCGAATAATTTTCAGAGGAAGTCCTTTTTCAGATGCATAGTGTTCGATTTCCTTGATTCTTCCAAGGGTTTCTTCCCCGTATGAACCATCATCGATGAGCAATACCTCGTCAGGCTGACGCTCTGAGGCCCAAACGCTTGCCACCGATTCCCTGATCATGACACCCATCTCATAGCACGTCACGACAACGGAGAGTGTCCCTTTTCTTGTACCTGGCCGTAACGCCGGCAGGAAAGGTGGTTCGTCCTTCTGTACAAGCGTCCTAAGGGGCATACGGCGGTCGAGAAACATCAGTGCAATCCGTGATAGGTCTTGTGGTTTGGGACGGGAAAGAAGCATTTGTTCCAGGGCTTCCTTGGCTTCCCTGATAAGGAAATTTCGCCGTTTTTCTCGATGTGCCTCCACAACCTGCAAACACAATTCCCGCCTAATTTGATCTAGTATTTTGATGTCTGTTCCTGCAATTTTTTCCATGCAATCGGCCACTTTCTCTGGCGATGGGACTCCCTGAATCAAAACTTCCCGGGGAAGAATTTCTCCCGGTGCTAACCCTTCAACGGCTGCCGGGGAGAGAAGGACCAAAGAACCACGGGCGAGCTCTGCCCAGATATTTGGAAGATGATCGAAGAAACTGGGGTAAAGACGAACAGGAAAAACCTGTTCGAGCCGGGGATAATCCTTTTCCCATTTCCATTGTTGTTCCCGGACAAGTTCACGCGCGGCTCCGCGAGACGACCAGTATTCAGGAAACTCCCGCGGTTTCATAGGAGCAAAGGTCATAGACGGCCCGGCACTGATCACAGGTCGGTCAATACGCATTCCCTTGTTTGCTAAAAAATTGACAGCATCCAGGGCAGTCAGGACTCCTGATGAAGCCTGCTGAGGTTCATAAAGGAAAAACTGTAATGGTATTTGAATATCGGAGGATTGTTCCGATACGCAGGCAATTTTATCGAGTAGTGAATCCCCAATACGACGGGGCACACAAACCGGAGCAGAAGCATTGGGCAATCTGCCTGCATTGGCAATATCCTTCCCCCTCGGCCCAAAAACCAACGCCAGGTCAGCCAAGGCAAGCGAAAGGTCTTCCATCTGGCGACGTATGATCGCATGTCTGGTCCACATCCCCTCCTGGTTTGCCATTTGACGATTACCTGATGTATCCGTAACTACAACTACAAAAGGTACGTCAAGAGAATTGACGATGCTTGTTGCCCTTGCCATTTGAGAAACATATCCAAGCCCACCCCACATAGGCAGGATGACAGCCCGAAAAGGATCATTCCGATAAAATTCTTGAAGTTCCTTATTCAAACAATAAGAAGCGAAAAATAATAATCCACTGTCATTAATCAGCCCATAAGAGCGAGGGCTTAAGCCTTTTTTATCGAATGGCAGGCAGTAATCCGGATCTCTCGTGGGAATTGGTATTCGTTTTACTCGTGTGGATTGAAAGACCGTTGATGGGTTGCTGAAATCAGGAGGTGATATTGGCCGTGTTGCCGGCGTTGGCACCCAAGTCTCTTTTAGTTCATAACGATACCAGTGATCCCAGCCAAAAATTGTAATTCGGCAGTTAAGATTATCTGCAATCTCATCTAGCGGAAGTCCTAATCCTTGCAAAGACTTCCGCTCTTCCACCTCATCGGCAAGATATTCGATGAATCCTTCGTAAGCTTCTATAACAACAATGTGGTTTTGATTTTTATTATTCATTATCAAAAGCGGTATTAATCATCACGTAGGTCAGGTTATACCCGTAGCTAAATCTCAAACCTCAACCGGCTAATTTCGATAACGTTGATGCTTTAGGTACATCTTTATTTGGAAAGTAATGTTGTTTTAGGGCTGCGAGTATGCCGTCATGCAAGGAATCCTGACTCAAGTCGACATCTAATTCAAGCAGCCTAAAATTAAGATTTTCAACTACAGCATCGCAAAGGCGCGCCACACTCACTGGCTGATAATTATTTGTGATATTCACGCTGCCGAGGGTGCATCCATTCCATACCACAGAAACACATACATCCGTGTATTCAAGCACATCTGTCAATGCGTGCAATGGTTGGCTCAAATCGACAGTTCGTACCGCAACACTTTTTTTATCACTCACATGTGTCTCTTTTAGCTGCAACTTAAAATTAAGCTTTTCAACTATAGCAGCGCAAAGGTGCGTCACACTCACTGGCTGGCAATTATTTGTGATATTCACGCTGCCGAGGGTGCATCCATTCCATACCACAGAAACACATACATCCGTGTATTCAAGCACATCTGTCAATGCGTGCAATGGTTGGCTCAAATCGACAGTTCGTACCGCAACACTTTTTTTATCACTCACATGTGTCTCTTTTAGCTTGCGCTCATGGTCTATCGTTGTTTTAGAAAATGGCCTTGCGTTTTGAACAATTTTTGTAACATTACGTCTTGCTTTGTAATAAAGAAAGGGCCCTATAAATGAACCATACAATTGTGACAAAAACAATTTGCGCGGGAAAGCGGGCGGCCGTAAAAAGGAATTGAACAATCGTTGTATCTGGAAACGCAGAAACCAAAATCCTAGCCGGAATATAGCAAAGCGTTCATCAGGATATCGAAAGGCGCTCCGAACAAGATAGGCATAAAAACCAGTGCCCCACGACGCCATCTGCGCCCGCAACTGTTTGTAATGGCGCCGGTGTATATGTCGCACTATTGCCCGCGGCTCATAAACCAACATAAATCCCTCTTTTAGTACACGGAAAAATATTTCCAAGTCCCCACCACCATGAGTAACCGTACCCACATCCAGAGCAGGATCAAAGAAGCCAATACTGTCGAATAAACTACGACGGTAAGCCATATTAGCCCCTGTACCAAACATTCCTGATAATCCGAAAAGAGAAGCCGCTGATTTATTCTCGTTTTTATCCATCTGATGCCATTTTCGCTTAAATCCTCTGCCAAAACCGCCACGTAGCTCAAAGAATATCTGAGCCTCGGTTTCTTGTTCATATGGCACAACAAGCCCCGTAACAACCATTACTCCGTTATTTTGGGAAAATATTTCTGCTATGGCTTTTATCCATCCAGGATCAACGACGACATCATCATCGGTGTATGCAATAATATCACCTTTTGCTTCAGTAATGGCTCTATTCCGTGCCCAATTAAGACCCGGTCGTGGCTCATTAACATAACGGACATTCGGATACTTCGTTTGCACAAGACGTTCAGTAGCATCATTATTCGGCGCGTTATCCACAACTATCACATCTAGTTTTGGATAATCAAGGCATTTCAATGATTCCAGGCATCGCACAAGATCATCATTGCGGTCACGGGTACAAACTGCAACTGTAACTAATGGCAGAGAACCACAGTAAACCGGATGTTGAACGGCAAGAAGTTCCTCAATGCGTAATCTGCCCTGTTTCAGTGGTGATGCGAGTCTATCATATAAAAGGTGGTGTAAAATAGCCTTGCTATGCTCTTCCAAAATGGCTTTACCGAGTGATGTTGCCATACAACAACCATTGACCACTGGCACTTTAATATACCCAATAGGGGTATCATGTAACCGGACTAAAGCCTGAAGGACATCATAATCGCCCAGATTTTCAATAGCCGTAACCGGACGGCTTAACTCAATGTCCATTATTTTTATGGGTTTGAACATAATCTTTCAGCGCGCTTCCATTTGCTTTTCATTCTTACCGGAGACTTTTCAACCACAAGGAAGAGAAGACCACACAGGTTCCAGAGAGACTACGCCAGAAACATCTGAAGGTGCCTTGTTTTTTGGCGAAATAGACAAGGTATGCATATCCCAGTGATAATCATAAATGAAGCTCCAATCAACCGGATAAAGTCCAACGTTTATGTAATATTGTCCCGGAAGCAGGGGCAGGACGGGCAGGTAACAACGAAAATTGCCATGAGCAGCGAGAGAGCCAAAGGTTGTACAAGCTGACAAAATATATGTTTCAAAGCATTTAACATTCGTGTCGCTGTAGACACCAAGGATAACAGCAAGATCGGGCATTTGCTTGGTAAGGCAATATTCAAGCACGATTGTCAGACCTTCACCACTGTAAAAGTTGTCGGCAGGCTTACCGTGTTCATCGTAAATGAGGACGTTGCTGATTGATGCCTCTTGAGTCCCCATACGACTACCTTGTTTGACGGTAAGTTTCGTCTGGGTTGTTTCAGCAGAGAGCTGAGATGCCCGTTTCTCTGTCCGTTGTCGCATAAGATCATTGTAACACTGAATGGCGCTTTCCGGATCCTCCTGCATCACCACGTGGCCTTCTTCCAATACCAGTACCTCATCGCAAAAAGCACTGATCTGTTCCATGTCATGTGACGTTAGAATCGTTGTTTTACCGGCAGACCGGAAGGCCGCCAACCTGTCCATGCATTTCTTTTGGAAACGGGAATCGCCAACAGACAAAACTTCATCAATAATCATGACTTCCGGATTAAAATGGATTGCTATAGCAAAGGCAAGTCGCATATACATACCGGTGGAGTATGTTCTGACCGGCTGATCGATGAACTCTTCTAATTCTGCGAATGCAATAATTTCAGGCAGCTTTGCCAGTACCTGACGTTTGGTTAGACCGTTTAAGAGCCCCCCCGTCATAAGGTTTTCGCGTCCGGTCAATTCAGCCTGAAAACCGCTTCCTAACTCAAGCACGCCACTTATGTGGCCATTACGTCGAATATATCCCGTTGTGGGTCTTCCCAGTCCGCACAGCAGGCGCAAGAGGGTACTTTTACCAGCGCCATTATGGCCAATAATTCCTAGCGACCTACCCCGCTCTAGCGAAAAGCTTACATCACGTAATGCCCACAGAATATTCCCTTTGTTATGACGTCCGGTCAGCCTTTGAATTAGCGACTCTTTAAGGGTAAAAGGGCGATTCCGTTGAATGCGATACCTCTTTGAAACGGACTCTACCGATAAAACTACTGACATGCTATACTCTCAAACCTGAATTATTAGGTGTTATAACGCATGGGTTTATACACCAATACCTGCCACAAAAAAACGATCTTGCCTATTTTCTGATACCCGATCTGTATCGAATACACATCTACAAATAATCAATAATATCGTGAAGGTAGTGTCTATAAATAAGATAACCGATGATACACATAACTCCGCTTACAACACTCGTTAGCAACAGCAAATTCCACTGCGGAACTATCCCGTAAAAAAAAACTGATTGATAGCCTTGAATTAACACTGCAATCGGGTTCAGCTCATATAAGATACGATATCTTTCACCGACGGTTTCGGACTGATAAAAAACCGGAGTTATATAAAACAAGAGCGTGAGTGCGACACCCATAATCGGCTGTATATCACGATAAAAAACGTTCAAAGTTGATATGAAGAATCCCAGACCAACTATCAAGACACCTTGGATTAGTACCAGAACGGGAAGGCATAGGAGCGCCAGTGTTACAGTCTTGCCGGATAAAACTAAAATTGCAAAAAGTATCGGCATTGCCATAAGATAGTTAATCAGGTTTGATAACGCATTTACAATGATGAGAATAGCGGGGGTAAAATTAGGCCGACGAATCAAGTCGCGGTTTGAAATAAACAGAATGCCAGAAGAATTAAGGCATGCATTGAACCACGTCCATGGCAGTAATCCGGTAAAGACAAACGCCGGATAGTTGTCTATGTCGAGAGGTATGACTTTCCGGAAAAGAAATGTTAAAACCATCAGTTGCGCTAGTGGAAGTATGAAAGACCAGAAGATGCCCAACACAGACCGTTTATAACGCAGGCTAAAATCGCGCCATACAAGATGGCATATCAGATCATAATGGTATGTTAATGAATTCATATGATGGGCGTCTTTACCAAAATATAAGCTTAAGGCGCTTTATCTCTGGGGAGTGGAAATAAACAAACCCTCAATACTAAATTGTGACGTGAGGGAAAACAGAAAAAAATGCCACTCCGTTTCACACAAAGACATAGTTCACTACAAAGATTTTGTATAAGCTATTTCTGTTCCATTGATAAAACCACAATATATAGCATTATGTCAAAATTGTTGTGCAATATATGGGCAGAGTTCAATTGAATAGGTATAATGATTCACCATGCGGATATAATTTTTATACACAGAAAGAGCATGGATAATATTTTTGATCGCAGGGGAGAGTTGTCAGAAGAGAAGTCGTGTATAGATCATATACCCACATGCACATCAATAGCGCCAAAGTATGCAGTGGTATCGATCTTAGGACATTAAACCGAGAGAGTAACCCTTTAAGGAATTACTGACAACAAGGTCTTTTAGGGCTAATCAAGCCACCAACAACGCCGGCGTCTCTGATTTGTCGAAGTGTACACCTAACCCGTCCGCCGCTCAATTTTGGTAGGGTAGAAAAAGAGAGCCCTGAATGAAGAAAAAAACCCTCCAATTAGGGTAAAAGTAGTTTCAGCAAGAAACGAAACCATAAGGAAAAGGATGGCGATATGGGAGTTACCTCAAACACGGATGGCATCACAATTGAATTTGGATATTATTTTTTGAGAGAATATAAAGGAGAACAGTTTAGTGGCAATTCTCATAGGATTTGGTAAATTGATGCCAGAGATATTGAGGGATTTTATTCAGAAGGTAGTTCTTGGTTTTGGCGAGAGAGCAATGGGGTAAAGAAGTGCGAGTAATGCGGACGGTTAACATGCGGGTAAGCGTGAGTAAATGGAGTATTGCAGGTGCGCTGAACGTTACCAAGGTTCGGCTTGCCTATTATTACAACGGCTTTGATGCATGACAACTATAACATTGGAGGACTTTTGTCAGGTCTCCACTTGACAACGCTACTAAGAAATTGCCAACGGTTTTTCACCAGAACAACTCCATACCATACTCGATGAGTTTGCTCAGAAGCACCGCCCGTTTCTCAAGAAATTTCATCTTTCATATCATTGTGGTATTATGCAGATTGAGTATGCAGCGGATATTGTCTTTAAGCAGCAAAGCTATTTACAGACCATGTACGATACCCTCGCCAAAACAGCTATCCATACGGTAAAACCCGAAAACAGAGCAACCTTCCTGGAAAAAACTGCATGGGAATTACCAGGATGATATGGGCAACAGATTCAATACCCATATCAATGGTACCCGTATCAAACATGCCATAGTGCCTACTTCTGTGAAATTATACGACAAAGGTTTAACTTCTTCAACGATGAAGACCAGCAGATATTCTTTACCATTGCCCGTGACGAGTTCAATATCCGAGGTTTCCAAAACAACAATCTGTCGTAAAAATATTTTTTATAAGATACTAAATCACTGATCCTGTATGACAAAGTTAGCGCCATCATCCTGGCCAGCTACGTATGAGCCGATAGGACAGAGCACTTTGCTGTCCGCTTCGCAGCGTATCAGAATCTTCCAGAGCGAATCAAGATTCTCTTTCTCGTGTTCGTTTTCCGGAATTATTTTGATCCTTGTTTTACTTTCGATTGATATTTTCATGAAATGGCTCCTTTCAAGTATTTCCGATACAGGAAACTATTAATACTATATAGATCGCATCAACGCATGATACTTACAGAAATGCTAATTTAAATGAAAATCGTCATATATTCAATATTCTTTTTACGTAATTTTTATTCATACCGGAGAGCCTCGATGGGATTCAGTCTTGATGCCTTTCTTGCCGGATAGTAACCAAAAAAGATACCGACCATGTTTGAAAAGAGAAAGGCAACGGCAATAGATGGCGAAGACAGCAAAGACGGCCATCCTCCATAGTAAGAGACTAATTTTGATGCAAAGATGCCAAAAATTATTCCAGCTACACCACCAATCGAGCTAAGGACAGTAGATTCTATCAGAAACTGGAAGAGGATATCATTTTCCTTTGCGCCGACAGCCATTCTAATGCCAATCTCCCTTGTCCGTTCGGTTGTGGAAACCAGCATGATATTCATAATACCAATGCCACCAACAAACAAGGATACTAATGCAATACTACCGAGGAGAACGGTCATCGTATGGCTTGTTTCCATTACCGTTGAAGCAAATTCTACCTGGCTGATGACCGTAAAATCATTTTCCTCGTGGGGTCTCAGCCGATGGCGTTGCCTTAGGAGAGAAGTAATTTGATCGATTGCCTCGAACCGTGACTCTGCGGTAGTCGATGAAGCAAGGGCATAACTAATATGTGTAACTCCCATAATCTTTCTTTGTACGGTCGTGTACGGCATGAGAACCATATCGTCCTGATCCTGGCCTGTAGGTGATTGGCCTTTGGGGAGCAACACGCCAATTACCCGAAATGGTATGTTTTTCACACGAACCCACCTGTCAACAGGATCCAACGTTCCAAAAAGATTGGTTACTACGGTCTGCCCCAGAACACAAACCTTTGCCATGGTATTTACGTCCTGCGGAGTGATAAATCTCCCGTCTTTTAACGTCCAGTTCCGTATAATCTGATAATCAGGCCCTGCCCCCGACACCCCGGTTGTCCAGTTCATATTTCCGTAAACAACCTGCGTGGTTGTTCTGATACCAGGCGAAACATAGCTGACGGCACTACATTCCTTTGTCACCGCAAAGGCATCTTCTGCGGTTAAGGTAATGGTCCCGGTGGTACCCCTGGCAGCGGCATGTGTGGTGCTGACGGGAATAATAATGAGGACGTTTGTACCCAAACTCTCCAGTTGTTTTTCGACAAAGGCTTTGGCGCCTTGCCCGATGCTTACCATAACAATTACTGCACCAACACCAATGACAATGCCGAGTATCGTCAGGGAAGAGCGTAATTTGTTCCGCATAATTGCGCGTAAAGCTATCTTAAAAAGCGCCGTCATAGGTGAAAAAGTTTCGCTAGGTATAAAATTATGAAACTATTTATCAAAGTGCTTGAACCACAGGTATGGCGGAGGATGAAGATGGCATGTCGCTCAACACCTTGCCGTCTTTGAGAACAACAACCCTGCGGGCGTATCCGGCAATATCTGTTTCATGGGTAACGAGCACAATGGTAATACCCAGGTTATGGTTGAGGTCGGTGAGTACGTTCATGACATCTGTGCTGGTAGCGCTATCCAGATTTCCCGTTGGTTCGTCGGCAAGAAGCAAGGTGGGGTCATTGACGATGGCGCGTGCAATAGCAACTCGCTGCTGTTGTCCACCGGACAGTTGATTGGGATAGTGCTTTTGAAGCCCATCAAGGCCCAGAATACGCATTACCTGATGAATCTTATCGATATCGTTTTTGGATAGTTTCTTACTATAAATAAAGGGGAGTTCGATATTCTCTACTACCGTAGTTCGGCTGAGCAGGTTAAAACTTTGAAACACAAATCCTAGTTTTTTGTTGCGAATTTTGGCCAATTCATTTTTTGAAAAACGGGAAACTTCCACACCTTCCAAATAATATTTCCCCAGCGTGGGACTATCGAGACATCCGAGGATATGCATCAGGGTGGACTTGCCTGACCCGGATGCCCCCATAATAGCCATAAATTCCCCTTTCTTTATCGACAAAGATACCCCTTTTAAGGCCGAGACCTTAAACTCTCCCATCGTATAAATCTTATAAATGTCATTCAACAATACGATATCGTGCATGTTTAATAACGGGCTCTGCCCCAGGGAACTTTTTGCTGACCTTTTTCAGCCGTCTTAGGAAGCGTTTCACCAATTACAACTTCCTGACCTTCTTTTACATCACCTTCCAGGATTTCGGTAAAGCCATCATCGCCTATTCCCACTTTTACATCCACTTGTTTCAATTTTCCTTTCTCCAACACCCAAATATGCAAGCTGATTTTTTTTGGAAATTTCCTGTCAACAATCGCCTTTTTATCTCCTTCTCCTTTTAAAATCTCAGAAGGGGTATATCGTAATGCCACATTGGGAACCTTTAAAACGTTCTCTACTCTGGCCACTAAAATGGAAGTATTTGCCGTCATTCCAGGCTTGAGTTTCAGGGATGAATTATCAACATTAATTATTGTATCGTATGTCACAACATTTTGAAAAATAATAGGTGCCATACGAATCTCGGAGACCTTACCCTCAAATAAGTCATCAGGAAAGGCATCTACCGTAAACTTTGCATCCTGCCCTACCTGAACCATACCAATGTCGGCTTCATCGACATTCGTATTGACTTGCATATGAACCAGATCCTCAGCGATATTAAAGAGAACTGGGGTTTGAAAGCTGGACACGACGGTTTGTCCCACATCCACATTTCTGGAGATCACAATGCCGTTTAAGGGAGATACAATTACCGTGTGTTTCAGATCTGTCTTTGCAATTTCTAAGGACGCCCTTGCCTGCAATATTTGCGCCTCTGCCAGTTTTACCTCTGCTAATCCTGTTTTATAAACTGTTCGGGCAGAATCAAGATCTTCAATGGAAACAACTTTTTTTGCAAATAATTCCTTTGAACGACGATAGTTTCTCCTGTTATTTTTAGAGATTACCTTTGCCTTTTCGAGGGAAGCAATGGCGGTAGCCAGGGTAGCTTCTGCCTTTTTTACCTGATGTTCAAAAGGGATGGGGTCAATTTGAGCAACGATCTGTCCTGTCTTAACTTCAGAATTATAATCTACATACAATTTAGAAATAAGGCCCGTAACCTGACTCCCAATGATTACCGTCCTGACAGGGTTTATGGTGCCGGTTGCCGTAACATATTTCGCGATAGTGCCCCTGTCGATCTTTTCAGTCCTGTACTGTATTGATTCTGTGTTACCAAGAAAATAGATTGATACAACAATAATGGCTATGAGACACGGAACACCAATAATAATATATTTGTTCATAATGTGAATAAAGATAATAAAATCTACACGTTATAGCAATTACAATTTTAAAAGTATCATTTTATTCAAATGACCTTGACAGGCTGTGGTTCAAACATATAATTCTCAATGGACAGTGCCATTAATGAAAGACTGCAGTCGTTTAAAAAATGAATGCAATGAGGTGGTAACGATAACACTATGCCAGATCGATTAAGACGATTGTTTTTCGCCGGTTTTATTACCGCCATTCTATCTGCTGTCGGTTGCTCCACTTCAAGCGTTTTCACTTCTTACACAACCATAATGAATCCACTGATTGACGGGGTCAAAGTCCGCAAGTTCGATCATGCGCTTAAAGTTCTCGATAAGTACCGGAAAGGCAATGATAAAATTCTTTATCTCCAGGAGCGTGGTCGTATTGCACAGATAAAGAATGACCTGGAGGTAAGCATGAAGGATTATGAAGCAGCCATAGAAGCCGTTCGGCATAGAGAAGAAAAAGCCATCATTAGCGCTTCGGATATTGGAGCGCAGACCTCTACCTTTTTAACCAATGATAACACTATTCCTTATAAGGGAGAAGGGTATGAGAAGGTGTTTCTGTATCAATTCCAGGCATTCAATTACCTTGCAAAAAAGGATATCGAAGGCGCAGGCGTTGAGGTCAGACGTGCCAATCTTGAACAGAATCTGGCGCTGGAAATGCATGAAAAAGAAGTGAGAAAGGCGGAAGAAAAGGCCAGGGAAAAAAGTATTGAGGTGTCGCAGGCCTTAACCAATCTGAATACTGCGTATCGCGTTATGGATGATAGCGCCGGCAAGGTAAAGAACTCTTTCCAAAATGCGTACACCTTTTACCTGTCCGGCATCGTCTATGAATTGCTCAATCAACCCAACGACGCATACATTGACTATAAAAAAGCCCTTCAGATTTTTCCAGACAATACTTACGTACAACGCGATGTAATTCGCCTGGCTAAAGATCTCGGAATGAACCAGGAACTGGGCAAATATACTGCCAGATTTACTAATATCAGGGTTGCAGACGAAGATGGTGAGGGAAAGAGGGAAACCGGGGAATTGGTCGTTTTCTTTGAAAATGGATTTGTTCCTCAAAAAAGAGAAATCAAAGTTCCTATTCCCACTCCTAACGGTTTTTTGGCAGTCGCATTTCCTGTGTATGCTGCAAAGTGGTCAGACATCGAGCCGCTTTCTCTGTCTGCACCTGAGAATGGCAGTGTTTTAGGCGAGACAGAGCCGCTCTGTTATGTGCAGGCGCTGGCGGTAAAATCCTTAAAGGAAAAGGTGCCGGGAATGGTCGTCAGACATCTCCTCAGGTCTGCGACTAAGGCAGCCTTTCAGTGGCAGACAAAAGATTCGGCGGGAACTGCGGGAACTGCAGGAACGATATTTTCTTCGCTTTATAATATAGTTTCTGAAAAAGCTGATCTGAGAAGCTGGTTAACCTTGCCACGGGATGTACAGATCTTGCGTAACCATCTTTCGGCGGGAACACATCAATTGCATTTAGAGCATAAAGCATCAGGAGCATTCTCAGACATTGATGTTTCCATTCATAAGAACGGGAAAACCATACTCAGGGTTATACGAATAGGATCGGTATTTTATAGTACCGCAATAACTTTTTAGAATTTAAAATAAAGATACGGAGGACACAGATAATGTGTGGGTTAAAAAAGATGGTGATTGGTTTGTGCATGGTGATGGGCGCCGGATGCGCTACGAACGTAAAGTATAAGGATGCTACCAAGGTTGAAACAACAACCGCTGATTTTGGTTCGACTGATTTACAGCAGATTGTCAACAAAATGGTCGATTCCCTCCTTTCTTTTCCACCTCTTGTTCAAGCGACAAGCGAACGGAGTCCGGTTATTTTTGTAGATGCCATCAAAAATAAAACGCTGGAACATATAGACACAGAGTCAATTACTGATTCTGTCAGAACGAAGATTTTGCGTTCCGGCAAGTTTCGCTTTGTAGACATGACAAAAGTAGATGCTGCGAAAAAACAGTTTGAGTTCCAAAACGAAAGCGGTATGGTAAATCAAGCCGCTGCTGCTGCCTTTGGCCGTCAAATTGGAGCCGAATATATGCTTTACGGTAATTTTGCAAGTATTGTTAAAAAGTCTGCTAAGGTAAAAGATATTTACTATAAATTTACCCTCAACCTCATGGAACTGGAGACAGGGATTATCGAATGGGCAGACGAAAAGGAGATACGAAAAATTTCAAAACGTAGTTTATTCGGTTGGTAGAAAGGGGTAGAAGGGAGTAATCTGATAATACCCATGTTTTTGAAATGCGGTTGTCAGATATTTCAGGCAAGATCGATCATAAGACCATCAAACGCAAATTCTACACTTGGTGGAAGTTTTTTACTGTCTTCTTCATGCTCGATATCGTGGCACATGTGAGTAAAGTATGCCTTCTGTGGCTTGAGTTGCTTGACGACGCGTAATGCCTGTTCTATAGTAAAGTGCTTTATGTGTGGTGTATAGCGAAGTGCGCCTAAGACAAGCACCTCCAGGTCTTGTAATTTTTGCAACGATTCCTTGGGAATATCGCTGGCATCGGTAATATAGGCAAATTTGTTAAATCGGTAACCCGTTACCTCTCCGTTACCATGAAGAGCCTTTATTGGCACAATCGGAATCCCTTCGATGGTCAAATCGCCGTTGACAATCTTCAGGGAAAACCGTGGTTTAGAACCACCAGGTTCACAATGATTCGTGAATACGTAAGAAAATGTACGGCGTATGGTATCAAGGGTTTTCGAAGTGCCATAAATGGGGATATCCATACGCTGAATCATGTTAAATCTCCGGAGATCGTCGAGACCAAAAATGTGGTCCGCATGGGAGTGGGTAATGAGCACGGCGTCCAGTCGTGTAATCTTATTTTTAATGCACTGGAGCCTCAATTCCGGCGTGGCATCAATCAGGATATTGCATCCGTTTATACTAACGAACACCGATGTGCGCATCCGTTTATTTTTAGGATTTTCCGAGGTACAAACCTTGCATGTGCAGGCAATCATGGGAATTCCGTGCGAAGTGCCGGTTCCCAGAAAGGTAACCTTCATAAACTCTTGAGCTCCCGTGTCGGGTTGGATTTTATGTTATTGAGCCAGACTTCACAAAGAGGCGGTTCAGACAGTCTTTCTTCTGTACTCTGTTAAGCAAAGTCTGGTATTATTATAGGGAAGTTTCTTTCATGATTGCAAGGAATCTTTCAAGTATTGGGGGACAACGATGCGGCAAAAATGTATCCTTCTCTGGATAATAGCTCTGTTTTTTACCCACGCTCATGATGCAACCGCTGTTTACTACAGTCTGCCCGATGAACAAATCAAACAGGCTATTGAGTACGGCGAGAAGAATAATGACTTAGATTACATTGCTTTTTTGAGCGAATGGGTAATGGTATCGCATGAGGGGTATGAGTGGGCAGCCTTAAACACCAAATTTAGCATATTGGCGTATGAGGCGAAGCAGGCGTCCCTGGCCGCCAGGAAGTTAACGGAAGCACAGATATATCAATCTATGGCTGAGGTAGAGGATATTTTATCGTTTCATGTAGTGTTATACGGCAATTCTCCAGATTTTACTAAGGATTATCACGCGGTATTGTTATATAAGAACAAACCGATTCAACCAGTCATAGAACAAAATGATACCCATGCCAGGTCTACCAATCTTGGAATCAGATTGTCGATGAGCTATCGTGCCACCTGCCGTTATGATTTTCCGAATTATTTTGTAGAGCCCGACGAAGAGGTCAGCCTTGTAATCCTGAGTCCCTTGAACAAAGAACGGCGATTTATCTTTAATCTTAAGGAAATGCGATGAAGGTTGGATTTTTGCAAACATCTCCCCTCTTTGGGAAAAAAGACGAGAATATCAATAAGGCGACGGTAACGATACAATCGCTGAATGCCGATCTATTAGTGTTGCCAGAATTATGTAATACGGGTTACCAGTTTACCTCAAGAGAAGAGGTTCTTGCCTTGGCAGAGAGCGTTCCTGAAGGACAAACAACACGTGCCTTAGTTAAGCTTTCAAAGGGAAAAGGCATGTATCTGGTTGCCGGCCTGGCTGAACGTGAAAATGGGCGTTGTTATAACTCGTCGATACTGGTAGGACCACACGGGTTTATTGGTTGTTACAGGAAATTGCATCTCTTTTCTCATGAGAAGCAGTGGTTTGAACCAGGAAACAGAGACCTCTCGGTGTATGATATTGGAGAAGCGAAAGTTGGCGTCATGATCTGTTTTGATTGGTTTTTTCCCGAAGTCGCACGACACCTTGCGGTAAAGGGAGCAGATATTATCTGTCATCCTGCAAACCTTGTCCTTCCATACTGTCCGCAGGCCATGATAACGCGATGCATTGAAAACAGGGTCTTTGCTATCACGGCAAACCGTATCGGAACGGAAGCCCGTTCTGAGGAGGCGCTTACTTTTATTGGCACGAGTCAGATCGTAGGCATAAAAGGAGATGTTCTCTGTCGTGCCTCATCGGATCGGGACGAGGCAGTGATTGTTGAAATTGATCCCAAAATTGCCCGTGATAAAAACGTAACCCCCATGAATCATCTCTTAAACGACCGCCGGTTCCAGATTATGTCTCTCCTCACACCGGGTAAAGAAGAATTTAAGAAGATTGTTTAAGTCGTACCGGTAAATACCTTCATCCTGAAAAAGCCAGGTTTTCTCCTGGCAAGATGAATGGACATGGATTGCATGAATAATCATTGACATTGGCAATCCTGAGGATAGAATACAATGTTTTATTACGTTGCCAGGAACAGGAGGAGCTTCGGTTCGATATGCAGAAAAATAAAGGCATTACGATACAACGGCATATTGTTGAGCAGGAGAGACTATTCCCAAAGGCCACCGGAGATTTTACCGGGCTCTTATGGGATTTATCGATTGCTGCAAAGCTCATTTCCCGTGAGGTTAACAAGGCAGGACTAGCAGAAATATTAGGCCTCACGGGCGAAGTAAACGTCCACGGCGAAGCGGTAAAAAAGCTGGACGTTTATGCCAATGAAAGAATTTGTAAATCCATGGATCACGGTGGTCACCTTTGTATTATGGCGTCCGAGGAAAACGAAGACGTTATCACCATACCTGATGAATTTCCCAAGGGTAAGTACGTGCTGATGTTTGATCCGCTGGACGGATCTTCGAATATCGATGCAAATGTAAGTGTCGGAACGATATTCTCTATTTACCGGCGGAAGACAACCGGAAAAGAAGCAACGGTTGAAGATTGCCTGAGAAAAGGGACGGAACAAATTGCTGCGGGGTACATTGTGTATGGTTCAAGTACCATGATGGTATATACGACGGGACAAGGGGTATATGGTTTTACGTTAGACCCCAGCATTGGAGAGTTTTTGCTTTCTCATGAAAATATAAAAATTCCTCAAAAAAGCAAGACGTATAGTATTAACGAGGGAAACACCTATACGTGGGATGAGGGAACACGGCGATACATTGGGTATCTTAAGGAAAGTGATTCATCAACGGCCAGGCCTTACTCTCTGAGATACATTGGGTCGTTAGTGGCGGATTTCCACAGAAATCTGCTTTACGGAGGGATCTTCCTGTATCCGGCTGATTATAAAGACCCAAAAAAACCGAAACCAAAACTGCGCTTACTGTACGAAGCTGCTCCGCTTGCATTCATCGTTGAGCAGGCTGGCGGCATGGCATCTACCGGAAAAGAACGCATCATGGATATCCAGGCCACCGAACTTCATCAAAAGGTGCCACTCATTATTGGAAGTAAAGAAGATGTATTAACCTATGAAAAGTTTTTCAACCAAAAGTAAAAAAGGAGTTAACAATCCATGCTTTATCAGACGAAAGAAGACTTGATAAACGTTCTGAAGGGTATTGTTGATATCCACAAAAATGGCGTTGTAACGATACTTGATAAGGATTCGTTCCGAAATAAAATAATTGACACCCTTGTTTACAATGCCGTTTTCAATAAGGATGGAGCTGTGAAGGATGCCGCACGATCGACGATCCGTAATGTCGGCAATAATCTTGGCGTTGTTTCTTCTTCCATTCAATCCCTTTACGAAGCTATGGGCAAAAAAGAATACAAGGGGTTTACCGTGCCCGCTATCAACATCCGGGGTTTAACGTACGATGTATCGCGCTCCATCTTCAGGGCTGCTAAAAAGAATCACGTTGGCGCCTTTATCTTCGAGATTGCACGGTCAGAGATAGGTTACACCGATCAGAGACCTGCCGAGTATGCAGCGGTAATTCTTGCGGCTGCCATAAAGGAAGAATTTGAAAGCCCCGTATTTATTCAGGGAGATCACTTTCAAATCAATGCCAGGAAATACGAAAAAGATAAAGAAGGGGAACTTAACACCGTAAAAAAACTCATTAAAGAGGCCGTTGATGCCGGTTTTTATAATATCGATATTGACACCTCAACGCTGGTGGATTTAAACAAGCCAAACTTGACTGAACAGCAGCGGCTCAATTTTGAGTTTGCCGCTGAATTGACTGCGTACATCAGGACATTAGAACCAAAGGGGATTACCGTATCCGTTGGCGGTGAAATCGGGGAAGTAGGAAAAAAGAATAGTACCGTTGAGGAATTACGGGCTTTCATGGATGGGTTTGCCGCTACGTTAGCCCGGAAAGGCAAGGTGTTGAAGGGGATTAGTAAAATTAGTGTACAAACAGGCACGTCCCACGGCGGTGTGCCACTGCCTGACGGAACGGTCGCCAAGGTGAAATTAGATTTTGACACCCTGAAAAATTTATCACGGGCTGCACAGGATGAATATGGCCTGAGTGGGGCAGTGCAACACGGTGCGTCTACCCTTCCTCCCGATGCGTTCGATAAGTTTCCGGAAGCCGGTGCTGCCGAAGTTCATCTTGCTACGGAATTCCAGAATATGATTTATGAGAGCAAGGTGTTTCCAGAAGATTTCAAAAAAGAAATCTATGATTTTCTCAAGAATCATCCTGATATAAAAAAAGAATGGAAAGAGGGAGATACTGAGGACCAATTTATCTATAAAGTCCGGAAAAATGGCTTTGGTCCATTTAAGGAGAGATTCTGGAATCTTCCTGCTGACATAAAAAAGAAGATTGGCGAAGAACTCGAGGTCAAGTTTGATTTTCTTTTTAAAAAATTAAACGTAACCCATTCTAAAGAGATAATTAGTAAGACTATCAAACCTGTTGAGGTAGCACTTCCTAACCCCTAAAACTTACGATCATTCCTGACGAAATGGATAAGCGTTCTCACGGGAGATTTTTAAACCGGTTTCTCACCTCACCCATTTTTCCGCAGGTCATCTTTCCTTCAGGGCAGGTGTCATTTACACAACCTGGTCCTGCATCCTTGAAGAGGTGAGGAGAAATTTGTTTTGCCTGGCGAAGCATCTCTGTTGCCAAGTCCCTTATTTCCCACTGTGCACGGTTACAGCAGCGTACCCGAATAAAATGCAGCAGTTCACGGGCATTCATGGTGACAATAATTTTCGTTTCAGCAGCATTGGGCAATAAAAAACGGGCGTCCTCAAAGGCGCTTTCTCCGCTATTGCCAAGCGCCTCTACCAGTTCATCGTACCATTGCTGAATCATATGCATTTTCTCAGTAAACCACTGTTTTCTACCTATCTTTTCTATGCCGGGCGGCACGATAAAATGAAATCCTCCGGTCTTCCCGCTCTGCTGCCCCACGTATCGCTGACTCTGCTGGGAATAAGAGGCTAAACGATGCCGTACAATTTGATGAGAGCAGGAACGGGAGATGCCTTCTATGCCAAAGGTAAAGATGGCATGTTCAAGAGGTGATAGATGGCGCATGTCCGTTAACTTCTCGATGAAGTCTGCCTGGTTTTTCCTTTCAATTTGTTTCTTCAAATCATCAATAGAAGCAGCACTGTAACAGAGTTTGGCAGCCTGGGCTACTATTTCTTCCGGGTCTGGTGTCGATTGTAATAATACTACATGTAATTTTGACTCTGACATACGGTGTCCTTTTCAGGAATTTCAACGGCGGGGGCACGGAGCACCGTGCCCCTGCGGTCTAAAATTCAATGCCCTTTTGGGCACTGGTTCCCTTTTTGTAGTGATGTTTGATCTCTCGCATTTCAGTAACCATATCTGCCATTTCTATGATCTTTTCATGGGCATTGCGGCCGGTAAGGACTACGGTAAGTCTTTTGGGACGTTCTTTTAATACGGAAATTACTTCCTCAACCGATACGAGCCCGTGGTAGATCATATTGTTGATTTCATCAAGGATAATGATGCTGTAGACATCAGAAAGGATTTCCCGTTTTGCATAGTCCCAGGATGTCCTGGCATTTTCCCTGGTTGCCTCAGCATGTTCTTCTTTCCGTGTTTTGATAAATCCCTGTCCCAAAGGAATGATTTTGAAATCAGGTTCAAGTCGTTTTACTGCTGCGCATTCTCCGGTAGGCCATGGCCCCTTGAAAAACTGAAGCATAAGCACCTTCATGCCATGCCCTGCTGCCCGAAGGCCGAGTCCTAAAGCTGCTGTAGTCTTGCCTTTTCCTTCGCCGGTGTTTACGAGAATTAGTCCTTCAGTCATACGCTTTTCCTGCTTGAACTCAATGGTGTGAAATAATAGTAAGAGATTATATTAATCAGGAATTAAAGTCAAGCATATTGAAGGGTAAAAAAAATCGCAGTTTCTAAAATAGATTGACAACTGATTGTGGAATGCGTAATATCAGTTCGTTACATGGATAATGATGGTAGACGTTTCCTTGTTTTGAAAAAGGGAGAACGTCTTTTAACGAAAGGGGTCATGTATGTCGGAAATTAAGGAAAGCGAACTGCCTGGAATCGGGAAAAAATTTACCCTGGAATTGGACTCAGGTGATAAATTAGTGGTTGTCATTCATTCTTCAGGGGAGAGAGAGGTATTTAAATTTATTCAGGACAACGACGAACCTATTTCGGTTACTACACTTGCCGATGAAGAGGCGCGTCAGATTGGCGCTATACTTTCCGGAACGTACTTCCAGCCGGTTGTGGAGGAAGAGCATAAATTGGCGATGAAGAATGCGGCGATGGAATGGATAAAGATTGCGCCAGATTCAATATTAGCGAGTAAAAAGATCGAAGAGTTAGATATCAGAAAAAAGACTGGGGTGTCCATTACCACGATTATCAGGGGTGAAGCCGTGATACCGAATCCGCCTCCCAGCGAAATTATTCAGCCACATGATACTCTTATTATCATAGGAAACAATGAACAGGTGAAAAATTTTATCTCCACCTTTGAAATTAAACATCGCTTAGAAAATGATCGTCAATGAAAGTGTATTATCATTAGGCATTTCCCTCATTGCCCTGTTTTTTGCCGGTTTTTTGGCTACCAAGGTTAACCAGTCCCTTACGGCAGTATTTATTGTGGTGGGCATGATCCTTCAGAATTTCTTTCCCGTCACGATTATTACCGAATTTATTGCTACCCTTGGCATTATTTTTATGCTCTTTATGTTCGGACTTGAATTTTCGATTGGCAGTCTCGTAGATAACCAACGAAAGATATTTGTTAATGGAATGTATGACCTTCTTTTTAACTTTCCCTTTGGCATGCTTCTTGGATGGATATTAGGGTATGACTTAATACAGACTCTTTTGCTTGCGGGGATTATCTATGTGACAAGTTCCGTGATTGTAGCCAAATCGATCATTGATTTGAAACGTTCGGCAAATCCGGAAACTGAATATATCCTCAATGTCCTGATTTTTGAAGATATGTTTATTGCTATGTTTCTTGCATGCATTGTTGGTATCGTTAATTACGGACACATAGACACAATGGGCACGCTCTTGGTAATACTGAAGACTGCCGGCTTTTTTTTATTCTATGTCATGCTTTCCAGGACGGCAAAAAAATTTATCGACAAGGTCATAGATATCGAACATACGGAATTATTTGTAATCCTGATCCTTTCTATTATCGTTCTTTCTGCAGGCGCTGCATCTCGCATAGGACTCTCTGAGGCAATTGGGGCATTTCTTGCCGGTCTCGTGTTGTCAGAGACAAAGCAACGGCACAGGATCTCTGAAGCGATCAAACCCTTTCAGCAATTCTCTACCGCCATTTTCTTTGTCGCATTCGGAATGTCCGTTGATTATAAACATATGGGCGGTCTCATACCTATCGGGATCTTTATCTTTGTCACAACTTCCTTTAGTAAGGTGTTTGGCGGGTATTGTATTGGCAAAACATATGCTTTGAGTAAAAGGGCTTGTTTAAGGCTCGGTTTCAGCCTTATTCCGCGCGGGGAATTTTCTATTATCCTGGCGGGTACGATTGCGATGAGCTCTCATGCACCGTATCCCCTAAAATCACTTACCGGTGTGTATGTGTTACTCAGCGCTATTCTCGGTAGTATTTTGATGAAAGAATCAGACTGGTTTATCAAGTGGTTCATTGAAAGGAAAGAGAAGGAACATCCTCAGATGGGCAGTCACTCTGCACGAACGAAACCAGAATAGGCAAAGAGGGGGAGGTGTTGGTGGCAATTTAACTCGTTGAAAAATTTAATGAATGGTTTTCTTGCTTACCTTATATTTCAGAGACAGAAAGAGTTCTCTTGTCATAAGCCATTTATCTTCAAGTGCCCACAGATGAAAAGGGAGCACACACCCACATCGAAGACAGTCTGCCTGAGGACCCATCATGCATGGTTTCTTTATCTGACCCTGCGGGTCAAGACAAAAGGACATTTCCTTGAAGATACAGTTTCTCGTGATCTCTTTACACTTGTCAGACTTCATAAGCTTAAGGACGAGGCTGGGCACTCCTATAAAATCGCCATATTTATCATCTTTCAGCCGGAGAAGTTTATCCAGTATTTCATCGCGCAATTTCCATCCCGGCCAGAGGTCGTCGTTTTTTAGTCCCTTTATGGGGGTATGCATTTGAAATAAGCACCCTTTAACGCCAGCGTCTTTCCACTCTTCAAGAAAATATTCGATGTCCTGATAATTCATCTTGTTAACTACCATCGAAACATGGATCTTGAGTTCCGGTCTGTTTGCATTCTTTTTTATCCTATCATGGCAGCCCTTTCCCCGAATGGCATCGTGCACGTCCTTCTTGCCATCCACTGACAGATAGAAATTGACATCAGACCAGTTTGGCAATTCAATCGTGCCATTTGTGGCCACCAGATTCGATTTGAAATATTTCATCCCGCGTTCGATGAGATCTTTTCTCAGAAGCGGTTCGCCGCCAATCCAGGAGCATTGATAGAACGGGAAATCGGTCTCTTTTAAACTCTCGAGTTTTTCAATCCACTCGTCATCGGTGAGTTCCGGCTTTTCTTCATAGTCATGTGCATAGAAGTAGCAATGTTTACAACGCAAGTTGCAGCGGTTAGTAATATCAATTGATCCAATGGCGCCTTTCGGTTTGCCAAAGAGATCAAACCTGGCGAGGTCGTATAATTTAAAAAAGAGCTTTGTCCTCTTCTTGCCAATTCTCTGGCAGGAATAATCAAATAGCTTATCTCGAAATGTCCGCTTTGGACCTAGTTGTTTATTTTCTAAGGCTTGAATCATTTTATATCAGAAAAATCAATTTTAAATTTTTTCTCGTCATTTCTTGTCTTGACCATGATTGCTGTGCTTGCTTTTGGATTTATTTTATCGTGGGAAAAAACACCAATAATACCTTGTCGTTTATCTTTATACTTCATACCAAACTCGGTCTTTTGCGGCAGAATGTTATTAGTTCCTTGTATGAGCACAATCTGGACATCCTCTGGATTTTGGACATTCTCTTCGGGGATACTTACAATCACATTGAACGTCGTGGATGCACCAAGCTCTTTTAAATCCTGTGGCGTGAGGGTCTCATTTTTCAAAGCTCTCATAGCAGAACTCACGGCAATTCTCATATATTTACTCATAATCACCCCGCCGTCTCCACCAGGATATTCACCAAAACAGGCGGATTTTCCGATAGGGCTTTCAAAAATCTCCCTCCCTTTGTATTGCGCACCATACTCATTTGCTTCTTTCATTTGTTCTTGTGTGAGTTGTACATCGAATGCATCTGACAGTGCCGGTATTCCCAATACTATGACACCAAGTATAGGCAGCCACCATTTCGCCAATTGCATAAACTACCCTCCAGCTAATAAATTTGATTCTTTTCCATCCTTCGGATGTACGAAAATAGCGTGCTTAGTCTTCAAACATCTTTAGCGCTTTACCTGTTATTGTGCTGATTTTCTTTCCGAGATTTTTCATTTCCCGGATTCCGCCGCGCTGAGAAGATTCCCCAATTTCATCGACCAATATTTTTTCCCCATTTGATAAATTTAATACTACCAGGTATCGTACATAATCGTTTGGCACCGATTCTTTAATATCCTTTGCAACTTCCACACTTTTTATCTTTGAAAAAGGGAAACTGTCTTCATCGTCAAAAAAAAGCGTCCTCCTCACCTTTGTCGTTACTTGTTCCGTCTTTCCATCAATGGTAATTGTCTTGAAAAAGGAACTTAATACAAGCTTATTCGTCATATGCTTCTTTGGTGCCATTGATTTCATATATCTCCTTTCTCAATCCCTGGGGACACAATTGAATAAATTACGTACAATCATGAAAGGGAATATATCACATACGATTTCGATAGTCAAAATTATTATTTTTACCGACATATTCCATCTGTTTGCGTTTAAAGACCTTAAAAACATGGTAATAAACGGCAATAAGCAGTAAAATAATATTCTGAAAATAAAAAATCGTAACAATTTAGTTTTTTGAAAAATTCCAACAATGGCGATGTCTGCCGCGCAGTGTAGGGGCGAAGCATTTGCCAGTTTGGGTATGAATGCATGTATGCCAATTATA
>CAZBCT010000013.1:0-45316 GCA_964490485.1 uncultured Candidatus Brocadia sp. | reverse complement strand
TTCAAATATATGGTTCAATCGTTCGACTGAGCGCTCACGACGAAGTCTGCAAGATCGAACCAGCCGTAGGCAGCCTTCGGCAACGACTTTCAAGCTCTTCTCATTGTAAGGCGACCAGACTGGTCGCTCTACATAGACCGGGGGGTGTAATTTACCCACCCCTGAATCCCCTCCCGGGAGGGGGTTGGGGGTGTGTAAGGCAGTAGCAGAAACTTTGAAATTCCTTAACATTAAATTAGGCTACTTCGCGCAGCACTGAAGAAATGCCACCATCCCTAAGCCAAACGTAAAGGAGTTACCGATGAACACAAAATACACTTACCGCCGTCTCTCTAAGGACAACGCTGCCGTCCTTCTCATTGACCATCAATCAGGCCTCGTCAACCTTGTGCAGGACTACTCACCGGACGAGTTCATGAACAACGTCCTTGCGCTGGCTGACCTCGCCAAATACTTCAAACTACCGACCATCCTAACGACCAGTTTTGAAGATGGTCCCAACGGTCCAATCGTACCAGAACTTAAGGAAATCCACCCGGAAGCCGACTACATTCCGCGTCCCGGCCAGATCAACGCCTGGGATAATGAGGACTTCGTGAAGGCGGTAAGGGCGACCGGTCGCAAACAGTTGCTTATTGCTGGCGTCCTGACTGAAGTTTGCGTAGCCTTCCCCGCGCTCTCCGCACTGGAGGAAGGCTTCGAGGTCTTTGTCGTTACTGACGCTTCCGGTACCTTCAACGAGGTCACGCGCCACGCCGCGTGGACGCGCATGGCGGCTGCGGGTGTGCAACTGATGAACTGGATGGCCGTTGCAAGCGAACTGCATCGTGACTGGCGAAACGACATCGAGGGATTGGGCAAACTACTCTCCAGCCACTTGCCAGCTTACAGGAACTTGATTACGAGCTACTCGGCAAAGAAACCGGTGGCCTAACCACGCAATGCAGCTAGCCGGCTCCGCATATTACGGCTCCTACTTCTCGCAGACCCGCCGTGCAGGAGTTTCGCCGTGCTCCGCCGATAGCTGATTTTGTTCTCGTTGGGCAGAATCATATATCTGGCGCTATACCCGTCTTGTCCTTCTGCGTTCAGAAAAAGGGGAGATACGGTGGTTTATTTGTATACCTGATAGTTTAGATAATTACCGTGACATTTTCACGGACAACTATTGATGGGAGGATCACAATGACTAAAACAAGAAAAATCAGCAAGGTTATGAAAAGTAAACCCACAATCGAAGGAGCTGGCGTCCACCTCAAACGTGCCTTGGGACATAGCCAGGTTCCTACGTTTGACCCTTTTTTACTCCTGGACGATTTTCGTTCAAACAATCCAGAACACTATATCAAGGGTTTTCCATGGCACCCACACCGTGGAATCGAAACAATCACCTATGTTCTTCAGGGAGATGTTGAGCATGGTGACAGCATGGGAAACAAAGGCATTATATCCACCGGCGATATACAGTGGATGACCGCTGGCAGTGGAATCATACACCAGGAAATGCCCAAAGGCGATCCACAGGGTGTGATGTTTGGATTTCAACTCTGGGCCAATCTCCCCAAATCCCATAAGATGATGGAGCCACGTTATCGGGACCTGAAAAGCGGACAGATCCCGGAGGTAATGCTTGAAAATGGCACGAAAGTCAGGGTCATATGCGGCAAAGCCGGTGGCAAGCAGGGACCCGTTCGGGACATCATCACTGACCCTGAATACCTCGACGTAACAGTTCCCGCCCGGTCAGAATTTATTCATTCGACAAAGCGCGGACACACCGTTTTTGCATATGTCATCGAAGGTAAAGGATACTTTTGCAAGGAAAAACAACCGTTTTCTTACGAGATCGAAGGGGTCAACTATTTCGATATTCAAAGAGATCCCTTTGTAAGTAACGAGACTCTCGTCCTATTTGATGATGGAGATCAGATGATGGTCTCAACGGAAGGCGATGCAGTCAGGTTCCTGCTGATATCTGGCAAACCCATTGGTGAACCAGTTGCCTGGTACGGCCCTATTGTGATGAATACGGAAGATGAATTACGGATCGCCTTTGAAGAGTACCACAATGGCACGTTTATTAAACACAAGCGCGCTTAATTCTCAGGCAACACAAGGTTAAAAGGCTGATCGTTGTAAACTCATAGCAGTTTGTTCGCAATACAAAATCAAAAATATGAGAATTAGATTTGTTGTAACAATTTAGTTCTTTGAAAAGGGTTTTACACGAGAAGTTACCAATTCAAGCTCATGTGTGATAAACGTTACGGTAATCCGGGCAAGTAAATTATAAAACGGGATATCAGCCCGGTTGCGAAGTAAATCGCAGAACTTTGGAACCCATTGTACCGGGTGACGACTGAGAAAGTCTTTTTGCGCAAGAAGATATCCTTCAAGAAATTTTGAGTTTTCATTAATTTTCGCCTGTGATTCTTTAAAGGCTAGAAAATGAAGAAACTCCAGTTCAGCACAAAGATGATCAGGAAGTTCTCGTTTACCATCCCTCTTACTCACTGCAAGACCAAAATGCATGTAGAACTCAGTTATATCCAGCATGATGGCAGCTCTTGACTTGTTCCGATGAAATCCTTCATACGGCGGACATGGCGGCTCGGGAGTACCGATATCGAAGGTCTGGACTACTTTTACTACAAAGTCCTCAAAGGTGTTTTTTCTCAGGTCATTTTGAGCCTTTTTGCTTTGTTCAGCTTGTTCGGCAGTTATAAACTTTCCATAAGGAAGTGAGGATATGGTGTCCCATAATCTAGCTAAAAATTCCCCATTTTGAAATGTTTTAAAAGTTTCCGGTGTGGGATAACGGAACCCAAGAGAAAGCAATTTGTATAGATAACTTCTCTGAATCGATTCTGTATGGCTTGTAGATAATGACATCTGAGATACTCTATGTATTGGACTCTATTTGCAATACTATTTAATAGAAAGATACTGCCAATCAGAGATTATTTTGTTCCCTCCCCTTTCAGCATCATTTCCACCTTTCCAATTAGCCAGGGCTAGCCTATAGGTGGTACCGCGAACGAAAGAGACCTGATTCTGCGAGGCGGCAGCCATGGGGCGAGTTATAATCAAATTCCACGCTCCCTTAGACCAATTCTGATAATGTTTGATATTTTGAGATTCCGCATCTGAACTGATTTGTGTGGTTCCAATGCCTCCGCCAACGATATTTTCAGGCCTGGCAAGGTCTGCTCTCCAGTAAATAATATTTACCGGCTTGTCCATGGCGCCCATCCAGATAGGACTTGCCTCTGTTATGAGGGGGATTTCCATGGCAAGGGCATCGGCAAAAAGCGAGTAATCATTTACCGCGACACTTGGTGTGCTCTCATCCCATTGGTGGGAGAAAAAGATATCAGCTCCATTATGCACCACTTTCACCTTGATACGTCTATTTTCATTACCTACCGCAATCATTTTCGCCCCCGTCTCATGAATTCTCCTGCTGAGAGTCACTATCGTTTCCGGGGTCTGAGCCCATGCAGGGTCTAATGGGTCAAGGGTTATAGGCCCGGGTATATACCCTGCGGTAATGGCCCTCGAAGAGCCGCTGATATCATGAGCTGGCATAGTTAAGATACCACCTATGGAAATATTTTTTGAATTTGAATTTCCTTATTCATACCTGAATTCGGTCTGTCTCTGAGCGTGAGATTAATATATCGATTAGTTCAGAATTTCCGCCAGATGCGACTTTGTTCCGCTCGTCTTGAAGAATATCAAAGATTTGTTTCATACGGGTTACCCGCTGGTCATAATTCTGATCGTGGGTATCACCGAACATCTTTGCCAACATATCAATAGGAATACGTGGGCTGTTCGTTAACTTGCCGGTAAATGAATAGGTCTGTGGGCTGAGAGGCGGAATATAGAACACATTCGGTTCGGTTTTATATTCAGGATGCAACCGCAATGCAACCTTCCATTTGTTTATCAATTTATAGGTATTACTCTTGGTATCATCAGCATAACCAACCCAGCTTATGCGGCCAACGCACTGTGTCGCGCAGAAGTTCCCTTTATGCTCCTCAATCCTTGGATAACAAAAAACGCATTTTTGGGATATCTTTGCTTCTGGATTATAGTAAACCTTTTTATAAGGACACCCTTTAACACAGTAGCGATAGCCTCTGCACCTCTTGGGGTCGATCAGAACAATGCCGTCTTCATTCCGTTTATAAACTGCCTGCCGGGGACATGCCTCCAGGCATGGAGGGTCGGTACAATGATTACAGATACGGGGCAGATAGAAATAGTAGGAATTCGGAAAGGTTCCCTTGCCTACATCTTCATCCCAGTTGCTGGCATAAGGGTGCTCTGAAGGTTCCGGCGATGGAACTAGTTTTGGAGCGGGAGTATCTCCGCCCTCTGTCTTCAGTACCTCCTTATAGTTATATTCCCAGGGTGCACCATAACCTTGATAAATATTAGGAAGCGGTATAGTATTTCTATCGGCATTGAACCACCCCCCCTGATTTTCCCAATCTTTTGGATAACCTGTGCCGGGCCGTGTTTCTACATTAATCCAATACATATGCATCTGTCCTGCATCCTTATCCGTCCACATCGTCTTGCATGCCATAGCACACGTATGGCATCCGATACATTTATTAAGATCAAAAACCATTCGAATCTGTCTCATTATGGTCATAATAATTTACATTACTCTTTACATAGCCCCTGA
The DNA here is from genome assembly GCA_964490485.1 of uncultured Candidatus Brocadia sp. Classification (GTDB taxonomy): domain Bacteria; phylum Planctomycetota; class Brocadiia; order Brocadiales; family Brocadiaceae; genus Brocadia. Next base: position 40,614 of record CAZBCT010000013.1, on the reverse strand, counting down.
AATAAACGATAAAGGATCAATCCCGAAGGTTTGAGTTACTATAGCCATATTGAGATACACCTTTATCCGTTTTTATATTTACAAATCTCAACCCGCGTATCCTTTTGATTCCCTGTCGGACCCCAATAGTTGGCCTTAAACGTAAGCTGCCCATATCCGCCAACAAGCTGTGTTGGTTTTATGCGAATTGTTGTTGGACTCTGAAAACCACCTTTACGAAAGGAATAATGCTCCCATCCATGATACATCAGAGCCATACCCGGAGGTATTCTCGGTGAAATGCAGAGATGAGCTATCATCTTTCCATGAGCATTGTAAATCTCGATAGCATCGTTATCAATCAAATTGCGGGCTGCAGCCTCAGATGGATTTAAGTGGACAATAGGCTGCCCCCTCTGTAATCGCAATTGATACTTTGCATCCCGCCATGTTGAATGAATACTCCAACGGCTGTGTGGAGTAACCCAACAGAGCGGGTATTTATCTTCATGAACAGGAGATTTATACATCGGCAATTCTTCTTCAAACTCGAGGAACCAGGGATGATCGATATAGAATTGCTGACGGCCTGTTACTGTAGAAAGCGGCTGCTTTAATTCATACATCCTCTGGAAACCATAATATGCAATTCCATCCTTGATATCACTGGTAAATTCCTCACTGGTGGCTACAAATCGCCGTGGTTTTTCATTGATTCCGTCCATGGTCATTCCCCTTGTCTCCACCGAATTGTCCAAGATAAACTGTCCGGCAGCTTTATCGGATGTTAAAGTACCCTGGGCGGTAAAATCATTTGCCAGTGTTGAAAAATCGCGGTTAACAGTAGTTCCATCCGGCAAGACATCGGTAAATGAGAATTTTGTTTCCTGGAGCGCCATGGCTAAGGCCTGCCAGATTTGCCAATCTGTCCTACTTTCCATCTGTGGTTCTATGATAGGGGTAAAGGGACTTATATATGAGTGAAGATCCGTAGTGCTGATATCCCACTTTTCGAACATACTGGCAGCGGGCAGGATTATATCTGCATAGAGGCCGGTTGTATTCACGCGGTAATCAATATCGACAATAAGATCGAGCTTTGGCCAGAGGTTTGCCAATAGTGATTCGAACCCTTTTGCCTGGTTTAAAAAATTTGCGCCCCAAACAAAAAGAATCTTAGGCGATTTGCCACTGTCGAGTGTTCCCTCAGGATACAACGGCATCCAGCCATTATGAACGCTTTCACGTATGTAATCTATAATAGGACGCGGCCAAAGGTTGTCGACATCTGACGTAATATGTGAATGGATAAACGTCCAGAGTGTTGTCGGCTGGTATCGTTGTTTTGTACGACCAAGAGGACTAGCAAGATCAAAGGTACCTTCTTCACACCAGATCTTCTCCTGACCTACATAATGATCAAATCCCCCGCCTGGTATTCCTACATTACCCGTCAAAGCCGCAAGTAATATATGGCTTCTGTTCGTAAGGTCATTATGATAATAATGATTCGTCCCCGCACCCCCAATAATCCTGGCCGGCTTGGTACTTGCAAACTCACGCGCAATTTGTTCGACAAGACAACCTTCCACACCGGTAATACCTGATACCGTTACGGGATCATAAGCGGCAATCTTTTGTTTCAGCAATGAAAAGACCGGAGTCACATGGATTTGATCAGAGATTGTATGTGCGGTAAAGACACCCTCAAGGGCAGGGTTTATTGTGCCAAGATTGAGCGTCCAGTCCTGAGAGCCAAGAAACCCTTGAGTACCAGGCGCAAGGACCGGTCTACCGGTATTCTGATCCCAGAAATAGAACTTTTCCGGGCTGCCGTTCAAGATCATATCGCTTTCTCTAAGAAACTTTTTATTATCCATCCGGATGAGCATTGGCATATCGGTATATTGTTTTATGTATGCCTCATCATAGAGGCCTTTACTTATAATAAAATTTGCCATGCCTAAAGCCAGGGCGCTATCGGTCCCAGGTCTTACAGGGATAAAGATATCAGCATGGATTGAGGTTGGATTGTATTCCGGAAAGATAGTCACTATCCTCGTCCCCCGCATTCGTGCCTCTGTTAAGAAATGGGCGTCGGGTATGCGGGTTTCCAACAGATTTGAACCCCATACCATGATGTATTTTGAGTGAAACCAATCAGCAGCTTCGCATGAATCGGTCCGCACACCCCATGTCATAGGCTCACCAGGCGGGAGGTCAGAAACCCAATCGTAAAAAGTACACACAACACCGCCGATCAGGTTTGCCAGTCGCAAACCTCCTGCATACGTAATTGCAAACTTTGCAGGATTAGCCGAGTAGAATGTTATCGTATCGGGACCGTGATTAACTATTGTATTTACGATTTTATCGGCAATATACCTCATTGCCTCTTCCCAGGAGATTCTTTTCCATTTTCCTTCACCCCGGGCGCCGGCCCGCATTAACGGGTACTTCAAACGCTGGGGACCATACACATATTCCTTATAATTAGCACCCTTCTGACACCCTCGTGGGTTATAGGTAGGCAACGTTGGGTTAATATCCGGATAATCCGCATACTGCTCCTCTTTAAAGGCAATATTATTCTTAACGTAGACCTTCCAGGTGCAGGAACCTGCACAGTTCACAGAATGGGTGGTTCTACCGGTATAGTCGTATTTCCAGTGTTCGCGGTATATTGTTTCCCAACCCCGATAAGGATACTTTCCAATAGGCTCGCTTATATGCTCTAAGAGATCTAGCGATAAGACATTTTTAGCCGGGAGATCATTCTCTGTTGATTTATTCTCCATAATACTTTTTCCCCAGGATAAATTGACGCATGGTTTTTTAAGAGAGAGTTTCATTGTTGAGGTTCCTTTATCTTAAATTCAAAATGGAGAACAATTCAAGAAAAAAACTAAAACGACTTATTCAAATGTGTAATTCAATCAGAGAGAAGGAATGTTTGACAATCAATACTCTTCCCATATATTTCAATCTAAATTGAAAATGCTCATTAAAAATGAGCTTTTAAGAGAAAAGATGATTATGGAGATCCTTTTTCAAACGATATCAACCGATAGGGCCATGCCCGATGGTTTGCAGACATCTGAAGCCTCTCCTCCAGCCGACAGAGAACTTCTTGATGCGTACTCAAAGGCCGTTGTCCGTGTGTCAGAGAAGGTTATCCCGACAGTGGCGAATATGAATGTTCATCAATTGTTGAATGGCCGGAAATCAATCCATCCACGTATGTCACAAAAGACGACTGGCAGTGATTCAGCATTCATTTTCACACCGAATGGCTTTGTTCTCACGAACTGTCACGATATGCATAATGCCGATCAAATTGAAGTGACACTCTCGGTTGGCCGTCTTTTTTCTGCAGATATGATCGGTGGCGATCCCGATACGGGTTTAGCATTTACCAGAATTCAAACCCAGGATTTGGCATATGCACGCTTAGGTGATTCGCAATCTATTCACGTAGGGCAACTCGTAATTGCTATTGGTAATCCTTATGGCTTCCACCTTAAGCGTACAGTAACTGCCGGCGTGGTAAGCGCCCTCAGGCATTCACTCAGGTCACGTTCCAGAAAGGTTGTTCGACAGTATCATCCGGAACTGATGCTGCACTCAATCCAGGCAGTTCAGGGTGACTGCTCATCAATTCCCGTGGGGGAGTAATTGGCGTCAATACGGCTATTATTCAGTAGTATAAAGTTGGGTTGAGGAACGAAACCCAACGCATTTTCGGCACTCATTTCTTCCAGGATTGATATTCCTTCGAGCTTTTTGTCGAGAATCGTTTGCCGTGCCGCAAGAAACAATTTGGAGGAGTATACAGGATCAGTAAGAATTCCATCCTCTCTGGCAATACGCTGTATTTCCTTGAAAATAGTCTTGTTGGTGCTGCCAAATGACTTTGCAGTCGCAGGGTAATACTATATAGTAGTCAGGTACTTGTCCAAGAGAAACATCAAAAAACTCCCTGGCGTATTGCATAACTTTGGACAATCCCGACTGGAATTCATCAAACGAACTTGCCAGGACCACGACATGAAATATCGTCTTCCTCTCAAGGGCGGCAGCCCCAGCCATAAGAGATTGTGCGACCATCCCTGTTCCGGCATCGATAAAAGTATGTTCGAACCGTATCCCCGATTCCCTCTCGTTGCAAAGAATATCGACAAGCAGGCTTAAAGAACCCGGCAGCACCAGCCGATGATGTGCCCCTTCAGGAAGCGCGAAGATCTTTATTCCCCGAGACCTTCTGTTCTCTGCGTAATTATTGGCTAAGACTTTGCAATCAGCCCATCGGGAGCATGAAATCCAATGAATTTCGCTGTCGTCAACAAACAACGAGAGCAATTTTGCGTTCCCCTGTTTTCGAGGTGGCGGTCCGAGGAGAAAGGGGGGTCATCCTGATATTATTCTCTGTAAGGGTCTGGACAGCAGACAGTACATTATTTGAATGTGCCCCGCCAATCACCACGACTTCCTCAATCCCCCGTTTTTTTTAACGCAGGGATTAGCGATGCATGTTTACGCAACTTGGTGCCGGACACGCCAAAGCCCAGTTCATCGTCCCGTTTGACCCATATATCCGAACGGCCAAACCATCGTAACCGATGTATACGGCTCTGAAGACGAAAGGCTTCCGCCGTTTCCAATTGACAGGCGTCTGCTATTTTTCTATAAAGTTAGCTCTCTAGAATCACAATCATTCATCCGCTGTTAATAAGGAGAGATTTACCGCATGTAATCATATCAAAGAAAGCCTTGATTGAACATCGCAGAATTTTATGACGTATTAAAAATGATATAAAATATTGTCTGTCTTTTGGCAGTACTGTACAGGAGCGGAATGGAAAAATAATAGAATCAGTACAGTAGAGAAATGCCGTTATAGCCAGAAGGAAGTGGCTGATTATCTGGGTTTGCATTATTCGACCATAGGGCGATGTGGAAAAAACAATTCTTTTAGCAAGAATAAAGACCTGACAAAAGCCTTCTAATATGGCACCCATTCCTCTTCCCTTTAGCCCACCTATACAACTGATCTTGAAATTACGCGGCTATTTACTATAATATCTGATGAATTGGTCTATTGGCTCAATGGAGGATCTGGCATGAGGACAAAGATGACTATGATTTATTGGAAGGGTGAGAAATTTTGGCTTGGAAAGCTTCTCGATCATCCGGAAATTATGACGCGGGGAGAGACCCTTGAGGAATTAGAAGAAAATATTAAAGATGCTATTTCGAGGCGAATTGCCTGATTTTGTTCGCTCATAACGATTGTGAGCGAAAATACGCTGAATAGCTACGAAAACATTGACTATTTTTTTGAATAAATATGAAGTTTTTATCAAAAATTGAAAGAATAGCAGTACTGCTTTTCATAGCAGTTGGTAATACGCTTTTAATCAGTCACATGATAACAGCAGTTTTCAGAATTTTTGGCTTGAGTAGATTGTCGCAATTCCTTTACCTTCTAAATTTCGTTGTTCTATTTTTAATTCTTGGATATTTCTGGAAAAAATGGGTACACTCAAAATTGGTTATAGTAACTGGAATTTTCATTATTCTGATCGGTCTAAGTTTACTTGCCCTCTCACCGGCGCGACTCCCGTTTCCTGCTAATGTTGCAGCATTTCAGCTTTTTATATTATTCGTACCACTTGTATTGATTTTACCCATTTTAGGACCGATCGCTTTAATCTACGCCCATTTCCGAGGATTGTTGAAAGACCAAAGCCAATTACAAATTAGCCAGTCACAATCATCATTTCCACAAGCACCTGAATCTCCGGAGATTTTGGCGGCAAACAATCGAAAGATAAAGATTAGAAACTACATCAGCTTAGCCGTAGGAATTGTAGGTTTATTGATAATTGCTTTGCCAATTTACTTTGTCCTCCACAGCGGACAAAAAGACACTATTTTAAAAGATGACCCACATGTTGGGCGGACAGTAAGTTTTAATCTTCCTTTGGCATACTCCAGTGATTGCGTTGGTTGCGGTGGATCAGAAAGAGGTTTAGAAATCAATCGCCGTTTAGAATGTATTGAGGACATTGATTCGGTGAGTGCTCATCTCTACAAAGATAAATTTTACAATGTGCGTTACGTTCCGTCTGGTATGAAGTTTGAAGTAATAGAAGTTATTGATGTCGAAAGTTACGGCATACGGCAGATCGGAAGCTCGGGATATACTCTTGCAGTTTTGAAGGATGAGAATGGGTTGCTTTCCACCGAGTTGCTTAGTTCTGTTGATGACGACGGTTATTGCTGCAATCGGATGACACCGCATTTAGAAAAATTATTCAGGTACATTGAGAAGAATGGCAAGGCAAGGGTACTAGCAACTGTCGATGTCTTAAATTCAGATAAGTCTGACACAACAACCCAGCAATTTGTACTTAATGCTCTAAATACAGCGCCATCAAAATATAGATTTTCTAATCCTGAAGTGATGGCGAGTTCAATTCCAGGGATGCTGGGAATTGCCGTTGATGTAGACGCAGATTCATTGGTATATTTGGTTGCTTCAAGGTTGGATTATAAGATTTGGGAAATTACCGGACTTGACGCCGATTACCTGAGCACACTGACACAATCTGAAATTTCCGGGATAAAGCGACCTCCAATTAATTCGAGATAGGCTGCAGCTTCCAAAAATTTTTTTAGCCTCCCAAGAGGGCCCGGCGGAAGGGAGAGGTGAAGGGTGGAATTCCGTCGCACTGGAGCAAGTCGGATGCGGTTGTTGAGATGAATGTTTATCAGACAATAGCATTATTTCATTCAATCAGGCAAAAAATCTGAGATTTTTTTGTAAGGGCAGAAATATTTTACTTGGCGAGAATCTCCTCATGAACCGGCAAAATAACCTTTATATCAACCTGTTTTATTCTCGCATATTCTATATTCAAGGTCAGACCCTAAGAGGTCCTCTTTTTTCTTTGGGAACAGCCGTACATCTCATAAGGGTTTTAATAGTTTTGCTAAATCTCTCCGGACGAATTGTCTAAGTTCTTTAGCTGAGTTAAATTTTTGAAACTTTTCACCTTTTAAATAGTCCCCAATTTCCTGTAAAAACTCGTCAAGTTTTCCATCTCTTTTGTTAACATTTTTAACATAAACCCTTATGGGTTTGTTGTATTTCTTTGCGTTCAAATATTCATCGTGTGTTGCCGAAATTTTTCTACCATCAAAGATGCCTTCATACCCATATCGCTCTCCTACTATACATAAATAAGCATCGGAAGTTTTTATTTCGTTGATAATTGTTTCACGCGGGGTTGAAAAACTTCCTGCATTTTCAGAAACAAAAATATTATATGATAAATCCTGACGAACAAGTTCTGTTATCTCGGTTCTTTCAATTGATAGGTCAATTATCGTTGAGCTTAGAAAAACTTTAGGTAATCCACTATCATCAATATTTGTTCTATCCAAATCTTCTTTAAGTTCAAGAAATTTATTCACAGTTATCTCGTTCAAATAAAACTGTCCCAACTTTTCATTGTCAAATGGGGTAATGTCTCTTTGTCCTGTAACAGTTCTAACATTTAGTGTTTTAATTAATTTAAGGGCTTTTATCTTGAAAGCAACAATTTCAGATTTGTCTGCGCTCCAAGCCATGAATTCATCTTCGGGGAAAATTGGGTTATCATTTTGAAATGTTGTCCAAATTTCATCAGGTGAGCCGACCTTGCAAACCTCAACCTTTGCATACGACTTAATCCCGCCATTCACATAATCTGGTGATTCTTCAAAACACATCAGAACATAGTCATCTTCCTTCAAGAATTTCCCCGTAGGCCCACCTTTGAAATACGTTAAGCTTGTTGTGTTATCAACTATTTTAGAATAGTATCTATAATTTATTGGAACAATCATGCCCCTTATTGACTCTTTCTCAAAATCATGAAAATCGTTAGTAAAACGATTTTTGAAATTTGCTTTTATTGTTTCAAATTCAAGGAAAAATATTTTCTTCTTTGTTAAAAATAACTTTGCATTTTGTGAAATATTTCTTGCTGTTATGCAAGTGATATTTTTTTCTGAATCTTGAATATACTTTTTTACTTCATCTTCTGAGAGAGGACTTGCATTATCAATCACCGTGCATATTCCTGTCATTAAGAGTTCTTTAATTTCATTTAATCCATTTTCGATGGGGATTTTAAAATCAAAACAATTTTGCCCTCTAAAGGTAATTTGAAGCCGATAAATATTTTCAAATGTCCAAGTAGAAAGGCTTAATAAATCAAATAAGTCTCCAGTGAATTTGGACGGCAACTTCTTTACCATTCTGTAAATTTTATCTCCTGGTTTAAAGAGTGATTCAGAATGGTCTTGGACAAAAAAGCTACGCTTACTGAGAAATTTAACGGTGTTAACTTCAACAGAGGGAACTTCAGTTTCAATTTGTATGCCTCCCCGCTTTATGCAAAATTGTTCAACTACTTCAAAAAGTGCGGTACCATATCCTTGGTTTCTATAATCAGGAGCGACGTAAAGATTCTTTAACTCAAATGAGTTGGTATAAATCTCCCGTTTAAGAATTATGGACACAACCAAATCAACAGAAGGAATTCCAGAAATTGAAAAAGATGTTCTGTAAACACCAAAAGCGTATCTTCTACCCTGTGTAACTTCCTTAATTGCAAAGTCAAGCCATTGGTGATGCTTTGGGTAATGAAGATTGAACTCACGCGCATCTGACTGTAGTTTCTTAATTTGGGATGCGTCCTTCGCCAAGAAAATTCTTCTTATTTGAATATCAGTCATCATATTGTTTTGTCATTGAATTTGGCTACAGATGGTTGCCCACAAGTCGGTAATAGACCATAATGCCATCTTTTGATTATAGATCATTCTCTATTCGTACAACGAAATGATCTGTGATGCTCAACCTGTATTGTGATAACATGCAAAATTGCCGGTTGCAACTCTTAAACTAATAAATTCAAAAAGGGTCCTGCGGTTGAGCATTCATAACATCAAATGGTTATACAATTCTTTTATCAATAACTGTAAATATCCCCATAGCCAAAAATATCTAATCGCACTCTTGTTGGAATATGATTAAAACATGCATGTGCAAAGCCTAGAAGTCCCTTAATTTCTAACTGACGCTCTAAGATATTCAGGAGAGGCAATAAATATTGAACATCTCTTGCTGCATAAGAGATTTGATCATTTGTAAGATCTTCAGCTAACCAATTGGAGATTTGCTCATTTTTATCTATTGAAACATCTAAATATTTTCTTAATATTGATTGAAGACTATGGTTGTTTTTATTTTCTACATCGAGTAATTTTGCTGCAATCTTAGTGCAAGCAATATCAGTTGGAGATGCTTTCCAGTGGAAGCTCATGAAACGTAAATCAAACATTGCATGATGAAATACTTTCTTGACTGATGTATCAGATAGTAAAAATTTAATCCTCTCTGGAATGATTTCATTGCATTTCACAATAACCACTGCTCCATCTGGAGTGCTAAGTTGGCAGGTTCCAATTCGGTCATTACGCCAGTCAAGACCAGATGTTTCAATATCCCATGCAACTATTTTTGCATTAAGAATATGATCATAATAATCAATTGAGATGTCGTGATCATATATTTCAATATTCTTACTCATAGAAATGGGATCACTCATTGAGATTAACTTGTTACAAGTCTCCCTAGCCCATCTTGTTTTACCATTGCATCGAATTCTTTTCGAATATAATCATATAAAGTACCTCCCATCTCACATACAAATGTTGGAACAGGAGTTCGTTCTTTACGATGAGTATATAATGCCATAATAGCAATATTATCAAATCGATAAAATGTAAAATGTGGTGCAGCAGGCAAATACCATAAATCCACTTTAGCACCTCCATCCCCAGCATATTTTCGCAAGTCTTTGAAGTAAGCTTCAGCTTCTAAAATTAACTCCTTTAGTGTCTCTGGTGTATAATCAAACCTACGGGCTAATTCGCGTACAACCTGAGCATCATCAGGATCAGGAAGAACAACACGAATACGAGCATCATGTCTGGAGGCAACTTTCTGCAGGTCTTCTAAATGAGTGTTTCGCCAAGTTCTCGCATAAGCGAAGAATATATCCAGTTTATTTACCGATTTAAAGTATGAACTCCAATCCAAGTCTCGATGAAATGAATCAGTTACCTGGGTAAGCCCTGAAAATGTTAACTCTTTAGAAATCTTTGCTTTTGCTAGAATCTCATCAAGAAACGCTCTTTTGCCTATAAGCTCCCAGAGAAGAGTTATAGCCACTGTTACCAGCAATAATCCTCCAACCTGCTGTATGACTGACTGCCATGACTTATGATTAACCCAGACATTATTATCGGCTGTGATATAAAGAAGAAGAATGCCTATGGCTGCTATTACCAGAGCAATGAATAATATTCTTAGATTTAGTCGCTCTTGAAGAAGTTTAATATTATCTTTAGCCATGTCCAGGTACTCCTTTCATATCATATGTATAACAGTTCATATGGGAGTAAAAGAGGTGTCGAATCTTTTAAAATGACAAATCTGCTTCAAGATATTTTTAATGATTTCAGAAAGATTCTTATCCCTTTTCAAAGAGAGAGTTTTATTTCCTTCCAGAATCTTACTCGCATAGTTTGTGTCAAACAGATAATTCAAATTAACCCTCTAATTCCCAGAATTTTTGTATATCCGCTAACATGTTGTCGAGTTCTCCCTTTTCAAACTTCCATGTCCCTACATGCTTTAAAATTGCTTCGGGTGTGCCTTTTTTCCCAATAAATAATCATTTCATATCGTGATTCACTTATCGTTTTTCCTTTTTGCCCATTAAGACAGTTATAATGCCCACAATAGGTCACACCTGCCTGTTCGTGTCCTCACGCATACAGGTGATTATTCCCCGAATTCCAGAGGTATCACGTCAAATCATCCAATGTAGGCATAATAGCCGCTTCACATATTCACGTCAATAAATATCTCAACATAAAGTATTGCGCAATCCTACAGAGAAGATTTCCTTTTACCGCAAGTTTGCCTCAAGATTTAGTATCTGTTCTTCGTTAAATAAAACTACAAAATAGCCACTTCGATTCCTTCTATATTCCTGAAATGTTTTTTATCAAAGGTATATATTGTCTTAATACCCCTTTCCTTAGCAAACTCTATAATCCATGCATCAATAAAATCTATGTTCCTGTTCTTGTAAAGTCTTAAGGCAGAAATTACGGTTGATTTATCTGTAACATCAAGTCCCGATGTATTCACTATAGCCTCAACAAGTTCAAGGATTGTATCTGCTTTCATTTGATAATAACTCTCTAAAACCCACACAAGTTCTGCAATTACAACAGATGGAACAACAATCTTTACCTCGCCCTTGATAGCTTTGTCTAAAAGGCTATCGACGGCTTCCGCTTTTTTCTGATCATCATTGATGAGATACCGAACAAGTAAATTGGTATCTATAACAACCTTTTTACTGCCTTCCACCTTGAACCACCCTCTTTCCCACATACTTTCTGACCTTTTTCTTTATCTCGTCAAAGTTTTCTCCCGTTTTTATATTTTTTAATAAACCTTTAAAGTCGCGAAGCGTTCTGGCAGATTTGATTACAATTTTATCGTCTTCCTTTTCAAAGACGATCACATTTCCTTCCTGTACATTTAAAAGTTTCCTCACTTCTTTCGGTAAGGTAATTTGACCTTTCGAGGTGATTTTTGCAGTTAGTATCATATTATGATTCTCCTTACTAAAACATTTATTCTTACAAAGAGCATAAAGCTTACCATTACATTAGTCAAGGAATTCCATCGGGTCTTTTTTTCTTATTTATTTTGTTTTCATAAAAGATAATTCATTATCTCTTCCAAAATATCGCTTAAATCGGGTATGCCAGATTGGATTGTTTCGCCCGTTGAGATGTGCTTATGAGAATTGAAGTTTAACCGTGGTTTATGGGCAGCATTGTCGTATCTGAATATTAGCTTCCCGTCTTTTTGCTGAAAATGAAAAGAATAGGTAAGTTTTTCGACTTTATATCTGACATCGAGGTATTCCGTAAAGCATAATTTTGAATCGTCAATAAATGTTATCACTCCTTTTATCATCCCAATTTTTTCAGTTCTGCAATCAATGTGTAAATCAGAACCAATTATTAAATCGGTTTTGGAATATTCCTCAATAACCTTTACAAGTCTGGCAAAATATTCAGTGAGCAACATATTCTATTTCTTTTAGTTTTCTCAGGTCTTCCACTATCTTTTCCCTGATCTTTAACTCGCCTGCCCACTCTATATATTCCCGGTCTCCTTTTTTCAGATTCTCGGCTGAAAACTCTTTCTGAAATACTTCTGATGTTACATTATATTCAGTTTCAAATTTTTCAATTTGCTTGGTTGTTTTATTCAGGCCGATTTCGAGTCTTTTGATCTCAGCGGAAATGGCAGACCGGATAATATCAATAACACCATCCTCTTTGTCAGATTGAATTTTTAATTTAATCATTTTAAAATCTCCTATCTGTGAATCCTTTGATGATTGTAGGGTATTATAGTAGAATAAATTTACATAATCAATGTGAAAAGATGAGTATACTAAAGGGAAAACGGGTAATCCAATGAATGACAAAGAAAGGTTCAATGCCTTAATATCGGCTATTTCCCATGGAGAATCACGTCTTAACGAGCTTGACAAAGAACGGCACAAGATACTAGCCGAATTAAAGTCCCTCAAGGCCGAACTTTTAAAACTTGCCAACCATTCCCCTGATGTCACAAACAACGCAACCGATTCTCCACACAAAAATATCTCGAAAATATCAAGTCCTGAGGAAAAGATAGCCTTATTTAAAAGCCTCTTTCGAGGTCGTGTTGACGTTTATCCCCGTTTGTGGATAAGTAAAAAGACTGGCAAGAAAGGGTTTAGCCCGGTCTGTAACAACGAGTGGGTCGATGGGGTATGCGAAAAGCCAAAGATAAAATGTAATGAGTGCTTACACCGGTCTTTTGCTCCTGTAACAGGTAGCGTCATCAGGGACCATCTTGAAGGCAAACATACCATAGGTGTCTATCCTTTGCTTACCGATGAGACCTGCTGGTTTCTTGCCATAGACTTTGATAAGGAGTCTTGGGCTAATGATGTCAATGCCTTTATGGAGACATGCAAAGGACTAAAGATTCCTGCAGCTTTGGAAAGATCACGTTCTGGTAAAGGCGCACATGTTTGGATATTTTTCTCTGCCCCTATACTGGCTTCAAATGCAAGAAAACTTGGCAGTTATCTCCTGACAGAAACCATGTCACGTTATCACCAACTGGGAATGGATTCCTACGATCGGCTCTTTCCTAATCAGGATACTATGCCAAAGGGAGGGTTTGGCAACCTGATAGCCCTTCCTCTTCAAAAGGAGGTTTGCAAAAAAGGCAACACCCTTTTCCTTGACCAGCATTTCCAGCCATACGACGACCAGTGGGCTTTTCTTTCTAACATCTCAGGAATGCAGCCACCAGAGGTAGATGCAATCGTTAATGAAGCCGAACGGAATGGGCAAGTTGTCGGTGTGGGCATAAGTTCAACTGGTGAAGACGACGAACCATGGACAAAAACGACACCTCGAAAACAACCAGAAAAAGCAATCAACTTCCCTTTGCCGGAAAGAATCAAGGTTGTTATGTCTAATTTGATATATGTTGAAAAGGAAGGGCTTCCATCACAGTTACTCAACCAGATAAAGCGAATCGCAGCTTTTCAGAACCCGGAATTTTATAAAAGACAGCGTATGAGGCTTTCCACAACATTGACGCCACGGATAATCTGCTGTGCCGAAGACTTCCCAAAACATATAGCATTACCAAGAGGCTGTCTGAATGAAGTTAAAGAACTCGTTAACATGTACGGAGTAACTCGTGATGTAACAGACGAACGTTTTGAAGGAACAGAAATAGACGTATCTTTTCACGGACAACTAACCCCATTGCAGCAAGAGGTATCCAATATCCTTATGAACCATGAAATTGGAGTCTTTGTCGCCCCACCGGGATTTGGTAAAACCACGGTCGGAATCTATCTGATCTCAGGAAGAAAAAGGAATACCATTGTACTTGTACACCGCAGACAACTCCTTGAACAGTGGCGCGCCCAATTGGCAAGTCTTCTTGGTATTGACTTAAGAGAGATAGGCGTGATCGGCGGTGGAAGGGATAAACAAACTGGGTTCATTGATGTTGCCATGATTCAGAGTCTAATTCAAAAAGGCGAGGTAAAGGATATCGTCTCACGCTATGGTCATATTATTGTGGATGAATGCCACCATGTATCCGCTTTTACATTTGAGCAGGTTTTACGGAAAGCCAGAGCACGATTTATACTTGGACTCACAGCAACTGCCTATCGTAGAGATGGTCACCAGCCTATAATCCTCATGCAGTGCGGACCCATAAGGTATAAAGTAAACCACACAGAGAAATCTGCTAAACATCCTTTTCAACATAAACTTATCTGTCAATATACCAATTTTACAATACCCACTCTTGAAGCAGAAGAACAGGATATTCACAATATCTATGCAAGGCTCATTGCAGATGAAGAACGCAATCAGATGATTTTGAATGACGTGCTTCACGTACTTGAAGAAGGCCGTTTTCCAATCCTGCTTACTGAAAGAAGAAAGCATCTGGAACTCCTTGCCGAGAAGTTGCGCCCTTTTGTGAAAAACATTATTATCCTGAAGGGTGGCATGGGGATTAAGAAACGGAATACAATTATGGAAAATCTTGTTTCAATCCCTGATGGAGAAACGCGTCTCCTTCTTGCCACTGGCAGATATGCAGGCGAAGGATTTGATGACGCCCGTCTCGACACCCTTTTTCTCGCCATGCCGGTTTCCTGGAAAGGAACCCTTGTCCAATATGCAGGCCGCATTCACCGCTTCCGTGATGAAAAGAAGGAAGTGAGAATATACGATTATGTAGACAGCAATGTGCCTATGTTAATGAATATGTTCAAGAAAAGACTTAGAGGTTACCGGGCTTTAGGCTATGAAATGAATGATGAAAATATAAGAAGGTGTGGGTATTACTGACGAGGTGTAACTCCATATAAAAACCGTCTGGTAATAAATATTTCTCATGGGTAACCTTTTTTCTGATTATATCTGAGTATCTGAGAAATGAACAATTGTAATAACAAGAAACAACAAGACCTGATCCCGCAGAAACTTCAGTTTTCTAACTCAAAACAAAAGGCAGGATAAACGTCTCAGCTTGGCGTTATAATCCATGTGATGCCGCCTGGCCTACTTTTTTCTCCATGCTTATCAGACCCGATGTGTATATCAAGGTGTTTATGACAGGTAACGCAGCTTTGCCGTAATTTCCCTGTTTCCCAAAGCATATCTTCCAGCGAGTTAGCCCCGGTTGCATCTTTTAATATAGCGGCTATATTTTCTGACGTATTCAACATCGCCCGGTTAAATTCCTGATATTTATTGTCATCCGGTCGCTCAAATTTTGTCGTTGCGGTCTTACAGAGCAATACGAGGTTCGCGCATGCATCTTCGTAGATTTTTCGTTCTTTCTCCACTTCAGCAAAGGAGAAGTAGGTCGCAAGCCGATCCAATGTCTTAGAGTACACATCTATCTTGCACATAAGCTCCGCTAATTCACTCTTCTCCTTTTCATCCCCTTTAACCAGCCCCAGCCCTGTAAAAACCATAAAAACTGTGCAAAACAGCAGCGCAACGCTATCTGTAAAAAATGCCTTCCTCAACACCATTATCCCCTCCGTTAAATATCTAAAACACAATTCAGTAACTACGTAGGTCTACCTCACTCAAAACCGTCTTTGCGTCTTTACGCAAAAATTGATTTTTGAAAAAGATCCGGCAACTGTGTTCTGAAAATTGAGTAGTTACAAAGTATCTTACAACGATTTATATTCCTTCAGCAATTTTCTGAATTTGTTGACCGTCACCTCATACGCCCCTTTTCCGGTAAGGTCGACCCCTGCATCTTTCAGAATTTTAAACGGCTCTTTATGTGATCCCGCCCCCAGAAAGGTCAGATAATCTTCAACAGCGCCTTTTTCCCCCGAAATTACCCGCTCGGACAAGGCGATTGCCGCTGAAAGACTGGTAGCATATTTGTAGACATAAAAGGCATTGTAAAAATGAGGGACGCGCGCCCACTCGTAGTTTAACTGCTCATCAATAACCATCTCCTTACCCAGAAAAGCATTAAGATTCTTCCGGTAAATGTCGGTTATGCTTTTTGCGATCAGCACCTTGCCGGATTCCGCCATTTCATGAACCTCCTTTTCAAAATTTGCAAACATGGTCTGCCGGTAGAAGGTTGCCTCGATCCGTTTCATGGAGTGATAGAGAAAGAACTTCTTTTCCTCAATGGATTCTGCGATCTTTGACATGTGATCGGAAAGTAAGGCTTCATTGAACGTCGAGGCTATCTCAGCCAGAAAGATGGGATTTTGATAATAGATAAAGGGTTGCTTTTCAATGGAATAATCCCGGTGCAGGCAGTGACCGAATTCATGAGCAAACGTAGAAACATCAGAGAATTTCTCCGTGTAATTTAAGAAAATTAATCCCCGGCTCGCATAACTCCCCCAGGAGAACGCCCCCGCTCTTTTGCCGGGAGACTCAAAAACGTCAATGACCTGCGCATGAATTGTGGCGTCGTACTTTCTGAGATATTCTGTGCCAAGGGGTTCAAGCGCAGCACGAACAAGCCCAATAGCTTCTTCATAGGAATATTTCTTATCAATAGCTTCAACCAGGGGAACATAATTATCATAGAAGTGTAATTCTTCTATGCCAAGCTCTTCCTGTTTCAGGGCATTGAACTCGTTGATTACATTAATATTCTCCTTTGCTACTTCTATGAGATTGCTGATTACCGTGGCCGGCAGGTAATCGGGAAACAAAGCCATTTCCAGCATGGACGAATAATTGCGTACCTTCGCCAGCTTAATGTTTGCAAGCACGTTTGCGGCGTAGGTATTTGCCAGCACGTCAATGTGCTGCCGGTAAGGCTGGTAATAGTGCTCAAAAGCCTTTTGCCGGAGTACCCGGTCGTGAGACTCGAGCAATTGCGCGTATTTTGCATGAGTGAGGCGGATTGTTTCTCCCTTGTGTTCAAACTCAGCGAATGAAATATTGTTGTTATGAAAGGCGGAAAAAACATCATCAGGTTTTTTTAAGGCAACTTCCAGTTCCGCTAAAACCGTTTCTGTTTCTTCAGAAAGGATATGGGGCTTGTATCGGGCATAGCTCTCCAGAAAGAAGCGGTACCCTCCCAGATGGGCATTTTCACGGATCATGGTATCGATATCATCCTGTGATAAAGAGGACAACTCTTTCTTTATGAAGACGGTCTCAGCGGAAATCTTTGAAACAAGCAGTTCGATACGACCTTTCATCTCTTCGTATACGGCATTCCGGGTATCTTCAAAAAATCGCACATGCGCATATACGTATAAATTTTCTTTGGCTACGGAATGGTCACGGTAAACCTGCATAAACTGCTCAAGTTTACAGGTATCACCAAGAGAGCCTTTGAACTCCAGGATCTGTGAGAGTCCCTTTTCCACCTTCCGGTAGTCTTCTTCCCACGGGTCGTTCGATGCATACATAACAGACAAATCCCACTTGTATTTTTCTTCTATCTGATCTCTGGTTTTATTCTTATTCATAATATTTGTTTCCATGTTTAAAATGCACAAAGAGTCTCCCAAAATTATCGCTGTCTTTCTCGATGCGGTGGTAAAGCTTTTTTATGTCTGGACGGTTCAGAAAGCGTAAGACGGCCTTCTTTAATTGACCGCTCCCTTTGCCGGGAATAATTTCAACGAGAGCAATTCTCTTCTCAACAGCCTCACTGATAATCCGATTAAGCTCCTTCTCAATTAATTGTCCTTTTTTACAGATGTCGTGGAGATCGAGTTTTAGTTTTGCCATAAGATATTACTATGCCTTAGATTAGTAAAGTGCAATTATCTTTCAAGATACAATTCCGGTAAAATGATTTTCAATTCAATCTCTTCGTCAGGTTTTTTCCAATAAATAATGAAGTTTGCTTTTGCCCCTTTTAATTGATAGCCTTCTTGCTGTCTGGAAGCTATTGTAGTAAGAAACCGCTTAGAAAACTTTAGCACTGCTTTCCCGTTGACATTTGAACATCCATCCCCACTTATTTTTAGCACATCACCGCTGATAAATTCTCCTATAAGGTGTTGACTCTTCATAAAATAATCTAACCAAACATCTTTAAATGATAAGTGCATTGCCATTTGGTTTGGCGGCAGATAGGTTTTTCTATCTTCCGTTCTCACCAAGTTGTCTGCTGTAATGTTGTCAAGATAATTACCATTTAAATGAATAGTCAGGTTTTGTTTGGCTCTTGTCATTGCAACATACAACTGTCGCTTCGCATCGTCGGTTTGCGGATGAAAATTATCGAGTAATAAATACACATTGTCAAATTCTCTTCCTTTCGCTTTATGCATTGTTGAAACAAAAATTATTTCACCGTTTTTATCAAAAAAATCTTCAAGTTTAGATTCCCTGATAAAAACATCCAAATCGGATTTATATTTTTTCTTTGGATTCGTAGCTTCAAAATCTTTAATGATGTTTTCACATATTTCCATTCTTGAACTCCGCTTAAACCTTTTTATAAATTCCCCTTTTGCATTTTCCCAGATTTCGTCGCTAATTATAAATACACCGCCTTCCAACTTTAATTCATTCAAGAAGTACCGGACTTCCAGAAGATTATACAAATTAAACCCATCGTTACTTTGAATCAATTTTGCCTGCAATCCATTTTTGAGCAGCAGTCCTGCTACTTGCAACGCTTCCTCATTAGTTTTTGTCAAAACACAAGTAGTTCCTGCACGTTCTGTTGAAAGAACATCCTTCACGAGTGGAGTAATGAGGTTATTGCTGGTGTAATGTACCAACTTTATATTTCCTTTGTCCTGCTGTTTTGCAGAAATTGGAGTACTTTTTAGCCGACAGTGAATCTTCTTCACAAATTGATTTGTGAATTCAACCAAATTGCATTTGCTCCTGTAGTTTTCTATGAGTTCATATTTTGTAGCATTTTTTTCTGTAATAAACTGCTCTAAATATTTTGAATCAGCACCCCTGAAAGCGTAAATATTTTGGTCGTCATCACCAACGGCAATTACTCTCATCTCTTCGTTTTTCTCCATAAGTGCATTTATCAAAGCATATTCGACAGCACCCATGTCTTGTGCCTCATCAATTACAAGAACCGTTTTTGTAATTCGGCTTATTTCAACTTCACCGTTATTAATTTTTTCAATAGCACTCTGCAGAATTGCATCCGATTTTTCTAAGCTTCCTACTTTGCCTAACAAGTCAAAACAATAAGAATGAAAGGTTTTTATTTCAATGTAGTTAGCAGCGTTGCCGATTAGCTGGAGTAACCTCTTTTTGAATTCCGTTGCTGCTGCCCTTGAAAAAGTCACCATTAATAATTGCTCATGCTTTACATCTTCCATTAAAAGCAGGGAAGCTAATTTGTGAACCAAAACCCTTGTCTTGTCACTTCCGGGTCCGGCTGCAACAACAATATATCTTGTTTGATTATCCTTAATTATTTTTAATTGCGTTGGTGACAATGAACCAAATAATTGACGGAACTTGTCAGGGGTTATGTTTCGTTTGATTTCATCCTGACGGCTTCCAGGAAAATACTTGTTTAAAAACGATGTGTAGTTTAATTGAAAGTAATCATCAACAAACTGCAAGGCGCCTTTGTAATCTTCAATCATTTTCCTTGCATACTCACCAACAATGTGGATTTGCTGTATTTTGTTTTCATAAAACTGATGTAGTTTTTGGTAATCATCATTCTTGTATTGAGTTCTCGTATTCTGTTCAACCCTGTCAATGGTAAGCCGATTATACACCACTAAAAATCCACCTTCTATTTTTATTGCACCAATTCTTGACAAATAGAAAAGAGTGTCTTCGATATCCTCAATCGTAATTTCCACTTTAAATAATTTACGCTCTTTCCCGAATACTTCTTTAAGTTCATGTACAGAAAACTCTGTTAATACTTCTTCTTTTTTGGGTTCATCTTTAGCAATTTTAACGTTTATCTTTCAATAAAGCATGATACGGCCTGGCAGGGAAAAGCAGCGGAGAGAGAAACAATGTGTCAATAATGTTTGACTGACTTATCCCGGCGTCACTGATAGCTTTTTGAATGTATTTCAAATCATGGTTGAGAATATTGTGACCGCAAATGAATTTTGTACCTTTTAAAAAGGCAACGAAACCTGCAACCGAATTTGAATGAAAAAAACTGCCGTTATCCTTAACACCACCAATGTCAAGGATTCTTTGGTTTTTTAGCGCCATCTCCGTATCAATAAAAGCAATGGAAGTCATTTTTCAGATTGATATTCTCTTTATAATTCTTTTATTTTAATTTTTCCCTCTGCGAACATCTCTTTTTTGATTTTTGATAGCTTTTTTACTTTTGCTTCAATCTGTAACGCCATACTCCTGCTTCCAATCTTCTTTTTCATAACCAACGTTAAAGGGGCTTTCCCCCGTAAACATTTTGCCCCTTTTTTATCATTACTTGTATGTTCTGCAAATCTTCTTTCCACATCGGTGGTAATACCTGTATATAATCTTCCATTTTTACATCGTATCACATACAAAAACCAATTTTTCATTTTTATCAATAATGTCAAACTATTTTGATTAACCTTCTCACGTAAGCAAAAACGGTGCGAAGGATTGAGCGTCTGCACGCATGCCATTGTCATACTCCTTCATCTCTTACAATATTTTGTCAGAAAACGATCCAGTTGGTAGGCGAATGACTGAATGTCTTTCCTGCCAAACGAAGAGGGGCCACCGGTAATCATACCGCCGTTCCGGAGTTCATTCAACAGATTGCGCATAGCCAGCCGATGTTTTATGTTCGTTTCTGTATAGAGCTCACCTCGCGGGTCAATCGCATATCCGCCCTTCTCAACGACACGGTCTGCAAGCGGTATATCAGCAGTAATAACCAGGTCGCCCTGTTGAACCATCGCAATGATATGATTATCTGCCACATCAAAACCCGCAGATACCGTAATACTCGAAATGTACACCGATTGAGGAACCTTCAGGTGCTTGTTCGAGACCAGAATCAACGGGACACGAACCCGCTCAACCGCCCGGAACAGGATATCCACTATCACACCGGGAAATGCATCAGCATCGACGAGTATCTGCATTTTACGCCCTTCCAAATATTAATACCGATAATCCTGATTCCTTCCCAAGTCTTGGATCGTTGAGCATATCCAGAATTGTACGGGTAGAATCAGATACGGATACTTTCATCTGTTCCCTCCAGACAGATTTTACCCCAAACATAGCATACTATAGTAAACGTTTAAATAAGGTGACATATAATCGTCATTGCGAGCACATTCGCGTTGCTCAGTGTAAACTACGCGAAGCCGAAGTTGCAAGCCCAAGCGAAGCAAACCCATGAGATTCCTCGCCTTGCTCGGAATGACAGTCATAGCAGAGATTGCTTCAGGTTTGCGCCTTTGCAATGACAACTTTCTTTTGTCGTTTACCATACTATTCCGTTTTCCAGCTAATGGCTTCTTACTGACTGCCTCTTGCTGGTTCAATCGTCCTCGACTGAACCGAAATGTTTCGGTTCAGGCTACAAGCCTGTTGCCAACGAGTAACGAAATCCAACGATTTTTTTATTATTACACACCCCTTTATCCCCTCTTTTTAGAGGGGAATCAAAAAGATTGAAATTTATGAACATGAACTTTCATTACTAATACGGTTGGGCTGGAGGCGAAACCCGAGAAATCAAATCATCTTTCTTGTTTTTTCCACCTTATCGGACAAATCTTCACGGTTTTATCCCCGCCTGATATCCACACCTCCCCCTCGTGAATGGTACACGGAAAGTCCATAGTGCGTTGCGCCAACGCTGCCATTTCCTGAATGGATTCCGACGGCAGGCTTATTACCGATAGATTTTTGAAACGATGAATATCGGAAGTCATCTTTTTCCACCACGCGTTTGCGCTATTGCCGCTATAGGTGTAAACAATAACCTCTTTAGCTCGGCCACAGGCCTTGCGGATCTGTTTTTCGTCCGGCTGCCCAATCTCTATCCACACCTCAATATTCCCGCACAAATCTTTTCGCCACAGGTCTGGTTCATCGCCTCTGCTCACGCCTTGAGTGAATACAAGGTCTTCGTGGGCGTTAAGGACAAATGCCACTAAACGCGCCATCATGCGGACGTCACTCTCTGATGGATGCCGTGCTATGGTGAGTTTATGATCATGGAAGTAATTGCGGTCTATATCCGCTATATTCAGGGCGATTTTAAATATAGTTGCTTTTATTGCCATGAGTAGAGTATTACCGTATAAAATATTTTCTATGATTCAAAACTCCTGGTTCAATCGTTCCGCTGAGCGCTTACGACGAAGCCAGCAAGAATGAACCAGCATTTGGCGCTTTATATCTCAACCGTCCAGTCAGGATCGTATCTGGCATGACAACTGGGGCAGATAAGGATGATCTTGCAGGTCTCCTTTGTTGTCCGCACAAATGAGGTGTGAAAACCCTCTTCATACCCGCAATTGGGGCACTTGTGGAGTTCTTGTTCTATCTTTATGGATACGGGTTTTGGTGTATTCTTTTCCAATTACTTGCTCCTTTGTTTATGGTCTCTTGGCCGGTTCAATCGTCCCCGATTGAACCGAAACGTTTAGCATTTTTCACAACTCGTTTCAGTTCGAAACCTAAAGCATAGTCAAAACTTCTGGTTCAATTGTTCGGCTGAGCGCTCACGACGAAACCTGCAAGATTGAACCAGCATGAGAGATTCAGCATTATTGCTCATTCCACAATCACGATTAAATAATTGTCGTTTTGAAAGATTTGTTTTGCCAGGCGTTCCACGTCCTGTGCGGTAACCTTTTTCAGCTTATCTGCCTCCTGATCATCTGCCTCTGGTTCTTTGCCGTTAAGCACCTGCATGCTTATATAATATGCCTGGCTTACCCGGTCCAGTCGCCGCATGCCGCGGCGTCCCAAGATAGCGTTTATGGTTTTTTGTACTTCCTGTTCTTCGATCTTTGCTTCACGCATGGAATGAATCTCATTACGAATACCGTTGATGGATCGTTCTATATTTTCCGGCCGGGTGCCCATAGATACACGATACCACTGAACATCTTTGTATTTATGAAAGGAGACGCCAATACTGTAAGCAAGTCCCTGCTTTTCACGCAGGTTAAAAGCGAGCCTGTCACTAAAGATGGTTTCCATGACATGGAGCGCTGGTTGATCTTCCTCGCTCACATCACAGATATTTGCCACAGAGATGTATGATTGCTGCTTGCCCATCTTTTCACGTATCGTAGTACCAAGGGTTTTAAACTGTAGTGGAAAAGAGGGGGGTTGCCATGCGGCCTCACCCCACGCACCGCCGAAATATTGTCCGACCAATGACAGTGCCTTTTCGGCGGGTACATTGCCGGAGATGACCAGTATTAAATTTGCCGGGTTGTAAAATCTTTGCTGAAAGTCCTGTATGTCTTTCAATTGAATCTTTTCCAGTTGCCTGGCATCACCAAACAATCTGCCAAAACCGGGATTTTCTTTGAACAGATTGTCATAAAAGATGCGATCCGCTGTCTTTGGTGTGCTCATTGCAGCACTGGTTGAAAGTGATATGACGTCATTTCTCGCTTCGGTAAAGACATTTTCTGTAAGCTTTGGTTGCAATACCATTTCCGAAAGCAGCTTCAATCCCTTCTCAAAAAAGGCATCCACAAGTTTTAGACGGATGTATGCAAATCGTGGCGTGTGATAGTAATCGTCAAAAGGAATGGACGGATCGTCGTGGAGTTTTATTTCAGCGCCGATAGACTCGAATGCCTGATAGAGCGCATTGCCGGGGTGCTCCGTGGTCCCGCCATCAAGGATCATCCGCTGCAGGATCTCTGTCATGCCCCATTTCCCTTTCCCTTCGCTCAGGCTGCGCTCCTTTGCCAGAAGATGGATGCCGATCACCCGGCTATCCTGGTTTTCTTTCACGACAACGGTTAGTCCATTTTTCAACGTCTCCATTTTGTACTTGCTGGCAGATTGTGTTAATGTCTCCCTGGTTGTTTTCTCAATTGGTGGGGACATCAGGGTAACCACTGGCATCTGAGTACTCATATATTTTTCTGCAACCCTTTGAATAGCCTGCGGCGTTACTTGCATTAAGCCGTCCATGTAATTACGGAGCATCGTATAGTCGCCGGCGGCCAGATAACCTGCTTTCATCATGCCGTAGTAGTGTAAACTCTCCTGCAAATAAATCTCCTGCGTTACCCTTGCAACCAGGGTTGATTGCACTTCATCGTTGGGAACGGGGTTTCTTGCCATACCCTGTACTGCCTGGAGAATGAGCTCTGCCACACGCCCAGCATCGGCAGTTAAGGGGAGTTCCGCGGAGATCTGCAATGTTGAAAAATCACGGTTAAATTCCATGCTTGTGTCGATATCTTCAATAAGGTCTTTATACAGTTCCTGTTTAAAAAAGGTCTTCAGAACAGCGTTCTCCCTGCCACCGAGAAATTCTGATAGCAGCACAAGCGCCTGAAAATCATCTGAAAGGGGTGGTGGTAGTACGTAACCCAGGTTCAGGTACTGACGATCCTGGGGAAATTTACCCATTCCATTTGCCTTGAGAATGCGCAATCTATGTGGTGAGTGAAGGGTTATGGTTTTGTGCTCAGGTATGGGGCCAGCCGGATACGGACCGTACTTTTCTTTTACCAAGTTCACCATCTCCGGGGTCGAAAAATCGCCGATTACCATTAAGGTCATATTGTTGGGCACATACCAGGTTCGATAGTATTCCCACACGCTTTCCCGCTTGAGGTGGGAAATGGTGGAAACCGTTCCAAGCACCGGACGCCCATAGGGTGTTCCGGCATAAAAAACCCTTTGAAAATGATTGCCAACCTGATAACCGGGACTGTCTGTGTCTTTGCCGATTTCTTCAATCACAATGCCGCGTTCCTTTTCAAATTTTTCTTCAGGCAAGGTAGAATTGAAGAGCATGTCCGCCTGAATATCCATCCCCTGGGCGATAAAATCTTTTGGCATGAGGATCAGGTAATTGGTGAAATCTGGTCCGGTATGGGCATTGTTGTAACCGCCGTAAAAATCCATTTCGTCATAGAGTTGTTTCTGTGTGCGTGTCTTTGTGCCATTGAATAACAGGTGTTCAAGAAAATGTGCCGACCCGTTGCTGGCCTCATCTTCATTCCGACTGCCGGTCTTAACAATAGTAACTGCGGAGATCATGGGACTGGCGTGATTTTCCACAAGAATAACTTCCATGCCGTTATCCAGATAGAATACCGAGGCTTGTTGCGTTTCCTGAAATAAAGACGATATCTTATTGTTTTGATTCACACCGTAACACAAGAGGCATCCGATCCAGAGGTATATTCCGATAATTACCATGAAATATTTTATGCCTTTTTGCGCATCCCATGGTAAACGTAGTGTTTTCAACCAGAGTTTGAGTGTATATGACATAGTTCTTTCCTCAGTTTTTGTTGTGATTGTTTCTTTAAACGTATAACCACCCCTCTTTCCCCTCCTTCGCATGGGGGATAAAGGGGAGGTATTCCATAGACTTTTTACCTTACCACCATGGTTACGGATACGAAACCTGCATGAATAAAATGAAAATATCTATGCAATTAAATTTGCCGATTTCTCTATTAGCAATGCATCAAATAAAACGTAACTATTGTACCAGCAACCTGACGAACTTCAAAAACTATCTATAGTATTATCATATAAAACTTTCTCTCATAGCAAGTTTTTTACCTTCCCTTTTTGTTCGGCTGAGCTTTTGTCTGATCTTCGACAAGTGTTTGACTGAACCCTCGGCGAGAGATCAGTCGAACGCTCACGCAGAAGATTCAGTATGAACAGGATTGCATCATCAGTGCATGGTGGGCGTTCGTCTGGGCTCACGCCGAAAACCTGTCGAACCATCACGTCAGAGATTCACAACGAAATCCCTTTCGTGCGAAGGCTATCTTATCGAATTAAGGGGTGTGTATTTTTCGTTTGTGCCTAATTTGTTAATGCAAGAGATTGTGACCGCGCTCCTCTTCTTCCATTTCGCTCACTTACACAACTGATCTTGAAATTACGCGGATATTTACTCTATTTTGACGTTGTCCTGTAAATGATCTTGACAAACCAGTTCACTTCAGATATTTTTTAGTATGGTGAGTCTGTGGAGAAAACGATAACAAAAAAACTGAAAGACGGCAATCGTCTTACGCAGATTATCAAACGAGTTGAAGCGGAATTGCATCAATGAGAAGATTACATGCTGACTGACAAAATGGATGAAAGCAGAGCACTATTACCATACCTTAAACATACGCCTTAACCCGATCCCTGTTTCTGCAATTTTCAATTTCAAGATGGGAGGTGATGAAAACAGATATATTCCCCTATGTCAGAAAAAGCTATTTCTGTAATCATTGAAAGAGGAGAAAAAAGTCATGGAAAAAAAAGAACTAGTAGCTAAGTTGCTTGCAGCGAAAGAATCATCAGGGAAAACATATGACGAATTAGCAAATGCACTCGGCCTCTGTAATGTGTATGTGGCACAATTATTTCATGCTCAAGCACAATTAAAGCCTGAAACCGAGTCAAAAATTGTAAAGCTTGTTCCGGGGATAAAAGAAGATATGCTCAAAGAGATGCGCAAATGCCCCATGCGTTCATTCGATCCAGCCATTATTCAAGAACCTAATATTTATCGCATGACGGAAGTATGCCTGCACTACGGCAACTCAATCAAAGCAGTAATGAACGAAAAGTTTGGTGATGGAATTATGTCTGCTATAGATTTCAAAATAACTGTTGACAAAGTAAGGGGGGATATGGGAGAAGACCGTATGGTGGTAACAATGAATGGGAAATTTCTCCCTCACATTGAACAGACAAAATGACTTTGGAGTTGCCGAAGGAAGATCTTGTGGTCACCCATTTTATGACCGATCTCTTTAATCTCCCCCCATTTCCTGTGGATTATTGAAAGACCAAAGCCAATTACAAATTAGCCAGTCGCAATCATCATTTCTGCAAACACCTGAATCTCCGGAGATCTTGGCAACAAACAATCGAAAGATAAAGGTTAGAAACCACATCAGCTTAGCCGTAGCAATTATAGCTTTATTGATAATTGCTTTGCCAATTTACTTTGTCCTCTACAGAGGACAAAGAGACACTATTTTAAAAGATGACCCACATGTTGGGCGAATGGTAAGCTTCAATCTTCCTTTGGCATACTCCAGTGATTGCGTTGGTTGCGGTGGATCAGAAAGAAATTTGGAAATTAATCGCCGTTTAGAATGTATTGAGGACATCGGTTCGGTGGGTGCTCGTCTCTACAATGATAAATTTTACCATGTGAGTTACGTTCCGTCTGATATGAAGTTTGAAGTAATTCGAGATAGGCTGCAGCTTCCAAAAATTTTTTAGCCTCCCAAGAGGGCACAACGGAATGGGAAGGTGAAGGGTGGAATTCTGCCGCACTGGAGCAAGGCGGATTTGGAGAATCCGGCGCTTATTGCACGAACATTCCCTGGCATAGCGAAAGCTTAACCTTCTTTCAATACGGAATCAATAATTAGGTATTGTGTTCCCGGAATTCCCGACAAAAAAATCCCGAAGGGATGACATGATTATAGGGAAAAAACTACACCCCCAAATTCAACCCCGTAGGGGTGAAATGATGCAAAAATACTCCCCTACGGGGTTAACAATAATTGCATAACGACATGCTATAATAATGACATCCCTTCGGGATTCGAAAGCAACATTTTCTTCATCCGTAGTGGCGTAGGCAAAAATATGCTGAAAAGTTACGATGTATCTATATAAACTCTAAATTTCAACATTGTCTATGCCTGCCTCTAATATTAACATGTCTATCAACAAGAAAACAGTTATTGCCTTTAAAACCTGGCTCATTTGTGAATGAAAATTGCACTAACATTCACTGTCATAGCAAAAGCTTTACCATCTTTCAACACGGAGTCAATAATTAAGCTAATGTCCCCAGAGTTAACCAATTATCAACAATATGATCTGACTCCATTCACCCCATTCATTTAACCAGTAAATTTGGGTATTCCAACCATCTTCACCTCTCTCTGCAAAATAATCGCGCTTGTTTTAGGACTAGCCAACCAGACTCAGACTTTAATAATACTATTGACAGGGGTTAGTTGTTTTGATTTTAATAGCGTTCAGACAGGAAAAGGAGAGGTTAAATGCCGGAAATATGCAGATTTTTATGGTATTGTGATAAATATATTTCATAAGGATCATAATCCACCACACTTCCACGCTAGGTATGGGAATTATAAAATAGCTATAGAAATATCCAATTTTTCGGTTAGAAGTGGATATTTCCCTCCCAGGGCGCTTGGGGTTGTTATGGAATGAGCAGCGCGCTCCACAAGGATAAGCTCTTGGAAAATTGGGAAGCAGCAGAACAAGAAAAACCATTATTCAAAATTGAACCATTAAAATAAGGAGGTTACCTTATGTATTATGATCTTACAGAAATAAAGTACATCGGTGGATATAAACTTAAACTTACCTTCGATAATGGAAAAGGTGGAATAGTTGATTTTAAAGATTATATAAAAGAGGGCAGTGTGTACGCGCGCTTTTCCGACATTGAATACTTTAAAAAGGCATATATACATCCCGAACTGGGTGTATTATGTTGGCCCGGAGATGTGGATGTGTCGCCAGAAACTATTTACCATGAAGCAACGGGAGAGCCACTACCATCATGGATGGAAACAGATAAAAAAACATTAACAAAAAAGTAAGCTTGGTTCAATAATCAACAAAATACCCTCTGGATTTTAATGATTCAGAGGGGCATGTGAACCGGGGATTAGCGTGGATGCAAAAGTTTCGTATTCAAATTATAATCACAAATCAAGGCATGGCCCCAATGAACCAATCGGCCCCAATGAATTCTATATTCTCACGTCCTTGTGATCTTGCGGTAAATCATGGCAATCATGAGACCAAACAACACGTATGATCCGCCAAGATGCAACATTGCTATCAAGTGAAGCCAAACTCCACCGTTCAATACACATCTTTCCTTTGTTCCGTTAAGTTGCATCTGCAACATCTCCATAACCACTTGCCACCATATCTCTAAGAAGTTTACGAATTCTTTCCATCCAATCTTAAAATAGACTTCTTCTGAAAGCCCAGCATAGCTTACCGCCAGAATGAACGACGTAAACATCGTAGTTAATATCCAGCCAGTCAATGACGTAGCAGTACGAAGTCCTCTCCACTTGAGAAATTGTAGTATCTTACACGACCGCCACGGCCAACTTAACCATCCTGCACTCCAACTCATGTTGAGTAAGCTCTGGACATTCGCCTCTTCAGCAGCACCAAATTGATCACCCCCTCGATATTGAATGCGTAACTCATCCCAGAACTGACTCAAGAACGTTCTTTTTACCCGCTCCACATCTTTCACTTGTCTGTTATTTTCCGGTATATACTTGTAAAGATTCTCCATCGTTAGTTCTACATCCTTTTTCCTGTCATTAATATTCAAAGAATGCGCAATGCCAGGGAATTTCACTTCTGCCGCAACCTCGTGTTCATGAAGCAAGCGCAGAGCTTCCAGTACCAGCGTCTTGCTCATACCCAATAGCAACTCATAGGCCTCCATTGCGAGTAATGCTCCAATAAAATGGGCTGAGTGGTCGATTTCGCAACGTGAAGAGCTTTTTAACAGCGATTCGGCCATTGCCATATTGGTATAAGGCGCTCCATGCCCACCTTTACTTCCTTCTAAACTAACCGCTTTGAGTCGAGCAGTAATAGATTCTTTCTTTTGCTTGTCATGTGCCTGCACACTAAATAACCAGGAAGCCAATTCATAAATGGTTCCAATAGGTTTTTTTAAGCCGAGGTATTCACTACGTTCATTCTTTTTGCGTTGACCAATTTGCAACTCCATACCTTTCCAATTTTCCCATTTAGAATCTACACTACACTCACCTGATACCACGCGAACCAGCCAATTTTTGCCGATTTTATTCCCTATTACCCCATTATTATTTTTTTTACAGTCACGATCTTCTTTCTTGAACCACAAACAAGAATAAAGGTCTCTCAATAAATCCCTTGGGCTTTTATCATTTGGTAAACTTTGTTCCGAGGAATCTGGTATATCAGGAAATCTTAAGTCAATGTCCCGCAATACTGTCACATTGTTGGAAATATCTGCAGTATTTACCCAAAGTGGGAACTCGTCGAATTCGCCAAAGGTTGTTACCACCCATGCGCTACACCCGAATTTCCATGCAGTGTATGCGTTCAGCAATGCAAACTCTCGTTCTTCATCTATTGCCACACAAATATTGTTCAGCCGATCCAGAAGCACATCGCGCTGATCTTTCGAATTCTCCCAATTAGTTTGATTGCCGAAAACCGTACCAAGATAACGATTCTTGACCAGTGTGCGCAAGCCCGTCGGATCGAACCAACAGCGCATGCCACGTGCAAAACGAACGAGAGTAGACTCCAGTCCGTAACCACCGTCCAGGGGAGAAATAAAATGCAGGGGTACTTGAAAGGCATGGAGTTGCTTGAAACAAGAAATAAGTTCATTATTTGGATTAAGGAAGTGCTTTTTATTATGCGCTTCTATCAAGGAATAAAATAATTTCCAACTCTCCCTAGAAGTTTCCATCAGTTTTGGTATTATAGGAATGTTGCTATCTTTATTTGAAGGATTACTCTTTCCCGATTCTTCCACAGGTGACGCAGGTGAAAGGAATACGGGAAATATTTGGGGAAAACGAAGCAGCAACTCCACCGCCACACCGGTGCGCTGTCTGACCACGTGCCATCCCCGATCTTCGCTTGCCGCCGATTGGAATGCATTATCAAGTTCTGTTCCAACGTCCAACACGACCAACGTATCCGCCAATTCGGATGGATCTCGTTTTTCCAGTAAATCAAACAAGGCCTCGGCACTTTCATAAGCTTGTGCCTTATCACAACATCCATCGCTTTTATTAGCATCCGGGCAAACGTCCAAACGCGACCCCATGTTGCGGCATGGCTCTTTCAGCCGTTGATGCAATGCATAAGCCATATTAGGGTCCGTAGTGGCGATCAATACTATTGGACGCATTGCTCCTTCTCCTTCATTGAAACGGGTTTGATTGAGGAGGTGCTTTTAAGGAAACAGTTTATCAAAGCATTTGACAGAGTTGCTGCATCCATCAGTCCGTTCCCATCTGATTTCGGCATGAGCAACTCATTCACTATCTTTTCTTCGGGAATATTCCCCCGTCTTTAACCCTTAAGCCAAATTGGTTGGCTACATCAATACTTGCCCGATTTTTTCACCATTTTTCGCTGTTCAGGTAGTAATAATTTCATTCGTCTTAGTCCATACCTCGTCAGCTACTTCACGAGGAAAACTATTTTCACCAAAAACATCCAGTGTTATATGCATCAACGGATGCATTCTGGTCGACAATCATCTCGCGTAGCACGCAAGTAAATAACTTACACAATTACAAAGAAATATTCAGCAAAATTATAAAAGCTTGCTTGACGAAAACGAGCAAAAAATATGCAGAATCGGCGTCCTCTCAAAGTTTTATAGTAATTGCTGATTACTTGAATGTAAAACCCACATAAATGCATAAATATAAACGAGTTTTATCCTGCTTTTTGAGATGATACTAGAAGGGTAACGTAAGACGTCACAATAAATGAGTAAACAGATTCCTTTTCATTTCGCCAATCTAAAGATACCTCTTAGCAACTTCCGCCCAACTTTTAAACTCATCTATCAATCCTACCAGGCCTTTTTTTATTTCTTCGAATTTTTGTAACTGTGATTTTGTTAAATTATCTTCCCCCAACAAAAGGTACGGCGATATATCACGTAGTTTGTCCCGAACACCAAAGAATTCATCAGACATAGACTTGATGTAATTGGTTACCAAATTAGGTTCCTGGGCACGATGCATGAAGTCGAAAAGATTTTTAAGCAGTGGATCGGGAGAATACAACATGTTAAATGGTAACCAATAGGTATTTTCTCTTTTGTTATCAACCTCAATAGTTCTGTTAGTAAAATGTCCTGTAAAAACAACAATTGAAATGTTTTGCTCGATTCCGTCTAAAACAGAAGAATTATACTCCGCCCTATGAGTAATGATGTAATTCGCCGTATTTGTGGAATTCTTCAATTTTTTAGGGTCCATGATCAGCATAGACCCCGACTTTTCTTGAACATCTTCCCAAATGTGTTTACGTTCTTTTGCATTCACCTCCTTCGGGTAAAGAAACAGTATTCCATTCATGTTAGCCGCTCTGCTTGTGTAAAAATGGTAGCATATCTTTCAGATTGATGATCTGACCAGATTTAACAGTGTCAGATGACACAAAGATCAATTTTTCCAGCAATTGTGCCACATCTTCTGGAACGTAAAAGCTTTCATCCCCAGCACGAACCCGATTCCAAGCTTCAGTTCTAACCCGATGTGGCCTAATTCCAATGGCCTTTATTTCCTGTTGATCAAACTCGACCGCAATTGCTTTCGTAAATGTAGTAATAGCACCCTTTGCTGAAGAATAAGCGACAAATCCACAGAGCGGCTCATTATCTACTTCTGACGAAATATTAATAACTAAATGAAAAGGAGACTGTTTTAAATATGGAATCGCAAATCGTGTACAGACCCACACGCCAAGGACATTGGTTGCAACTATTTCGGAGAGCTCATCTGCGGAAAAACTCTCAAACGGCTTTTTCTCAATGATTGCCGCGTTATTGACCAATACATCTAGTCTACCGAATTCGCGAACAATCCCCTCTACAAATCCTTGAACTGCTTTTGGATCACCCATATTAAACGATTTCCAGAGCACCGATCCTCCCAGTCCTAAAGAATCTGCAAGTGTCACGAGGCGTTCAGAAGCAGTTCTCAGCCTATCTTCTTTTCGAGCACAGATAGCTACCGAAAATCCATGTCGAACAAACATCTCTGCTATTGCCAAGCCTATTCCCTGTGAACCACCCGTGACTAATGCTACTTTTTTGTTCAAACTCGACCTATCTTATAATAATTACAAAGAATATGTTGTTAAAATCATCGTGGCTTCACCGTTACGCCATTCAAGAGTTTCTGGGATTTTTTTGATGTCATCAAAGTTAGTTTCTGCAAGAACCCTGTTAGGACATTTCCAGATGATACTTACTTTGCCTTTGTACAGTCTGATCCAAGACTGTGGATGATGCCTTATTCGTGCGAATTGCGCTGATGTATCTATTGTCCTTGCAAGGTTCAAGTAGCTAATGGCATGATCGTTCCTAATAGTAACGTTATCCACAACAAATTCAATTCTGTCATCTTTAATATTTGGCAACACATTCCCGAAATTTTGCATTAACGCGTCATGCATTGCATCCACATGTAGTTTGAATATACATTTACCAAGGCTACCCATTAAAAAAAGATGCTCCAATCGAGATGGATTGTCATAACTCCCTCCACAGGAAAACAATTTTTCCCAATTTTCCTTGTCTTGAATAGCGAGTATCCGATTAATGAAGTGGCATTTAAAGTCTGGATTGTCGAAAAGGTGTGGATACCTCATGGGCAAAATTTTATCTAGCCAATTTTTAAATTTATTAATTCTTTCCTTATCAAAACTAAGATGCCACATACCACGTTCAGATACTGTTGTTTTTTCAGATTCACTTAAGGAAAAAAGATTAGATAAAGAATCAGCATCTTTTCTCTTTAATAATAGATCTTCTCGCAACATCGCAAGGTCTTCTCCAAAACAACCACCAATCGCTTCTCGAATTTCCCAGCGAATTGTTTCAAGCATTTCTAACGTGGGGCGTACCTTATTTGCTAGTATGCCTACCAGTTTCTGGCTTTGATCGTGGAAATGGCTAACACATTCCAATAATGAGGCACTGGTTAACAATTGTAGGATGGGTGCAAAAATCACAGGCAGATTCTGTACAAATGGGTTATCTGTACTACTTCCATCGGTTCTCTCAAAACAAAGCACGACTCCACACAAGCCGGATTTAATATTTGAATCTCTTCTGATGTTATTGGCTGTAACAACAGTAACATCCCATTTCTTCAGAAGCTCAGAAAGCATAGTGACAAAAACTGTAATGTCCTGGCCTTTTTTATTCTCTGTAAATTCACTATACAGTCTATTATAAACTTCAAGATACCCTCCATCAAAATTGTTTTTGATACTTGCTTTTATGTGTCCATCAGAAATCTGAGTAATCTCGTTTTTACTTGAAACCACCACTTCAAGGATGTCTATGCCAACCCCTCCCTCGCACAAAGTACCAACTACTGTTGGATTACCCGGAACAATATTTGTAGTCTTAAAGTCCCATTGAAGTTTAGTTATGTGCTGTGCGTAATGCTGCTCGTCTGCACTACTGCAATTAAAAAACCTTACAGGGGCATTGGGAAACAAATATGCTCCCCAACTATTTGGGTCAGTAATATCTCGCAATCGCAGTATTGCAAAAGTTACCACCCTAAGTTGTGGTGGAGTAATCTCTGCAATTTTGGAAAATATCTGGTTTGTTACCTCGTCTATGTTGCCGATTGATGTATTCAAAAAAACCGATGTTTTACGGATGATTTCATTTACAAACTGTAGATAATCCTGCGACATGTACTTCTCCCCCTAGATGATTCTGGCAGGGAATAACTCATTCGACATTACACAGCCGACCATCGTGATAAACCCCGAGACGCATTGGTACAACGGCATTTCTATTATCGTCCACGCTAATGGTGCCGGACAGGCCATGGAATGTCTTTGTCTTCTCACACCCTTGGATTAAACTACGAACTATGCCAGAATTAGCTTCCCGAGCACACTGCTCGATAAACAGCATGGATTCATAGGAATATAGATGGTCCATAAAATCGCTCAGAGGCTTACCACCACGCAACGCCAATGCGCGCTTGATGAACGCACTTAATTCCGGACTTTCGTTTCGAACTACGAAAGTGGGAAACTCGATTCCTTCAATAAGCAATTTGCCTTGTTTTTGCGCACCTTCTGTGCCAAAGGTATAGTTACCAAAGTAACGACCATCACTTCTGTCTCCCCATTGAGAAAGAATGAGCGGAAATTCAGAACCAAAACCAATAAAAACGTAAGCGTCCGCTTTGAATTGCCGTGCTTTCTGTATTACACTCCGAAAATCCATCTGTGTTTTTTCAAAAGTTTCTCCCGCGATGTTTCGGATACCTTTTAATGTCAATAACTCTTTCAGTTCACGATAGGCCGCGTCAAAGGCCCGATCCTGATTATACAGCACGAAAATTTTTTTCATGCCAAGAGTTGCAAGCCGAGTTGCCAACAAGCCTTGCTCTACACTGGAATTCATAAATATACGGTAGACAACAGGAGAAATATTTGTAATTGTTGGATCACTCGACATGGAAAGCAAAGGAATATTTGCGGCCTGTGCAATCGGTGCTACTGCCCGGGTAGCCGATGTTGTAGACACAAACATGGCATCAACCTTATCTACATCAATAAGCTTTCTTGCTACTGTAACAGCATTCGCTGGTTGACTGGCGAAATCCTCGATGATGAGTTTTGTGCTGAACCCATTGCTCTCCGAGCGTGAGTTGATGTCTTCCACACCGAGCTTCAGCCCAACTAGTTCCTGTTGCCCTAAGTAACCAATCGGCCCTGTCAGTGGTAGAATCGCCCCGATTTTATATTGATTGTTAGTGTCGTTCTCTTTGTTGCAACCACCCACCATTGACGTCAGAAAAATTGCAATAACAAGTAGTATCCAATGGGAAATAGAATTATTAGTATACAAATGTATCTTCATAATTTAGTGTCTCCTCCTTATCGAGCAGATAAAAACGAACCAGTTTGACAGTTAAGCATTAAATAGCGGATAGCAGGCAATTCAATTTTTTTAAAGGGGACATTCTTCATCCTGTATCCCATAAGCCCCGCGTTGAATGACACTGATTTTGTCGTTTAGCCTTTCAACAAATCCGAGTAAAACCTTATTTTTTTGGTTTGCGGATGCATCAATGCCATTTTAGTGGCATTCGACCAGTTCTGCAAACTTTTCATAGGGCTTAAGTTGCGCTATTTTAAATACGTTATTAAGTTAGCATTGCAATCACCACATGGAAGAACGTTTGGTGCAATGGGAGCACAATATAACGATATTTGCGGAACAAGCACCGTGACTGTATATAGTAAACGCAACTTATTTGAGTCGTTCACAATACTTTAATGCTCAACAAATAATGAAGAAAAAGGATAATCAGAAGCATTTCCAAGTTGCATTCCGGCAAATGGTTCGTCAAATAGATACAAGCTCGATTCACTAGAGAGTGAAATCATTCCCCAAGCCAATTTCTGCTTCTGCCCACCGCTCAACATCCCTACCAGGGTTTGAGGTGTAATATCGTGAGCCCATTCTGAAAAACGTTCCTGGAAACGTTCGTAACCATTTTCTCCAAGGGCAAGCATTAGGTTCTCGCGCACAGTAAGTGTGGTGAACACGTTATTGCGCTGGAGCATATACCGGATGCCGCGATGAGCGCGCTCGTGTGTCGACAATGTACCCAAATCTTCTCCCTTAAAAACAATACACCCCGATGCCACAGGAACAATGCCCATTACTGCATTGAACAAAGTGCTCTTTCCCGCTCCGTTGGGGCCGGTGATTCGCACCTGTTCTCCTTCATAAACTTCAAGACTCACGTCGTCCAGCACCAGCCGTTGTCCCAATCTTACACTTACGCATTGTACTGAAAGCAAAGGCACTGTGCCTGGCGTTTGTTGCCGTCCAGTAATCCATTCAAAATTTAACAGACACATTTGCCCTCCAGTTCTTCCCGCTGCAACCGGCCGTCTTCAAGCGTCAAGCTAATGTCGCATACAGGGATAATGGCATCGTGGTTATGCTCAACCACTAGCATGGTTTTGCCGGTAGTGTCGGCCAGGCGGTTGAGATCATGCACAAGTTTTTCCGCGGATTCGTGGTCCATGCCTGCCAAAGGTTCATCGAGCAACAACACATGCGCGCCGGTTTGCAGCATGCGCGCAATCGCCACGCGCTTGGATTGTCCAACCGAGAGTTTGTCGCCAGAGGAATTGGCTCGGTCGGCTATGCCCATCTGATTAAGCCAATGTAGCGCCTGTTCACGGAATTCACGCTCCTGACGTTTTACCCTGACATAAGCGAAGAGAGCCAGTATTGGGTTAATCCCAATAGCATGGGACGAAGCGGCAATCACGTTTTCCAGCACGGTCATGGAGGAAAAAAGGCGAATGTCTTGCCACAGCCTCGCAATGCCGAGTCGCGACAGCCGGTCTGGCGTCTCGCTTAGAATGTCCACTTGCCTGTCGTTAAAAGTAACTGTAGCAATACCGGCGTCAGGTTTCAAAAATCCGGAAAGGATGTTGAGCAGCGTTGTTTTGCCGCTACCGTTCGGGCCGCGTAACAAGGCGATTTGTCCGCCCGAGAGTTCCAGGCTCACGTTCTTCAGTACGCGCTGACCACCAAAGGAGATGGCAAGCCCCTCGGCACGCAAAAGCACCGGCAGCAGCAAATCTTTGTTATGTCTCGCCGATAGTACGGAACACGGCATTGTGAGATCGGTTTGAGTCATAAAGTATAATTCCTGTTATTCATCGGTATCGGTACGTCCCCGCCAAACCATGCGGTCGCAGGTGCATCATCAGTATCAGCAACAAGCCATACATCAACATTCTCACATTCGCAGCGATAGAATCTGGTAATTGCATGAAACGCAACAATTCGGGGAGCAAGATAAGAACTGCCGCTCCAGTTAGTGGGCCGCGCACATTGCCCGTCCCACCCACAATCACCATGCTAAGCATAAGAATGGATTCATTTAATGAAAACGATGTCGGATCTATGTAGCTAACATAGCCACCATACAATGCGCCAGCCATTCCAGCCATAGCTGAAGCTATGGCAAACGCTTGTAGTTTGAGTAATTCTACCGGAATGCCGATGGAACGCGCCGCCAGCTCGTCGTCACGCATGGCACGAAGCGCCCTTCCAAACGGAGACCAATTTAAAAAGGCCATGATAAGGCCCAAGCCTAACGCCAGTACCCCATAAAATACACATACAGAACTCATGGTTTCAAAGGTATACTCACCAATTCCTGGACGCGGAATACCTGATATGCCAAACGGGCCGTTAGTGAGGTCTGTCAAGTTGTATAGAAGAGTATAGATCAGGGTCTGAACAGCGATGCTGATCATCACGAAATAATCTCCTTTAAAACGCCATGCAGGCACCGAAACCAGCAGACTCATCGTCCCTGCAGTGAATGCCGCCGACGCAAAACTTGGAAGAAATCCCCAACCAAGCTTGCTACACAGCAACGCAGTGGTGTATGCGCCCACCCCGTAATAGACAGCGTGCGCCACCTGTAACAAGCCGCCATATCCGACAAGCAGGTTCAGCGATAG
The DNA here is from genome assembly GCA_964490485.1 of uncultured Candidatus Brocadia sp. Classification (GTDB taxonomy): domain Bacteria; phylum Planctomycetota; class Brocadiia; order Brocadiales; family Brocadiaceae; genus Brocadia. The sequence continues at coordinate 1,938 of CAZBCT010000013.1, read as the reverse complement.
TGCAACGATGGCGTAAATTTCAAAGTAAATAAGTAGATGGAGGATGTAATTCATTCAAAAAATGCATTCATGTAATTTTGTACCTACGGAAGTATATCCAAATTTACTTGCCTACGTGTAAATAAGCGATAGTCACGGGCATATTAATTGAGGACTGTCTACTTTCACTGGCCGAAAAAACTAGTTTCATACTTGTTCCAAGCGCATCCGACGCGTGAATATGCCTTGCGGACGAAAGAACAGGAATGCTGCCAATAGCACAAACGTAGCGGCATCATCCCAACGTGCGGAACCAAACCATACGATCTCTCCGCGCAGAATTCCTAATAAAACACCACCTATGAATGGTGCGATAAACGAGCCCGTTCCACCAATAATCATGGCAGACATACCAAGCAACACCACTTTGAGGCCTACGTAAGGATCAAAACCGAAATCCCATGCTTGTGCTAGCGACACAACTGCAACCAATGCCGCACTTAGCCCGAAGGCCCCGCGACGCAAAGCGCGGACGTTACGGCCAAGCAGTGATACGAGCATCGGGTTATCCGCAAGAGCCCGAAACTCAAGTCCATATTTTGCAAATGACAGCCAAGTATAGAGAACGACAACAGCAATCACCGTCAGCGTTGCACCTAAGAACTGCGCTTGTGCCAACGTTACACCTAATAAATTCCAGGCGGTGTCGACTCCGTCGCGTAGCACACGTGACTCATTACCCCAAATTAGCGCAATACATTGCACTAAGACAAAATAAGCGCCAAGCGAACCGATCAGATGAACTTCCGACGGCGCGAGCTTACGGCTAAAAGGCCAATGAATCACTTCCTCAAGCAAGAGTGCCAGCGAGACAGCCACGACAATTGACACGCAGACGGAAAGCCAAACAGGCAATCCCACAATTATACATGTTTGCAGAACAAATGGCGTCAAAGCGTAAACCCCGCCCAACGCAAGGTGGAATACACGTGTGGTCCGATATACCAACGCGAAGGCAAAGCCGATTCCACCAATCAAAAACCCCTGTAAAAGACCATTGATAAATATTTGCATAAATTATAAAAAATGTTTCACTTTTTACACTAAGGGCATGGAAATGCTCATTAGGAGACTTTAGCCAATCGAAAAAGATTTTCCGTAGCAAAAAAACGTAGATTTTTTGCATTATCGAAAGAAATAATTCTTTTATCTAATAGCATTCATCACATTAACCGCTCCCGTATTTTCAACATTTCAGTTACGGATTATAAATCCGTACCACATTAATTCCAAGGATATCCTACTTAATTGTTGCCTTTGCATTTTAAATATAGTGGCTGGTTATGTCAATCATATTATGCATACATTAGACGACTCTTAGTCGCTGGTATTTGAACATCATCATTTTTTGCCGTCTTTAACCAAAAACTTTACAGCTTTTTCTGCATGTTCAAGTGCCTCTTTTTTTGACTTACCATGCGTCATGCACCCTGGTAGTTCCGGTACTTCAACAACATAAATATTGTTTGTCTTATCCCAATAGATAATCATTTCATACTGTGATTCACTCATTGTTTTTCTCTAAATTTAATTTATACGTAGTTAATATTTTCCTTATCTGGGGTGCATTTCCAATTTTTTGTAAATAATTGCACCTGCCTGTCGGCTGACATGTTGTACGCAAATATCTTGCATGAGTAACCCTGACAGGGTTGTTTTTTTCCAGATCCCATTACGGTTGCAAAAAACGTGAATACTCCCCCCTTGTTGTAGCATCAGAGAGATGACAAAGCATTAAGTATTGGGGTCAAATATTATTGATACATCTGCTTCAACTCTTTTGCCAATCTGTGAATGCTTTTTCCTTATGCGGGGTATTAACAATATTATAATACTTGTAACAGTTTAGCTTTTTGAAAAATTTCCAAAATAACAACGTTTTACATGCCGTGTAGGGGC
>CAZBCT010000012.1:0-45439 GCA_964490485.1 uncultured Candidatus Brocadia sp. | reverse complement strand
CTTATTTTTTTTCTGATACCAGTTTTACGCAATTTCCTAACCGGACAACGCTGGCCACAAGGATAATATAGGTTATATTTTGTAAAATATTTCATATTTGTATCTACACATAAGTTGCATAAAAGCTGATATAAAAGCCAACTAACGGGCAATACGTAAGGGAAACAAGGTTGTTGTGGCTGAAAGAGCCTTGGGAAAAAAAAGAGCTGTACTCTGCGAGGTGAAAGCAGAGGATAAGCCGGGAAAGGTAGAGGTAAAGGGCATACCTCCGGGCAAGGTTCCCGAGAGGTTGGGCGGAAAGAAGTCGAAATGTTTCGAGCATAGAAACCAGACAGGAATTGGACTAATGCCACAGAAACGGATAGCCTAAAGATCAATTATCGCTAATATAGGCGCTTCTGTATTGAAAATCAACGAGAAATTAGAAATATCGAAATCCGAAACAACTTCTCACAGCAAACGACAAAAATTGTAACATTTTAGCCGTCTGAAAAATCGCCTTTAAATAAACCGCTACCGCTTGTTCCCAAACTCCTGTTTGGGAGTGAGCAGTTGAAAGATATTTTTTCAAAAAACTACATTGATACCAAAAATTAATAATGGGGTTGGAAATATTTGAATGAAGACGATTAAATTCCCTTGCATGCCTTGAAATTATTGATAGAATCAGATAAACTAAAATATTTGAAAACCCTTGAAAAGGAGTAAAAAAAACCCATATGTTACGTGGAATTATCTTCGATATGGACGGCACGCTCACCAAGCCAAATGTCGATTTTGCAGCCATTGAGCGGGAAATCGGCACCAAGGTGGGGTTCATCATCGATTATGCGGAAAGATCTACCCCTGAGGAACGAAAAAGGGCGCTGGACATCCTTGAGCGTTACGAGGCACAGGCGGCAATGGAATCGGAACTCAACGAAGGCGTAGTAGAAATGCTTGAATTTGTTTCCAAAAAGCAGTTGAAAAAGGCGCTTTTAACCCGCAACTCACGCAAATCGGTGGAAACCGTTCTCCGGAAACATAAGCTCCATTTCGAATTTATCGTGAGCCGTGAAGATACCAAACCAAAACCAGCCCCCGATCCCATTTTCTTGCTGAGTAAAAAAATGGATATTCATACCGATCACTTGTTAATGGTGGGTGACTATAAGTATGATATTATCTGCGGCAAGGCAGCGGGCACCAAGACGGTTCTGCTGCGGTATAAAGAATATATTGAAACTGAAGTAACCCCCGATTTCGAGATAAACAGTATCCGGGAAATCATCGATCTTATCATTCATTTTGAACAGATAAGTACAGGCTTGAATGGAGGAATCAGTGTATAAAAATAAGTTTATTTTACCTATTGTTTTAATTTCATGCATCGTCTTTTTCCAGAGAACTGGCTTGACAAAGGAATTCCCTGCAAAAAAAAATCTTGACGAGGTCCTTACAGAGATCGATAAGGCAAATAATGCTTTCAAAACCCTTAAGGCGGATATGACTCTTACCCGCACCATTACCCTGCTCGAATCTACCGAAGTCTCCCAGGCTGAGATGAGTTATAAAAAACCAAAAAGACTATACCTGAAATTTCACTCCCCCCGCAATGAGATAAACGTTGTGGACGGGAAGTATATATGGGTGTATCACCCGGCAGAAAAACAGGTGGAAAAGTATGATATGGAGAGGGGCAAACAATCCTCTCAGAGTTTGAGTTTCTTTGAATTTGGTTACGGAGAATCGGTACATGCAGTTGAAAAAGATTACACCATCTCCCTGCTTGAAACAAAAGACGAGGGCAAGAAACGATTTTACATCCTGGATCTCCTGCCAAAAAACCCAAAGTCACAATATTCCGATATCCGATTGTGGGTGGAAGAGGGGTTCTGGCTGCCGGTCAGGATAGAACTCCATGAAAGCGCTGGTGAGGTGGTCAACAGTATCGAATTAAAAAACATCAAGCTCAACAAGGGCATGTCCGACAAGCTGTTCATATTTAATGTACCACGAGGAGTTGAGGTCATCGAACCGCTGAAGTAACGTTTACGCAACGAAAAAAGGTGCAGGATCAATCGAAAGAACGATACCCCATTTTTATAGTGAACATCTTAAATAAGTTGACATGCAATAGTCATTGCAAGCAACAGCGAAGCCGAAGTTGCGAGCCCAAGCGAAGCAAACCCACGAGATTCCTCGCTTTGCTCGGAATGACAGTCATAGCAGAGATTGCTTTGGGCTAACGCCCTCGCAAGGACAACTTTCCTTTTGCGCTTACTGTAGATTACCTGCGATCACCAAAGAGCAAACGCAACTTCTCTGCTGCCTGATGAATGACCCGTAATTTTTGTACAGCAATTTCTTTTGTATTAACCGGACGGTCGGCGAACGTACCAAAGCCGCAATCAGGGTTCAGGCAGATTTGTTCGGGACGACGGTATTTTAGTAACGATTTTACCTTGTTTACCACAAAGTCAACGGTTTCCACTTCCATTGTCCGCGGATCGACAACCCCAAGTCCTACCTCTTTATCCGGAGGTAAATGTGCAAGCGCCTCGATACTCCCTGCCCTTTCCGTAGCATACTCAAGCACAAATTGGTTGACGTTCATCCTGCTAAAATAGGGGATCAGGGAATCATATGCACCCCGAAGGAGGACGTCTTCCCGATTGCTCCAATTTCCCCTGCAAACATGGAGCGCCGTTTTCATTTTGCCATTCATACCTTCTACCACACGGTTGATCAAGCTAACAGCATAATTCAGTTCTTCATCAGGGCTGCTCCTTTCTGAAAGCGCTGCACACATGAAGGTGTGGGTTTCATGGGGACCTGCAAAAGCAACCTCAGTAAGCACCGGCTCATCGAATTGAACAAACGTGCAACCTGCATCCCGCAATGCCGTAAGCTCTTCACGGAGAATATTGACCACATCATCCCCTAGCAATTCCTTATTCGGGTACAATTCAGAGGAGAGACTCTTTACCCACATGGAACGGGTCAGGAGATACGGCCCCGGCAGTGTTATCTTGATGGGTTTCCTGGTATGCTGTTGCAAAAACAGATAATCATTGAGAACCAACGGGTGTTTTCGTTTTAACTTGCCAGACACTACCGGATTTTTCAGGGCAAAAGCCGGTACGTCCAAAGCATTGAGCAGTTTTTCAAAAGCCGCCTTGTCTTCCACATAATCCAGCATCTCAGCCAAGGTGATCAATCGGATGCCTTCAATATGTCCAGCAATGAAGGAATAAAAATTATCCCTGCGCTGCTCACCATCCGTCACAACATCTACACCCGCCTCTTCCTGCAGCCGGAGCGCCTCCCGTATTGCATCCTGAGCAATTGATTCAAACTCGGCGTTGTCAATCGTGCCCTTTTGTCTCCTGGCAAGCGCCTTCAGCATAGTCTTCGATCGTGGCAAGCTGCCAACCACCGTAACAGGAAATAAGGGAATATCAGACCTACCATTCATACCACAGCAAAGCTCCAACCAAATCTCCCCTAAACGACTGTCATGCTGATATTCATATTGGCGCGATGGGTTAACGTATTCACAACCGGTGAAGCGGTGATCGTCTCCTGCCAGATTTGCCCTAAAGCCTTTTCATCGGCATCGGATTGAACATAAATCCTGCCCGTTATCTCCCTGAAACCGCTGTGCCCGCTCCGTTCAACGCCAAGAAAAACAAAAATATTCTCGATCTGCCCACTCAGGGTGATTTCCAGTTCGTTAATATGGATGTTTCTCCGGGAAGCATGAATCTGGAAGCCCATTGCCAGGCAGGCTCCCATGGCACCCAGGAGATACTCAACGGCGCTGGGTGCATTATCTTTAACATCAAAACTGGCAGGCTGACCAACCGTCCATGAATGGTTCCGGCAAAAGACCTTTGCCTGCATCCCGCCATTCCAGTGAATACGCGTCTGCCAGCGGTAATTGCGGGCATGCTCATCATATTCATCCATCTTTTTGCCGCTCTTGCCCTTCTGTACAAAATATTTTTGATGGTCATTTCCCTGTCTTCTGCCCAGATACGGGTTTTTGGTCATCCGGCACCATGCAGGGAGGTCTTCCCTGACGCTGATCTCCGTACTGCGAATTTCCAAAATGTCCCCTTCCGGCATCTGGTTCACCGCTCTGCGGATGAGCAGCAGCAAACCAGAACCACAGTCAAGGTTGCCACCTTCACAAAGATGAGATGTCTGAAGGTTATCCGGGACTTGAAGATCACTTTCTGACATGTTTAACCACCGAATCCACTTTCATCCGGGAAGAAGACCGGCAGGCAATTTCAGTTGCATTCGCATAACTAATAGGTAATGCAGGACCCGCCGGTAGTTAAGAACTCAACCACCTTGGCTCCGCCCACGATCGTTGCCCCTTTCACGAGATTATTTGCATCCAGGCCCCGCTTCTTAAAGCAGGGAGAGCAAACCCATATGTTTCCACCTGCTTCCACAAAATCATCCATAAGTTGCTTGAGCGGGGCAAAGCCCTCTTCATGTATGCTGTCAGCATATCCATTTGGAGCAAGCCTCACACCTTCCGTGGTAAGAAATACCACCGTTTCTATACCTGATGCGGCTGAAGCAGTGGCAACAACGAAACCAACGGTCGCCTTATCGGCGTTATTTTTTGCATGAGTAATACTAACCATAAATTTTGCCATGATCTATAACCTCCTTTTACCATAAAGGTGCCTGCCCCTTATCTGCAACCACAACAGATTTAAAGGCAAATGAAATTTCATCTCTTCTTAATGTAATAACGATCTTCATTTCCTTTGCCTGGCACAGCAAGGAGTTCGTATCCTTTCATTTTACACCAGGCCGGAATATCCGCTAACGCTCCGGGATCGAGGGCGCGCACCTTCAATATCTGTCCTGTTTCAAGAGATTTCATTGCCCTCATCAGGGCAATGATCAAATCGCCACATCCCATATCCCCTACATCGACTTCACTATCCGAGACCATGTTTTTTTGACCCGGTATTTTCATCAGAGACTCCCAAACTTAACGAGTTGAATGCACAGGTGGGTGTTGACGCCCCCCCCCCACGGGCGTGGATATCCTCCGCCAAATGCTCACCATACCTGCCTGCCGGCAGGAGTATCTGTCATCATCGTAGGCATATTAAATAAGTTGACTTGTGCTGGCCACGGCAAGCGACAGCGAAGCAATCTCACGATGACAACTTTCCTCATGCGTTTGCTATATGTTAGTCGCAGGCAAACCCAACGAATCATCAACGGCTCAGAATTTTGAGACCAGCCACACCGGCCAGAATAAACAGAATGCAGCAAACACGTCCCCAGTCGCGCGGCTCATGAAACAGGTATATACCTGCTATTACCGTTCCAGCGGTTCCAATGCCCGTCCATACTGCGTAAGCGGTGCCGATTGGAAGGCCCCGAGCTGCAATACCCAAGAGCACAAAACTAACGATCATGGCACATGCAGTTACCAGAGATGGCAACAGCTTCGAAAAACCATGGGAGTATTTCAGCCCGACAGCCCAGACAATTTCAAAGATACCCGCGACAACCAGCACGATCCAACTCATGTTTTCTCTGTATTAAACTCCTGCACATTTTGGGAGGCCAAGTGTTTGCTCTACTTTTATTAGGAGGTATTCGGCAGCGACTTTAAGCTCCCCTCTAGGAAGAGGGGCTGGGGGTGTGTTTTGGAAGATTTACACACCCCTTTATCCCCTCTTTTTAGAGGGGATAAAACCGGTTTGAAATTCCTGTACATTAAATTAACCACGGACAAGCCGAGATTATCCGTGCCACCGGGAAATCCGATTACTGAATTACCTTGACAAAGATGTTTGTCTTCAGGCTGTTTATATACTGACTTTTTAATCTGCTAATTTCTTCGCGGTAAATTTTTTTGTAAATCTCTTCCTGCACTTCCTCAAATTCCTGGACTTTTTCCGGCTTAATCAGCTCCATTTTAAAGATATGATACCCCACCGGTGACGCTATAATTCCACTCCGTTCATTGTCCTTTAACTGATAGACTACATCCCGCATGTCCTTTCTCATTTCGTTAACCTCTTCAAAGCTCAACAGACCGCCCTGCTCTGCCTTTGGCCCGTCTGAATACTGTTTTGCCAGGGCTGAAAAGTCCTCGCCCTTTTCAAGACGTTTCACGATCTGCTGCGCAAGAGAAAGTGTTTTTCCCTTATCATGGTCATGTGCGGAAAACTTGATCATGATCTGTCGCATACTCACTTCTTTCTTTTGCCGGAATTCATCAATATTCTCGATATAATAGCGCCTCAGCAATTTCGGTTGGACTTTAACCCTGTTATAGACATTTTCTTTCATAATCTTGTCGATCATAATATCTTCCTTGAGTTCATTTTTCTTTTCCAGAGGATTGATTCCCTGCGCTTCAGCAATTTCATAATACTTGGATAAAGATCCCACGTTTTTGACCGCGCCCTTCATAAAAGAATCCAGGTCCTTTTCGACCTCTTTCATTTGCATCTCATCCGTACCAAACAATTTTTGCGCCTCGCTAATCAGCACCTTTCTGTTAATCAATTCATCCAGGGTTTCCTTCAGAATCTCGTCTACCTTTTCAAGAAACTCCTTTTCCTTATAGCGTTCCTGCGCTTCCCTAATGGCAACCGCGGCACGTTTGACAACGTCTCCCTGCGTAATGATCTCATCACCCACAATAGCCCTAATAGAATTGATGCTGTTTTCACTCAAGTCGCTTATCGCTCCATAGGAAACGGCAGAAGCGACGAGAATAAACGGGGCGAACCATGCGTAAAACCGTATAAACGCTTTCAATATCTTTATCCTCATGAGAAGATTCCTGAAATTAGTTTTACCGTAACAATTTTAGTTTTTTGAAAAGTAGGGGCGAAGCATTTGCCGTCTTGCGTGTGAACGCATGTATACCAACGATAGCAAATGCTTCGCCCCTACCCTGTGCGTTAAACATCGCTATTAATTGAATTTTTTCAAAAAACTAAATTGTTACGTTTTACCTTTTTTTAAATTCTAATTGATTTTTTCAAAAAGTCTAGTAAATCCTCCGGCAGCATCCCCTTTTTCGGAAGTCTCAGATGCAACGTTTTATCGTTAATAACGCGTAGATAGTTTTTCAGTTTATATAAACCCGACTCCGCCTTCTTCAAATCAGCAACCTGAATAACCAAAACACCATCAACCTTTACCATGGAACGAATCTTCGACTGTTGAGCGACAATCCTCAACTCACTCTCAGAAAGGAGATTCCTTACCGGATGAGGAATTTCACCAAAGCGGTCTGCCATTTCTTCCGCAATAGCCTTTACTTCCTTATAGGTTGTGGAACGATTCAATCTGCGGTAGATGTCCATTTTTAACGCATCCGCCCGGATGTAGGTATGGGGGATGAAGGATTCCAGATGAAGATCGATGGAGACATCTATGGGTTCAGATATGGGTTCGTGTCTTGCTTTCTTTACAGCCAATTCCAATAACCGGCAATACATCTCGTACCCTACCGCCGCAATATGGCCATGCTGCTCCGTCCCCAAAATATTTCCGGCGCCACGGATTTCAAGGTCACGCATGGCAATCCGGAACCCCGCACCCAATTCGGCAAATTCCTCAATGGCCTTCACCCGTTTTTCTGCCTCCGGGGTAACGGGACGGTCGGCGGGCAAAATGATATAGGCATAGGCGCGGTGTTTGTAACGACCCACCCGCCCCCGCAACTGATGCAAGTCCGCCAGTCCAAAGGTGTCTGCAGCATTGATAAAGATCGTGTTGACGTTCGGAATGTCCAGGCCTGACTCAATGATCGTCGTGGCCACCAGGATATCAGAGCGGCCATCAGTAAAGTCACGCATCCGCTGCTCCATAAGCTTTTCGTCCATCTGCCCGTGCACCGTCATGATCCTTGCCTCAGGCACAATTTCTGATAAGTTTCTGGCAATGCGCTCGATGTTGTATACGCGGTTATGAACAAAATATACCTGTCCGTCACGATTGAGTTCCAGCATAATTGCCTGCCGGATACGTGCCGGGTCAAATCGCATAATGTGCGTCTGAATCGACTGCCTGCCTAATGGCGGCGTATTCAGGGAAGAAATATCCTTAATCCCCAGGAGCGACATATGGAGTGTCCTTGGAATCGGTGTGGCCGTCAAGGTAAGCACATCCACGGTCTGCCGCAATTTCTTGAACCGCTCTTTGTGTTCGACCCCGAATCGCTGTTCTTCATCAACAATAACCAGTCCGAGGTCTTTAAAATAGACGTCTTTCTGTAAAAGACGGTGGGTGCCAATAAGGATGTCGATGAGGCCTGCCGCCGCCTTCTCCAGGGTGTCCTTCTGCTCCCTGCGCGTCTTAAACCTGCTTAACACACCGACCGTTACGGGATAATCCGCCATGCGTTCCGAGAAAGTAACATAGTGCTGCTGGGCAAGGATTGTTGTGGGCACCAGCACCGCAACCTGTTTCCCATTCATAACGGCCTTGAAGGCAGCCCTCATGGCAAGCTCCGTTTTGCCATAGCCAACGTCGCCACAGATAAGCCGGTCCATGGGCCTCTTCGACTCCATGTCGTGCTTTATCTCTTCTATCACCCGAAGCTGATCCGGCGTCTCTTCGTAAAGAAACGACTCCTCAAATTCCCTCTGCCATTCCGTGTCCTTCTGGTACGCAATGCCTTCCTTTGCATTCCGTAACGCCTGAATATGCAGCATATCACTGGCAACATCCCTGACGGCGTGTTCTGCGCGCTTTTTCCTGACCTCCCAGTACTTAGAGCCGATTTTGTCGAGTCTGGGTCTGTGGTCAGAACTGCCAATGTATTTTTGTACCAGCTCAATCTTCGTTGCAGGCACATAGATCTTCGTACCCTCTTCAAATTCCAGCACGAGATACTCCCTTTTTTGTCCCTCCTCTTCAAGCGTGTCCATCCCCAGATACCGTCCGATCCCGTGGCTTACGTGCACCACATAATCCCCTTTTTTCAAATCCAGAAAGGAATCTATCGCCCTGGTTTGTATGGGTTTTTTTGACTCACGACGCTGCTGATACCGATGAAAGATTTCGTGGTGTGCAAGGATCGCGATCTGGATATCGGTAAATTGAAACCCGCAGTGCAGGTGGCCGGTACGCAACTCTAACCGATCATTCCTTTTTATATCAGATTCATTGATAATTTCCTGAAACCGTTGCTCCTCAGCCTCATTATTGCAAAAGACAATCGTACGGATATTGGCATCTATGACCTTACCAAGCTCCGCGGTAATTTCCTGAATTTTTTGGGGAAAATTATCCGCCGATTTCACATGGAATGTAAATTCACCTTCGCCTGATGACACCGGCAGCTTCGCCAAATGTATCTTTCTGAAGGCGCTCAATTGATTGAATACTTTTTCAACTGAGTAGTGTGGGCAAACCATGTCCCCGTATGCTTTGAACGGGGATTGTTTGTCCGTGTTCATGTTGCTAAGGCCAGACACACCCTCATCAGCGTCAATGCTGGCCAATATCTTCCGTGCCCGGTCTTCGATATGTGCGGGTTCCACGAGGACAACCCAGGTATCCTTGTTAAGATAGGTCAGGAGGGACGTTTCTTGGAATTCTCCCTGAAGCGCGTTTGTGTTATAAATCCTGTCAAGAGAAAGTATCTGGCAGACGTCTAATTCCCCTTCGGAAAGCTGTGATTCCACATCAAACCTTCGGATAGACTCAATTTCGTCCCCAAAATATTCGATGCGGCAGGGAGTGTCTGAGGCAAACGGAAAAACATCAATAATGCCGCCGCGCAGCGCATATTCCCCGGCATTTTCAACCTGGCTCGTCATCTGATAGCGGTGATCCTGCAACCAGGCAATGAGCTCTTCCTGGGGATATTCCTGGTTCTTTTGAATTTTTAAGACATTTTCCAAAATTGCCCTGGGAGATGGCACAGACTGTAAAAGAGCCTGAATTGGCGCTATGATAATATCCAGCCTGTTTGTTGCAGGGACGTCGTCGTGAAGTAGCTGATTAATGATCTGAATCCTTTGCGTCTGGATATCGGCATTATCTTCAAAATCGACTTCATACATATTTTCAACTGCCGGGAAAAGACCGGCGTGGCCTGGCAGAAAGGTATGGATGTCCTCAAAATCATGTTCAGCCTCTTCAATATGGGAAACCACCAGAAGCACCCGAGGCGTGGCTTTGGTCGCCCTTAAACGTTCATTCACCAGAGCGACCGTAAAGAACATGGCAGACGACCCCCATAATCCATTAACAGCGCAGTCCTTCCCATCCCGGAGTCTTCGGGCAATTTCCTGATATTGCTTATTCTCCTGTAGGAGTTTGATCAAATCTTTCATGGAAATCGAATGGAAATGAAAACCATCAATAATAAAGTCCCCTCTTGGGAGGGGATTGAGGGGTGGGTATTAGGAATGGATAGTTAAATATCTCCCGGCAAAAATACCCACCCCTTACCTCTCCCAAGAGGGGAATATTTGTGTATTTGTGAAATTAAAAGCATTCGGTTCTCAATAAGAATACCCACTTTTAATCATTCTAATGCAAAACGACAGGGAAAAGCAAGAATCCTGATATGAATAATGAATTGATTTTCTCATTTAAACGATTTGTTTAAAAATTTGGATATTTTTTTGCGAGTGCAAAAGGACGAATCGTTTAATCCAATGCAAATACGCTTCCTCGGTACTCAGTGCTTTACTCGGATTGCATCACGCACCTGGATCCAATAATTTTGGTTTTGGCATAATAATAGTTCCTTTTCGTTATGAAAAAATAAATATTTCTTGCAATATTATTGGTAATTAAGGTATATTACCGGCAAAATATTCGTAAACCTTATTATATGCCCAAATAGCCGTATAATAAGTCTCCAGTAAACGTATTATATGTACTAATAGCCGCAAAATAAGACGGCTATTAGTACGCCTACTTATGTTCGGCGGCGGAGGGCTTCGGAGATTTTACCGGAAGTAGCGCCGCGAGCGTCAAGCAGCCTCACAACGCCGACCTTCATCTCAAAGGAGAACACAATGCAGAAGCGCAAACTCGGAAGCAGCAACTTGGAGGTCTCGGCCCTCGGGCTCGGCTGCATGAACGTGGCCTCGAACTACGGCCCCCCCGTGGACAAGGACGTGGCGATCTCGTTGTTTCGCGCGGCCGTTGACCAAGGGGGACGTTCTTCGACACGGCCGAGGTCTACGGTCCATTTCTCAGCGAGGAACTGGTCGGCGAGGCGCTGGCGCCGGTTCGTGATCGCGTGGTCATTGCGACGAAGTTCGGGTTTGAGATCGACCCCCTGACGAAAGAGCAGCGCGGCTTCAACAGCCGACCGGACTCCATCAAGCGCGTCGCCGAGGGGTGCCTCAAGCGTCTCAGGACCGACGTGATCGATCTGTTCTATCAACATCGCGTCGACCCCAAGGTGCCCATTGAGGACGTTGCCGGGGCGGTGAAGGACTTGATCGCAGAAGGCAAGGTCCGCCACTTCGGCCTCTCCGAGGCGGGGAGCGCGACCATTCGCCGTGCTCATGCAGTACTGCCGGTGACCGCAGTGCAGAACGAGTATTCGGTCTGGACGCGTGATCCTGAGCACGAGGTGCTTCCGACCTGCGAAGAGTTCGGGATCGGTTTTGTGCCGTGGAGCCCGCTCGGGATGGGCTACCTGCCCGGCACGATGACCCCCTTGACGACCTTCGACCCCACGTCAGACCTGCGGGCGAGGTTTCCCCGCTTCACCCCGGAGGCGCGCCGCGCGAACCGGCTCATCGTTGAACTGCTTCAGCGCGTTAGCCAACGCAAGGACGCGACACCCGGACAAGTCGCGCTCGCCTGGCTGCTCGCGAAGAAGCCATGGGTCGTGCCCATCCCGGGCACGACCAAGCTGAAGCACCTAGAGGAGAACCTCGGCGCGCTCAAGGTTCAGCTGAGCGCGGAGGACGTCCAAGAGATCGACGCCAGGTTCGCAAGCATCCCGCTACAGGGCGCTCGGGCAGACGAGGAGCTACTCCAGGCTCACGACGTCGGTGCCAATCTGGGAACGAGCTCGGCTGGCGGCCACGGTAAGTCTCCCGTGCCTCGAAAGGCAGTTCTGTAGATCCCGAGGGGCTGATCATCTTGGGTAAGCTGGATGGCGGCGTCGAAGCGCCGAACGGACCCGGCTCGGTGAAGGTGACGATTGAACTGGTCGGCAAGTAGGGTCCGAATTGACGTGGATGACGCGGGATCAGCAGTACGTGCGATCAGCCCGGTGATCGACCGGGACGGGAACTTTGAGGAGATAGCACCATGAACGGAGCAGTTCTTTACGGCCCGCGCGACATCCGATTCGAGGACCGCGAGACGCCGAAGATCGTCGAGCCAACCGATGCCATCGTCCGAATCTCGCTCACGTGCGTGTGCGGGTCCGACCTCTGGCCGTATCGGGGGCTTCAGCCGATCAAGGGGCCGACGCCGATGGGGCACGAATACTGCGGCGTCGTCGAGGAAGTCGGCGGCGCGGTACGGTCGGTCAAGCCGGGGCAGTTCGTCATCGGCTCGTTCGCTACTTCCGACAACAGCTGTCCCAACTGTCAGTACGGCTACCAGTCGTCGTGCCTACACCGCGAGTTCATCACCCGGGCGCAAGCGCCCGTGCTGCGCGTGCCGCTAGCGGACGGGACGCTGGTGCCGACGCCGGGCGTCCCGTCGGACGACCTGATCCCGAGCCTGCTGACCATATCGGACGTTCTGGGCACCGGCTGGTTCGCCGCCGATGCGGCAAACGTGAAACCGGGATCAACCGTCGTGGTCGTCGGCGACGGCGCGGTCGGCCTGCTCGGCATTCTCTCCGCGAAGCAGATGGGGGCCGAGCGGATCATTGCGATGAGTCGGCACGAAAAGCGCCAGAAGCTCGCCCGCGAGTTCGGTGCGACCGACATCGTTGCCGAGCGCGGTGACGATGGCGTGAAGCGCATCAAGGGGATGACTAAGGGCGTCGGCGCTGACTCGGTGCTGGAGTGCGTCGGGACGCAGGAGTCGATGATGCAGGCGATCCACTGCACGCGCAAGGGCGGTTACGTCTCCTACGTCGGTATGCCGCACGGGGTCGAGTTGAAGGGCGAGGAACTGTTCTTCGCCCATGTCCACCTGCACGGTGGCCCCGCCCCGGTGCGCCGCTACCTGCCCAAACTAATTGACCTCGTGTTGAACAGAAAGATCAACCCCAGCAAGGTGTTCGACCTGACCCTGCCCCTGGACCAAGTGGGGGAAGGCTACCGTGCGATGGACGAGCGCCGCGCCGTCAAGACACTGCTGCGCCCGTAAGACGCCGAACCAGCCGCTGCAGCAGACCGGCGGGGCATGACGGCTTTTCGAGGTTCAACGGCTCTCCAGCCCCGTCGGCTGCTGAGCTGGCTCGTTAGGCAGAATAGAACAGTGACTTATCAAAAAGCATAGTTGCGTACGAAGGCTCTATGGCACGTATCTATCTTTCCTCATCATATGTCGATCTCATAGATGTCCGTGAAAAAGTCTATCGCGCCTTACGAAAGATGGGACATGATGTAATTGCAATACAGGGAAAAGGGGTCAAATCTTTACTATTGACAAATTGGTTATATCTGATATCGTCTGGTAATGGCAAGACCTTTACGAATACAATACAAAGATGCATTATATCATGTAACCTGCCGGGGTAACGAGCGGAAGGCAATATTCAGGGATGATTACGATAAGAACGTGTTTCTTGAGTTGTTGAATGATGGGCTGAAAATATATCATATCATCCTGTATTGTTACGTCCTCATTGATAATCATTTTCACCTGCTTTTAGAAACACCCCTTGCCAATCTCAGTGAATTTATGAGATGGTTTAACATTACGTACACATCTCACTACAATAAAAGACATAAAAGGACTGGTCATTTGTATCAGGGAAGATACAAGAGTATTCTTGTGGAAAAGAAAAGTTATCTGCATATTGTATCCCGATATATCCATTTAAACCCGGTTAGAACAAAGCAGGAAGGAAAGCTGCCATTGTCAGAAAAGGAGAAATGTTTAAGGAACTATGCATGGTGCAGCCTTTTGGGCTATATTAATGAGAGCCGAAGGAGTAGTATGATTGATTATGCCAGAATACTTGAGTCATATGGAGGGGACAACAAAAAAGGAAGGGGATTGTATTGGGAAACTATCTGTAATGATTTATCGACAGGTATTGATATAAAAGAAAAGGTTATTGGAGGAAGTATACTGGGGAGTGATGCATTTATCAACTGGGCAAAAGACAAATTTTTACCAGCGAAATCATGTGAGATTCCCGCGGTACAGCGGTTAAAAAAATATACCGCAAAAGATAAACTCATTGATGCTCTCTGCAAAGAGACGAATAAAAGTTTTGATGAAATAAAAAAGGAACGAGGTAAAATAAGGCAACTAGCAATGGACTTGTTATATCGGGTTGGTGGACTAAGCGGAACCGAGATAGGAGAAATGATGGGTGTGGACTATAGTACGGTGAGCCAGGGGAGAAAACGATTACGAGAAAAACTGAAAGGCGGCAAGCATCTTTCTCAGATTATCAAAAGAGTCGAAGCAGATTTGTCAACGATAAAGATTTGACCCAGTGCCTGCGATTTTTCAAAAGGTGAGAGAGGTAAGTTTTATCGTCCGGATGCAGAATTGTATCTACCTATTTACCTAGAGCCTGACATGATGGAAGTGCTAAGAAAATTCTCGAAGGAAAAGGGCGTCGATGTTGCGACAATAGTAAATGAGTGGATAAAAAAAGACATATTCAAAGCAGAAACAATCACAAAATAACACATAACAAATCACTCTGCAGGATGCGGTAAAACTACCGTCACACCTGTAAGCTTAGGTGTTGGGGGGGAATACTTAAACAAAACACTTAATATGCCACCTTTATGAAAAAGGGATTGATTAAAATGGTTCAGAAAGAGGATAATGATATGCGTGCCGAATATAATTTCGCGGGCGGAGTGCGTGGCAAGTATTACAAAGCCATGCAAGCCTGGTATACAATCACAATTCATAAGGCGGATGGTACATCTGTTGTTAAGGACATGATGCCAAGAAAAGGTGCAGTTGTTCTGGAACCGGATATTCGAGCATATTTTCCAGACCCGGAGTCTGTGAATAAGGCTTTAATTCCACTGCTGCCCAAAAAATATAGAGCAAAGGCGAAGAAAGCCTAACAGTCGCTTCAGCCGACCCCGCTATCACCTGGCGGCTGAGATAGGTCTTTAGTTGCACGACACTTCTATACCTATCGAAACTGTCTGTGTTTGCCGTTTTATACAGACTGTATAATTATTGTTGGTACTAATGATGAACAGAAAAGACAAAAACGAATGACGAAAATCATACAACCACTCGCCGAGGTGTTTGGGCATCTCGTTAATGATCTGTCGCCTAAAGCAAATCGATACCGGTCGGGACGGCTATGCCCATTCAACAACAAGGTTCCCAATTGCACCAAAGATAAAGCGAAAAATCCACTCGGCGTATGCAGTGTATTTCACGATGGCACACCAGCGATAACCTGCCCTATCCGGTTTAGGGAGGATTGGCTTATCACCGATGATGCAGCATCTTTTTTCTTTGGCGATGGCGCGGCATGGAGTTCGCTCACTGAAGTTCGTCTGAACGACACTAACGGAAAGTCTGCTGGGAACATTGACGTTGTACTTGTTGCATACGACGACAATGGAAAAATATTCGACTTTGGTGCCCTCGAAATACAAGCCGTTTACATCTCTGGCAATGTTCGCGACCCTTTTGAATACTACATGAAGAACCCTAAGGCGCACGCACAAATGGACTGGTCAAATCAGCCAAATTACCCACGACCGGATTACCTATCTTCTTCTCGAAAACGTTTAGCTCCTCAACTTCTCTATAAAGGTGGTATTCTTCATTCTTGGCGCAGGAAAACAGCTGTTGCACTAAATAAGAGCTTCTTTGAAACACTTCCGTCTTTGAAAACAGTCAGCAAGTCGAAAGCCGATATTTCTTGGCTTATATATGATCTCCAGTTGGTGAAAGAAGAAGGACAAGAAAGGTTCACACTAACAAAAACCGCCGAAGTTTTTACGGAATTTGAACCAGCACTAATATCTATAACGACTTCCTCGCCAGGAAACATAAACGATTTTATAAAGTTGCTTCAAGAAAAGCTTGATGAGCAGCTTGAAACGCCACCAAACAACAAAATAATTGAAAAGCCATTTTGATATGAAAGCATTCAGACAACGATCCCTGTTCCCTGAATTGTGTGATACCGAAACCCCTAAACCGGTTAACGTTGCATCCGTACCCCAAAGAAGCCCATTCCGATACCCGGGAGGGAAAACATGGTTTGTTCCAACATTCAGAGATTGGATAAAAAATCAATACCCTAAGCCCGAAATCTTGGTCGAACCATTTGCCGGTGGAGGCATCATAAGCATCACAGCTTTGTTTGAGGAATTAGTTTCGCGTGTAGTCATGGTGGAGATAGATGAAGATATTGCGGCAGTGTGGCAATCCGTGGTCGGTGGACATGCGGGATGGCTTGCGAAAAGAATCCTTGATTTTGACCTTACAAAGGAAGCAGTTATACAGGAAATATCGAAAAAAAACGTGAGCGTTAAAGAGAAAGCGTTTCAAACCATTCTAAAAAATCGAACGTTTCACGGCGGTATATTGGCTGATGGGTCAGGTTTCTTAAAACACGGGGAGAATGGAAAAGGGATTCTGTCCCGTTGGTACCCAACCACAATTGCTAAGCGATTCGAAAATTTAAAATTTATTGCTGATAGAATTAATTTTCGCCAAGAGGACGGTCTGGGTATCATTCAGGAGTATTCGCAACGCAATGACGTAGTATTCTTCATTGATCCGCCTTATACAGCAGGTGGGAAGAAGGCAGGCAAACGTCTTTACCGCCATTTTAGTATAGACCACGACTGCTTATTCAGCTTATGCCAATCAGTAAAAGGTGATTTCTTAATGACTTATGATAACGCAGATGAAGTTAAGACAATGGCAAAAGAGCATGGCTTTCAGATGCGTCTCATTCCAATGAAAAATACTCACCATGCGACAATGGAGGAACTTGTTATTGGGAAAAATCTTTCATGGATGGATCGCTACCCATCAGTGCACGAACCGCTTGCTGAATACAAAGTCCATTTGCTGAATACAAAGTCCATGACAAGAAAAGCGAAGTCCCAACAACGGCTTCCAGCGGACGTAAAAAAACTGCGCCGCTGAAGCCAAGCGTTGTGCAACGAAGAGAGGCATAGCAGCCTGACCTATTAGAGGAATACTCAACAAACACTTACTACGTCACTCGCCTTTTACAATTATGGTTTCCTATGGAAGTCCACCGTGGAATTTAATCCCAAAAAAACAAGTGTCGTGTTTGTTTATGTCCTAGTTGGGTTATGGATTGCCTATGCGTTCTTACGGACAAAAAAACCGGACGAGTTAGTTTTCAGCATCGGAGCCGGTACAGAAGAAATCCGGTTTATAAAAACCCTCGTAGATCAATTTGAAGCAGAAAATCCTGCCATAAAAGTTACCTTAAACGCCCTCCCCGCACCCACCGATCAGCAGCATCATTATTACCTTACCACACTGGGAGCGAAAAACAAGGATTTTGATGTCATGAGAATTGATACCATCTGGATAGCTGAATTTGCATCTGCCGGATGGCTGAAATCTCTTGAAAATTGTATAAACAAAGAAGACAGGGCGTCCTTTATTCCGGTGACGGAAAAAACAAATGTCTTTCAGTGCGACTTATACGCCATACCCTGGAATTCCAACGGTGGTCACTGCCAGGATGTGGCAGTGGATCTTTGACTATAATCTCGGCATCGTAAACTATCTCTTACAAGGTATAGGAATAGACAAGATAAACTGGCTTGGAAAGCCATGGTTGGCCTTTTTTTCAATGGTCATTGCGGATATCTGGAAGACAACGCCGTTTGTAGCCATTATTGTCTTAGCGGGCATTTCTGCCATTCCGCAAGAACTGTATAAGGCATCTCTTGTTGACGGTGCAAATGGCTGGCAACGACTCCGTTTCGTAGTTTTGCCATTAATCATGCCGGTATTGGGTGTCGCCATCATCTTCAGGGCGATTGATGCCATGAGGATATTTGACCTTGTGTATGTCCTCACCGGCGGAGGGCCGGGAGGCTCAACAGAAACCGTGTCGGTATATGTCTATCAACTCTTTTTTTATAAAGGAGACTTTGGACAAGGCGCTGCCACATCCGTAATCATTTTACTCCTGATAGCCGGATTTGGCTACTTTTACACAAGAACGTCTTGTAAGTCAATGTATGGCTCTGGTAATTAATTACACTCATCGGGATCGTTTCGATTACTATTCCTATCAATGTTCCATATTTCAACTCAATTTTCTCTATTGCTGTTTGACAATTAGTGGTATAATTTTGCTAATAAACAAAATAAGATTCGTATCAACTTAGTCATAAAACAAGGAAACGACATGAAAGCCGCCATCAATGCGGAATATGATGTTATCAGGGAAATGAGGACGATTATATGAGACAATACAAAATTATTGTTGAGAAATATTCGGATGGTTATGTTGCTTATCCTTTAGGTTTAAAGGGTGTTGTAGTTGGTCAAGGTGACACATATGAAGAAGCCCTTTCAGATGTGAAATCTGCAATCCGTTTTCATATTGAATCTTTTGGAGAAGATGTTTTTGAAATCGATCCACCAATTCTTGAAGCTTTTGTTGCAGAGACAGGGGTGTAAGAGGGATGCCTAAATTCCCGGTTGATGCGCCGAAACAGAAGGTAGTTAAATCACTGGAGATTTTAGGATTCAAAATGATTCGTGAAAGAGAGCATATTTCTATGGAACGGATAAACACAGACGGAACAAAAACTCCTCTAACCATACCAAATCATCCGAAGGCTTCGCCCTTCTTTTGTGGCAGAAACGTTAGCAATAACTACGAAGCAAAACCCCTAGCTACGCTGGGGAGAGTGGCAAAAGCTATGCTGAAGTATTTGAAAAAGAGAGACTCCTTTCTTAGGATGCCCATTGGGTTGTTTCGGTGACCAACACAATGAAACTCGAAGATCAATTTCATGACGCAATGATTGCTGGCTACGAGAAAACCGGCAAGGAAACCGGATATTGGGGCCGATACTTCCTCCGTGCTGTCAAGAAGAACGGCGGCTTGGCCACGGCAAAGCGCATGCTACAAAAGAGACTTCGGCACCTTGCCGATCAAAAGGGATTTCGTGCGCTCGTTGAAGCCGGACGCCCCGACCTGTCACTCGAGAGCATTGTACTCGAACCGCAATTCCGTAGCCTATTCACAGAACAAGAACTGAAAGAGGCGGAAAGACGCCTCATGATGGTACCAAAGTACGCAAGAAGAACCACTGTCCCGCCGGATGACGTGTATCCCGATGAGATCCCAGAAAACCGGGAATACGCAGAGGGCGGGAAAAAACGAATCGCAGTCAACGCATATGAGCGCGATCCACGAGCTAGAGCGGCCTGCCTGAAGCGACACGGATACAATTGCCAAGTCTGCGGCATGAACTTTGAACAGACTTACGGGAAGGTCGGGAAACGATTCATTCATGTTCATCACAAGAAACCACTGGCAGCGCGACGCTCAGACTACAGGGTCAATGCCACCAAGGATTTGGCTCCGGTGTGTCCGAATTGCCACGCCGTGCTTCACACAGCAGCGCCACCTCTTGGAATCGAGGAACTGAAAGAAATTATGGCCAACCAGCGGTTTGAGCGTACGCAGCTACGCCTCGGCGTTCAGCCGTAACGTTCGCGGCAATTCAGCTTGTATATCGTACTTCGCCCCTCACATAGTATCTTCATAATAATTCCATTTCCAAAAGAATTTTTGCGATGAAACATGGGATAAATTATTTAGAAAATGGAAAATACGAGTTTAATCTCTGGGCTCCTTTTCCTCGCAAAGTAGCGCTGAAGATAATTTCGCCCGAAGAAAAAATTATCCCCATGGAAAAGGATAAGGAAGGATATTGGAGAACGACTATTGAGGACGTAACCCCTCCTACAAAATATTTTTATCGCCTCAATGATGAAAAGGATAGATCTGACCCAGCTTCACATTACCAGCCACAAGGGGTGCATGGAGCATCACAAGTCGTCGGCCATAGCGCATTTGTCTGGTCGGATCAAAACTGGCAGGGTATTCCATTAAGCGAGATGATCATGTATGAACTTCATGTCGGCACATTTACGCCTGACGGGACGTTTCATGCTATAGTTCCCAGACTCGATGAATTACGGGATACCGGGATAAATACCCTGGAATTAATGCCTGTTTCTCAATTTCCCGGGGAAAGGAACTGGGGCTATGATGGTGTCTATCCGTATGCAGTTCAAAATTCCTACGGAGGGCCAGAGGGATTTAAATATCTGGTAAACGAGTGCCACAGGAGAGGAATAGCTGTCATTCTTGACGTTGTATATAATCATCTTGGACCGGAAGGCAATTATTTGAGAGACTTCGGACCTTACTTTACGGATAAATATAAAACGCCGTGGGGTGACGCAATAAACTTTGATGATACACATTCTCGTGAGGTAAGAAACTTTTTTATTGATAATGCCATTCACTGGTTCAGGCATTACCACGTGGATGCCCTCCGCCTCGACGCTATTCATGCCATATTTGACATGGGGGCGAAACACTTCCTCTGTGAGCTTTCAGAACGGGTTGAGGAATTTTCGCGACAAGCGAGGAGAAAGTTTTATCTTATAGCGGAAAGTGATTTAAACGATTCCCGTGTTGTCATATCACGGGAATCCGGGGGGTATGGTATTGACGGAGTATGGTGCGATGACTTTCATCACTCGCTTCATACCCTTCTTACTGGTGAAAATCGTGGATATTATCTTGATTTCGGAAAGATTGAACATCTGATGAAGTCGTTAAAAGAGGGTTTTGTTTACTCAGGAGAGTATTCGCAGTTTAGAAAGAAAAACCACGGTAATTCCTCAAAGGATATACCTGCAAAACAAATGGTAATCTTTTCACAAAACCATGATCAGATAGGCAACAGGATGCTGGGTGAAAGGCTCAGCACTCTTGCATCGTTTGATGCCCTGAAACTTGCTGCTGGAATAGTCCTTCTTTCTCCCTATATACCCCTTCTCTTTATGGGTGAGGAATATGGAGAGGGTGCCCCATTCCTTTATTTTGTAAGCCATTCAGACCATGCCCTTATTGAGGCGGTACGAGAGGGAAGGAGGAAAGAGTTTGGTGAGTTCAAATGGCAGGGTGAACCGCCCGATCCACAGAGTACAGAAACATTCCTGAAATCAAAGATAAACTGGAATAAAAGAACAGGAGGCAACCACAAAGTTTTATTGGAATTTTATAAACATCTCATAACCGTAAGAAAAACAACTTCGGCTCTTTCAAACCTTGACAAAAAGAACCTTGTCGTAAATGGTATTGAGGGAGAAAAGACCGTATTTATGAGAAGATGGAATGACTCAAGCCATATATTTATTATTTTCAATTTCAATCGCTCTGATGTTAAAATTATTCCATCTATCCCTGAAGGAAGATGGGATAAGGTACTGGATTCTTCGGAAAAAATATGGAATGGTTCCGGCTCTCTTCTTGCCTGTGCACTGATCCCTGACAATGAAATAACCGTCAGGGGGCATAGTTTAGTCATGTACAAGATGAAAAACCTGGCGCAGCGTAGCCGCAACCCAAAAAAGTCGCCCGGCGCGGAACAACAATACTAACGTTTGTTTTTCACAAATTCGAAATTCAAATATCAAGTAACTCATTTTAGTTGCGGTTACGCCGCACGAACAACGTTGTTATATAAGGGAATTTGTCAATGACTCACAAAGGAATTTCTCTCTCCGATGATCCGCTCTGGTATAAGGATGTTATTATTTATGAACTCCATGTAAAAGCATTCTGCGACAGCAATGCCGATGGAATCGGTGACTTTCAGGGGCTGATAGAAAAGCTGGATTATCTGGAAAGCCTTGGCGTTACAGCGCTCTGGTTGTTGCCTTTTTACCCTTCACCTCTCAAGGATGACGGATACGACATCTCCAATTACTTTGGAATCCATCCCGGCTACGGTTTAATAAGAGACTTTAAACAGTTCATCAGAGAGGCGCATAGAAGGGGTATGCGCGTTATTACCGAACTCGTTTTGAATCACACATCTGACCAGCATCCATGGTTCCAGCTTGCAAGGAAGGCAAAACCCGGCTCATCAATGAGAAACTTTTATATTTGGAGCGATACGCCGGAAAAGTATAAAGACGCCAGGATTATCTTTAAGGACTTTGAATTATCGAACTGGATGTGGGACCCTGTGGCAAAGGCTTATTACTGGCATCGCTTTTTCTCTCATCAGCCTGATTTGAATTATGACAACCCCCTTGTTCAAAAGAAAATTTGGAGAATTATTCATTTTTGGCTCGATATGGGCGTAGATGGTTTCCGGCTCGATGCCGTTCCTTATCTTTATGAGCGGGAGGGCACAAACTGTGAAAGCCTGCCGGAAACGCATGCTTTTTTAAAGGCGCTCCGTATGCATATAGATAGCTCGTTTAAAAATAAAATGCTTTTGGCAGAGGCCAACCAGTGGCCTGAGGATGCAATTAACTATTTTGGCAATGGAGATGAATGCCACATGGCATTCCACTTCCCCCTGATGCCGAGACTGTTTATGGCGATCTGGATGGAAGACCGGTTTCCCATTGTGGACATCCTTGAACAAACTCCATCAATATCTGATACATGCCAGTGGGCATTTTTCTTGAGAAATCACGATGAACTTACCCTTGAGATGGTGACTGACGAAGAAAAAGATTATATGTATAGGGTTTATGCAAAGGACCCTGTAGCAAGGATAAATCTCGGCATCCGGAGACGTCTCGCTCCGCTCCTTGGAAATAACAGGAGAAAAATAGAGATTATGAACATCCTTCTTTTTTCTCTTCCCGGCACCCCTATTATTTATTACGGGGATGAAATTGGCATGGGTGATAATTATCATCTCGGCGACAGAAATGGTGTAAGGACGCCTATGCAGTGGAATGTTGACAGAAATGCCGGGTTTTCCCGCGCTAATCCACAAAAACTGTATCTTCCCGTTATCATAGACCCTGAATATCATTACGAGGCTGTTAATGTTGAGAATCAGGAAAAAAACCAGGCTTCTCTGCTTTGGTGGATGCGTCGGGTTATTGCCGTAAGGAAACGGTTTAAAGCGTTTGGAAGGGGAAACATTGAATTCTTACTTCCTGACAATCCGAAAGTGCTCGCATTTATACGCCGGTACAAAGACGAGGTCATTCTTGTAGTAGCGAATCTTTCACGCTTCTCTCAGGTAGTTGAACTTGATTTGACAAAATATTCAGGATCTATACCAGAAGACATGTTTAGCGGAAATAAGTTCCCGAAGATAAAGGATGTTTCTTACATACTAACCCTTGGACGTTATGATTATTTCTGGTTTGTTCTGAAAAAAGAAGAAGAAACCGTACGGTTTAGAAAGATACGGAGTATTCCTCAGATATATGGTAGTTGGAAAACAATTGTTTCCGGGAAAACGAAAGACGTATTGGAAAAAGGAATTTTGCCTTCTTATGTACAGACGTGTAAATACTTTGTTGGTAAATTTCAAGAGATACGGGAGGTTAAAATTATTGAGAATATCCATGTAAAGGAAAGCGGATGCGATATACAGCTTCTCTTGCTGGAAGTCACATATACTACGGGATTACCTGACATGTATCTTCTTCCGCTTTCTTATTCGTCTGGAGACAAGGCTGAAAGTATTGTTATAGAAAACCCGCATGCTGTTGTTGTCCACGTAAAACATGAGAATACGGAAGGAATTGTCTATGACGGTATCTGTGACGAAGAATTCCGCAAACATCTTCTTTCGATGTTTACCAGAAAACATACTATCCCAGGGCTTCATGGAGAGCTTACCGCCTATACAGGAAAAAATTTCAAACGATACAAACGAACGGACATTGTTCCCATGAGATCTCATGTTGTTAAGGCAGAAAATAATACTTCGTCTATCCTTTACGGCAAAGAACTCATCTTGAAACTCTATAGACGTTTTGACGAAGGAATAAATCCTGAAGTAGAACTTTGCAGATTTCTTACCGAGAAAATTTCTTCTCAATACGTTCCACCGTATGCAGGAGCGATAGAATACAGAAGACACGGCCACGAACCGGTAGTTATCGGCATGCTGCAAGCCTTTATTCCAAATGAAGGGGATGCGTGGGTATATACTCTCGATTGGATAGGAAGATACTTTGGCAGAATTCTTGCCAGAAAGAATGAAATTCAGGGAACGTCAATTGTTCCCTCTTCGCTTTTTGATGTTGCCTTTCAGGAAATACCGATACTTTTTCAGGAATTGATCGGCGGCGTGTATTTAGAAATGATTGCCCTTCTGGGGAAGAGGACTGCTGAACTCCATTTGCAACTTTCATCTGAAACGGAAGATGTAAACTTTGTGCCTGAACCTTTTTCTGTATCGTATCAAAGGTCTCTTTATCAATCTATGCAAGTTCTTACAAAAAAGGTTTTTTCTCTTCTGAGAAAAAATGTGAATACTTTACCAGACAACCTGAAAGAGTTAGCCAACGAGATCCTGAATTTTGATAAAGAGATCATGGCTCGTTATAGCGTTCTTTTCAGGAGGAAGCTATCGGCGATGAAGATCAGAATCCACGGAGATTACCACCTGGGACAGGCGCTTTATACGGGCAATGATTTTGTCATCATTGACTTCGGAGGGGAGACTGCAAAGACGCTGGGTGAAAGAAGATTAAAAAGATCGCCATTACGGGATGTAGCAAGTATGATGCGGTCATTTCACTACGCTGCACATACCGCACTTCTAAAGCACGCTTCCGTTAGGCCAGAAGATATTCCGGCACTTGAACCCTGGCTAAACCACTGGTACAGATATATTGGCGGGGCCTTTTTAAGGTCTTACCTTGATATGGCAGGAAACGCCCCTTTTATTCCTAAGGATAGGGAAGAGCTTAGCATTATGCTGAAAGCGTATCTCTTAGAAAGGGCAGTTTATGAGCTGGGGCACGAATTAATCAATCGCCCTGAATGGGTAATTATCCCGCTGAGAGGGATAAAATACCTGATGGAGGCCAATTAATGGACAGATTTATAATCATATTATCATACCACTTGCCAATAGCCGTGTCAAACGACAGGAAAAGGTGTGATATTTGAACGGTTAAACTGCTGATAAAGTGAATAAACACATGACGATGAAAATGTTTTCTGACCCTCGAATACCTGTTTCAACATACAGGCTGCAATTCAATCATCTGTTCACATTCTCAGATGCCAGAAAAATACTTCAGTACCTTTACGATATAGGTATTAGCGACATATATGTCTCCCCATATTTCCGCGCGAGAGAAGGGAGCCTTCATGGTTATGACATTGTTGACCACAATACCTTGAACCCGGAAATTGGCACAGAAGAAGAATACCAAGAAATGATACATGAGCTGCGGAAACATGGCATGGGGCAAATCCTTGACATCGTTCCAAACCACATGTGCATTGCCAGCAAAGAAAATGTCTGGTGGATAGATGTCCTTGAGAATGGGCCAAGTTCTGCCTATGCAGACTACTTTGACATAAACTGGGAACCGGTAAAAATAGAGCTGAAGAACAAAGTGCTTATCCCTATTTTAGACGATCAGTATGGAAATGTTCTGGAAAAACAGGAATTGCAGCTTGTCTTTGAAAATGGAGATTTTTTTCTTTCTTATTATCAGCATAAATTTCCTATCAGACCAAAGACATATATCGATATATTACAGCATCGTGGATATGAGCTAAAAAGCCGTCTTCCTCTTGAAGACCCACATTTAAATGAACTTTTAAGTATTATCACGGCATTAAACCATCTACCCTTACCTACAGAAAAAGACCCGGGAAAGATTACCGAGCGATACCGCGAAAAAGAGATTATCAAGAAACGCCTCCGGAGTCTTTGCCGTGAGAATCCAAAGATTGAGGATTTCATTAATGAAAATGTAACGATATTTAACGGAATAAAAGGCACCCATGAAAGCTTTAATCTGCTTGATAATCTTTTGAACCAACAGATCTACAGGCTCTCACAATGGAGTGTGGCTACCGAGGAGATAAATTACCGGAGATTCTTCGATATTAACGATCTTGCGGCAATCCGTATGGAAAACCCGTTTGTTTTCAAGAAAACCCATAAATTGATTTTTAATCTTGTCAGAGAAGGTAAGGTTACCGGGCTGAGGGTTGATCATCCTGATGGACTCTATAACCCTTCGGAATACTTCCAGAGGTTGCAGAAAAACTGTTTTCTTTACCAAAGGTTTGATCTTCCAGGATATGGAACGGAAAGTTCCGATAAAGAAGCTGAAATATTGAAACAATACCATGAGCTGTTGTCAACGGAACCCCAGATGAAGGCTTTTTATATTATCGGCGAAAAAATCTTTATCAAAGGAGAAAAGATGCCGGAAGACTGGCCCATCTTCGGCACGACAGGATATGTCTTCTTGAACTCACTGAATGGCATCTTTGTTGAAACGACGTATGCAAAAATATTTGACGATATATACTCCAGATTCATCAAGTCAAAGCTTAATTTCCAGAACGTTGTGTATGAAAAGAAAAAATTAATTATGGAAGTGATTATGTCCGGCGAAGTCAATACCCTGGGACACTACCTGAACCAGCTATCGGAGAAAAACCGGAATACAAGAGATTTCACCTTGAACAGTCTTACAAACGCCATAAAGGAAGTTATTGCCTTTTTCCCGGTGTATAGAACCTATATAAAACCATACGAGGTAACGGAAAGGGATCGAAGGTATATTGAGATTGCTGTGTCAAAGGCAATAAGAAAAAACCCTGCCATGAGCGAATCTGTTTTTGATTTTCTCAAAGACGTCCTTTTACTTAAATATCCGGAAAATCTTAAAGATACCGATCAGAGGGAATGGCTGAATTTTGTTATGAAATTTCAGCAGGTTACCGGACCTATTACGGCAAAAGGGATTGAGGATACAACCTTTTATATTTACAACCGTCTCGTTTCCCTTAATGAAGTGGGAGGAAGCCCGGAGAGATTTGGCACACCCATGGAAACCTTTCACGGGCAGAATATAGAAAGAAGCAAGTTCTGGCCTCACACCCTTAGTGCTACCTCTACTCACGACTCAAAACGCAGTGAAGATGTGAGGGCAAGAATTAATGTCCTTTCGGAAATTCCCGATGAATGGAGAGAACATTTAACACGATGGAGAAGGTTAAATAAGAAACATGTCGAAGTTGTTGAAGGTCAGACAGTGCCAGACCCAAATGAAGAATACCTTCTTTACCAAACGATTATCGGCGTATGGCCCATTGAGCCAATGACCGTACCTGAATACGAAGTGTTTAAGAAACGGATTAAAGATTATCTGTTAAAGGCGTTAAGGGAGGCAAAGGTCAACTCAAGCTGGATAAATCCAAATACCAATTACGAGAATCTCCTGATGAGTTTTATTGAGGCCATCCTGGATAATACACGAAGAAATAAATTTTTGAAAGATTTTCTCACATTTCAAAAGAAGATCTCCCATTACGGTATGTACAATTCCCTTTCACAAACATTGCTTAAGATAACCTCTCCCGGCATTCCTGATTTCTATCGGGGAACTGAGTTATGGGATTTCAGTCTTGTCGACCCTGACAATCGTCGACCCGTTGATTATGACCTAAGAATCAAGTTGCTGGAGGAATTAAAAAGAAATGAGACAGCAATAGCATTACCTGAATTTTTCAGGGAATTAGCGCTCTGCAAAGATAATGGGAAGATAAAGCTCTACCTGATATATAAAGCCCTCAATTATCGAAGAGCAAATAGAGAACTATTTGATCGCGGAGAATATTCTCCCCTTGAAGCAATGGGAGAAAAGGCTATGAATGTTTGCTCGTTTGTGAGAAAATTAGGGAATTCGATGCTGCTGATTGTTGTTCCCAGATTTTTTACAAGACTTACACAGCAACCCGATGCCCTGCCTTTAGGCAAAGACGTATGGGATGACTCGTTTATCATCGCACTCCATGAGGAAACGGAGAAAAAATACCGTAATATTTTTACCGGCGAAGTTGTTACGTCTGCAAGCTACAAGGGCTCAACCATCTTGTATCTGTCAGAAATATTCACCCACTTTCCTGCGGCTCTCATGGAAAGGATTGCCTGATGCGGGCAATGCAGTCATTGGTATTATTGATCCGTTAAGTGACATTTGGAATCATGATAAAATATATCTATTAATTGCAGACTCTTGAGAAGAGATATTACACTTCGATGGCAGAAGGTGGAGTGGACAAAATAGAAGTAAACAATAAATAAATGTGAGGTAAGGCTTGCAAAATGGATTGTCTTAAACAGAAGTGAACTTTATATGCTCTCATTGCGCCAGTTATAAAATTTGTAATAGTTTAGTTTTTTGAAAAAATACCGTGAAAAGCTCCGTTAGGAGTGATATGTTTATAGACAAACCATTATGCCACAAACAAGCTCCATCGGAGCGGCATGTTGTTCTATGTTTCATATGCCGCTCCGATGGAGCTAAGGTTTTATATATCACATTTTTCTATAAACATTTCGCCCCTACGGGGCTATTTTTCAAAAAACTAAAGTGTTACTAAAATTTTAATATCTCAACCCTGCAATCCAAGTAGGCGATTGCAGGGTTGGATTACTACTTGTAGCGATTAAATTAATTCTGCCAACTTTCCTTCTTTGCTCTTGTCTTTGTCCTTGTCCTTACCTTCATCTTCTGCCATAACAGCGCCAGAGAATGCCGTCTTTATTGCACCAAACATCAATTCTCCTGACTTTCCTTCTTTACCCTTGTCCTTGTCTTTGCCTTCATCTGACATAACAGTGCCGGCAAATGCCGTCGTTACAGCGCCAGACATCAATTTTCCAGACTTTTCTTCTTTGTCCTTGTCCTTCTCCTTATCTTCTGCTCTGACAGAACTAACAAACGCACTATTTACAACACCCGTACTAAACACTAAAGCACCTACAACCGTAAAAATACAACCAAACCTTTTTAACATTTCCTTCTCCTCCTTAAGATTTAGGAAAATTTGAGCCGTGCTGTTGAGAACACTCTCTGTATTACCAGCAGGCTTTGCACTTATACAATGACATGCCATTAATTATTTGACAACAAATTTCTTCTGCCTGCCTTAATAAGGCAGATGACCAGTCTGCGTGACTTTGGATTATGGTACACAGGAGAAATGATTCGCGTGACTGCTGGTCATAGATATCTTTTGGGAGATGGTTGCCTGCCCACAAGCGATTACAAATTCTGATCGCAGAAACCAAATGAAGGCATGATATAAACATTGTCTGTAACAATTTAGTTTTTTGAAAAATTCAATGAATGGTGATGTTTACCGCGCAGTGTAGGGGCGAAGCATTTGCTATCGTTGGTATACATGCGCTCATACACAAGCCAGCAAATGCTTCGCCCCTACTTTTTCAAAAAACTAAATTGTTACCATTGTCTTTATTATTGAACATACCATGATAAAACAACATGAAGAAATGCTAATAAAGAGCCGGAAATTGAGCTCTTTGAAAAAGTACGTTGCTATTACGTCTTCAATTTCTTAATAAAATGTTTACATGCTAAGAATTGTCTACTACAATAATGGTAATATTTTAGCCGTCTGAAAATTGCCCTTAAATAAACTACTATCGCTTGTTTTCAGACTCCTGTTTGGGAATACAATTGCATAGAAACGCTCACTACGCTCCCAAACAGGAGTATAGAAACAAGCGGTGGAAAGATATCGAACTAATCACACCATGGAATGGATAATAGTGATCGTATTAGTCTTTTTTAATGGCATATTTTCATGTATGGAGATGGCATTTGCTTCTGCTAATGTGCCCCTTTTACGAGATATGGCCTCTAAAGGTAATATCCCTGCAAAAATATTTATCATCCTAAAGGAACGCCCCGAAAGGACATTTGCCGTTATTCAGATAGGAATCACTCTGGTTGGGATATCATCCGCCGCTGTGGGTGGCACCGAAGTTGAGGCATCCCTTCTTCCCTACCTGAGGAAATTGCTCCATGTCTCTGATACCTCGGCTGAAATTCTTGCAATCGCGCTTTTTGTCATTCCATTCACCCTGTTTACCGTGGTTATTGGAGAACTTGTACCCAAAGCTATTGCAATCCGTTATCCCGAAGACGTGTCTTTGTTCTCCAGTCGCTTGCTACTTCTTATGACAAAGATTGCATCACCTCTCGTTCATGTCCTAGAGAAATTAACAATAAAATTCCTCTTCCTTATAGGAATTCGTTTCACCCCTTCTTCTGAAGAAACGGTTTCAGAACTGTCCCTGAAATCATTGCATCCATTCCATCGAGATTATCTGGTAAATTTATTTGCCCTGCATTTTAAAAGGGCATCTGAAGTTATGCTTCCCCTTCACAAGGTTGTTACCATTCGCAGCCCTATGGGCAAAGAGGAAATATTAAAAACCATTATTGCCTGTGGACATACAAGACTTCCTGTCATATCCAATGAAGCGGAACCACAAATAGTTGGTATTCTTCACACAAAAGAATTTGTTGCTATGATGGACACCAAAACAGAATTCTCTATAACCGGTTTACTCCGAAAACCATATTTTGTCGATGTGAATGAACCCATCGTCAGGATACTCAAAAGTTTTCAGGGAAATCGAATTCACATGGCAATAGTACGTCAAGGTACCCAGTCGCTCGGTATCATAACCTTGGAAGATATTTTGGAAGAAGTTGTGGGTGAAATTTACGATGAAGACGATGATGGAATAGTAAAAAAGCTATGGAGTCAGCGAAGTAGTTCGAGAAGGTATTAGACAAAGAACTAATTTCGAAACAATTAGCGATGGATACCAGCGATATGCGTCCAGAGTATGATTTTACAAAGAGGGCTGGTGGTGTCCGAAGAAAGAATTACAAAGACTATCGTACAGGGCAAAAGGGGAGTTTTGTATAAAATCTTTTCCCTTCTCCCCTTTTTTAAGGATACAAATGACTCGCGATAAATTTATCTCTTATTTCTTTATAGCCCTGTTGGTTTTTGTAGTTGGCATGGTGATTTATATTTTCTCGCCATTTTTCAAGGCTATTTTTTGGTCTGCCATTCTCGCTTTCACTTTTTATCCCGTCTACGCGCAGTTGAACAGGCTTTTGAAAAACGAGACTGTGCCTGCGCTTTTGATGACTGTCTTGATTTTCCTTCTCGTAATTCCCCCGGTTATTTATTTAATTGTCAATCTGTCCGCTCAGACCATTGACCTTTATCAGCTCGCGACAGATTATGTCCGCGAAGGACGTTTGGGAGCCCTCATTGATCACGTACGTTCCTTCCATGTGGTGCAAAATATCGAAGATCGCCTGGTTCAATGGGAATCGCTCAAACAAAATTTGAATGAGTGGATGCTCTCTTCAGCGCGAGCCATCGGCAACTACGCCGCCACACAGGCAGGAACGATTACAAAGAATGTGTTTTTTGTGATTTTAAATATCCTGATAATGTTCGTTCTGGTTTTTGTTTTTCTAAAGGATGGCAATGCTATTTACCGTTTCATTTATGAAATTGCGCCTCTGGAAGAAAAACACAAACGCCTCGTTTTTCAAAGAATTAGCGAATCCTTCTCGGCGGTCATCCGCGGCCAGCTCTTGACCAGTTTTGCGCAGGCCACGGTGGCAGGCATTATTTACTGGGTGATCGGCCTACCGCTCTCGTTATTTTTTGCGATGCTCACCTTTATTACCTCGATGATTCCCATGGTCGGCACCACCGCCGTTTGGCTGCCGCTAGTGATTTATCTGGCTGCCAGGCATCAATATATGAGAGCAGGTCTTCTAGCCGCCTTCGGATTTTTTGTGATCGGCCTGATTGATAACTTCATGAAACCGGCGCTGATCGGAAAAAAGACACACCTTCCCTACTTCCTGCTCTTTTTTGGAATTTTAGGCGGGATCACACTTTTCGGGCTGATAGGAATTTTCTTAGCGCCGATCCTGCTCTCGCTTTTCTTCGCACTGATTACGATCTACCGTGAAAAAAACTGGTAATTTTAAGAGGATAGGGAATCAAGAGAGCTATCCCCTCGTGCTAATTGAAAACGATGTTCATCAACAGCAACATGACTATTGTTGTTGCTGTTTCAAGCAAAATTCTTAGCGTTATTGTCAAATATGGAAAATACTCCCGAAACTGATTTTGTGAAATTTCTTGGCACCGCTGGCGCCAGGATTGTCGTATCCAAACAATTGCGTGCGTCAGGCGGAATGTGGTATTCCTTTCAGGGGTTTAATGTGTTGGTCGATCCCGGGCCGGGATGTTTGGTACGATGTATTTCAAGCAGGCCGAAGATGGACCCTATGAAACTGGATGCCATTATTCTTAGCCACCGACACCTTGATCATGCCGCTGATGTGAATGTCATGATCGAAGCGATGACCGAGGGCGGGTTCAAGAAGCGCGGCACGCTTTACACTCCCGAAGATGCCTTAACAGAAGACCCCGTTGTATTTAAATACGTAAGAAATTACATATCTCAAATAGAAATTATTAAGGAAGGGGGAAATTATAAGCTCTCTGATACGGTATCTTTTGAAACACCCCTGAGGCATCAACATCCAAGCGAGACATACGGTATAAATTTTTTCACTCAGGACTATACGATTTCACTGATTGTAGATACCCGCTATTTCCCAGAATTATTGAAACATTATAGGGGGGAGTTTCTCATTATCAACGTAGTCCGTCATACCGTGGATAAAGATATGAAAAGTTGGCTGTATCATCTCAGTATGAAAGATGTAAAAGAGATTGTAACGACGCTCAAACCGAGAGTGACGATATTGAATCATTTTGGTATGACGATGATCAAGGCACAGCCTCGTATCGTTGCAGAACACTTGTCTCAGGAGACAGGACTAAAGATTATTGCTGCGGGTGATGGAATGAAATTTAGCTTCGCGGATGTAAAAAACGAAATTTAGCAACTTATCGTTAACCTATTTTTAGTTTTGTAATCGTATCGATATCGTCCTTGATCTCTTTAACCTCTTTGATTTCTTTCTCAACACCTTTGAAACCCTGCTGGAAATTTGCAAAACTTTTTCCCACCGTTTTCATCATATTCGGCAGTCTCTTGCCAAACACGATAAAAACAATAATGCCGATCACCATCCACTCCCAACCGCCAGGCATACTAATCATACCCGATCCTCCTCTTTTTAGATTCTTCTTGTAACGATGTAATCTGCCAGTTCCATAAGTGTCGTCTTGTAATGAGATTCAGAAAGAGGGGCAATCTCCTCTTGAGCCTGCTTCACCATATTTTTTGCTGTAGCAAAGGCATATTCTACGGCGTCGTGTTCGGTTAACAATTCCATAATGGCATTTTTCGTTTCCTTTGCGTCATGCTGAAATATCAGTTCCCGGGCTGTCTCAAGCTTATTCTTGGGAAGCTGGTTCACTAAACGAATGAGCGGCAATGTAAGCTTGCCTTTCTGGATATCCGTGTTTAACGACTTTCCAATTTCTTCTTCAGTACCCATCACATCAAGGCAATCATCCACAATTTGAAATGCCATACCAATCTTTAAACCGTATGTGGACAACATATCAGAAACTTTGCGATTTGCTCCGGCAAAGATAGCTCCCAAACGGCAACTGGCGGCACATAAAGAGGCCGTCTTTCGCTCGATAATGTCAAAATAATCATTTTCGCTCAGTCCAATGTCATACCGTCTTTGCAGTTGAATAAGTTCACCCTCTGACATAACATTTACCGTCTGAGAAAGCAGAAGGGTTGCAATTTGAGAATCAAGAGAGGACAATATAGTAAATCCCCTTGAAAACAGGTAGTCTCCAAAGAGAATGGAAATTTCTCTTCCCCATTTGGAATTAATGCTTTCAACGTGCCTCCTCATTGCGGCCTCGTCGATAATATCGTCATGGACAAGGGTCGCAGTATGAACCATTTCCACGACGACAGCAATGTCTACATGCTGCGGGACGACATCTCCTGCGCATTTCCCTGACAATAACACCAAGGCTGGCCGTAATCGCTTCCCTTTGTATTTACTGATATGAATAATAAGATCGGTTAAAGAATTGTTGCTCGGTTGCAATTCTTTATGGAATCGTGTTTCAACCTCATCCATGAGGGTTTTTATTGAATCGAAAATACCCACAGGTTCCACAATTAACAAGCTCCTTTTTTAATTTTGACGGTTAGTAAAGAAAAGTTATAATATCAAGCGATATTGCAAAAGTCAAACTTCTTTTCTCCAGGTTCTTTATTTCATACCTATTTTGTAATATTCCGTTCTTTTTTGCCCTTATGGTAACATCAGATACCCGTCATTTCGCACCGAAGGTCAAAGGTACTTTTGTTAACGCAAGAACAGCTTGAAAAACATCATCGGGGGTAATAGAAGAGATGCAGGTAATGTGGTCACAGACTCGTTTCTCACAAGGGCTACAGGAGATTTCTTTTCTTACCACCAGGGCATTTTCATCGAACGGAGCATAAATGGCAGGATCCTTAGGGCCAAAAATTGCGATGGTAGGAATTCCCATACACGAAGCCAGATGGGTGGGTCCTGTATCTCCGCCAATAAAAAGATGTGCACGTTGTAATAAGGCTATCATCTGTTTTACCGATGCTGTCCTGCATGCAATCGTGGCCTGATACTGCATCAACGAAAAAATATGTTTTGCAAGATTATGCTCCGGTTCACTCCAGGTAAAGACAACCGAGTAGTTCATTTCTTTTATTAATCTATCCGCAAGAACGGCGTAGTTTTCAGGCGGCCAGCGCTTGAATTTACCAAACATGCTGGTTCCCGGATGAAGTATTGCAATAGGTTTTTCATGAAGACGGTTTCGGGAAATAAAATCATCAATATATTGACGGTCGTTGTCTGAAATCGAAAATACTGGTCTTTGGTAGCAGGTCGTGATACCCATGCCCTGCAAAAGACTGAAATATTTGTCAACCCTGTGCATCTTCTTCTGTTGAAGTTTAATCCGTACATTCGTAAAAACAAAATTAAATTCTTTACAATACCCTTTCGAGAAACCAACCCGTGTTCTTGCGTTGCTCAAATAGGTCAGTAAACCACTTTTAAAATTACCGTGGAAATCGAAAGCAATGTCATATTCTCTCTCTCTTAACTTTCGTAAAAATGTACGCAACTCAGAACTTATCTTAAAATATTTATAGGGATGCATGACGGCCGCTTGCCATTTTTTTCTGGGAAAGACAATGACTTCATCTACTTCCGGAAGTGCCTCAACAAGGTCTTTTACCTTGTCCTCCACAAGCCAAGCAATATAGGCAGCAGGAAATTCCCTCCTCAAGTTTTTAACGGCAGGCATAACATGGACAATATCACCCATGGCGCCCAAACGTACAACCAGAATATTCCTTAGATTATCGAATTGCCTTTTCATCTTTGTGCCAAAAATAGGTTTTCGTTCACGTACTTGAATCAGATTCTTCACTTCACTCAGAATGACATTTTCACATTATTCTGTCATTCTAAAAGAGTCAAATAACCGAAGAATCTCAACTTTGAAACTCCTAAATCTTAAATTACTATAAGCTCTGCACAACCTACTTTCAATAAGAATTCAATTTGCGTTTGTATTCATTTCTGTGCTGATATATAATCATGTCCTTAACAGTTTTGCAGGGATGGTGCGCTTATGTTGCATAAATCGATGATATTACCCACTTTTTCCATGGTGAAAAAAGGAAATACAATTTTATTGGTTAAAGACCAATATAAGGAGCTTCTATGTAACATGGTTTTTCATCCGAAAACCTTTGAAGACAAAAGGAACGAGACCGATACGGTAAAATTTGGAAGAGGAGCGTATTTGACGATACCTGTTACTGGAAACAACAGGGAAAGGTTGATTATCAGAAACTACTGGCACGGTGGTTTATTCGGCAAACTTTTTGGCGGTATTTTTTATAATGAAAAAAGACCTATAAACGAAATAGCTGTCAATGAAATTGCTCTCAAAAATAATGTCCCGGCTGCTGAAGTAGTTGCCATAATTAAGAGACGATTATGGGGGTTGTTTTATAAGGCAGATTTTGTTTCCAAGGAGATCCCTGATGCGGTTGACATTATCCAGTTTATAACAGAATCTTCCCTGCCATCCCTACAAAGATTTAAAAAACCTATAATCTGCGTGCTTGCGGGACTTTTGAGGAATATGCACGACGCTGGTATATTCCATGCGGATTTACATCTGAAAAATATCCTCGTGAAACGCGCGATAAACGGAGAGTTCCATACGTATATCATCGATCTGGACAAATCCGTGGTTACAGAAAAGCTTTCTATCGATAAGCGGATGAAAAATCTCCTGCGCCTTGACCGATCTGTGGAAAAGCTCCGGTGGTTATCAGGCAGAACAAACACCTCCCTGAATCAAAAAACAGACTTAATTTCTGCCATTGATAAGATTCGTTTCTTTAAATCTTATATGCTCTATGGCGCTGCACTTGATAAAGATTGGAAAAAATATATCCACCGGCACCAATCCCGGCATGATATCCATAAATTCTGGTGGTGCATATCGCGCTATTTTACTATACTCCCATAATAACAAGGAAGGGGTTTTGCCTCGTGTTCGTGCAAGATATTTTCGGTCCGGTCATTTCATATTTCATTGGCAGCATCCCCTTTGGATTTCTTGTTGCCAAGATAGTAAAGGGTATCGATATTCGGCAGGTTGGGAGCGGTAATCCTGGAGCGACAAACGTTACCAGGGTCATGGGTAAATCCTATGGCATATTGGTATTCATCTTAGATATGCTGAAAGGGCTCATCCCTGTGTTCATCTTTGACCACTATTTTGCAGATCATGAGCATAGCTTATCTTTGATATTCTGTGGAGCGAGTGTGATATGTGGTCACGCATTCCCCGTTTTTCTTGGTTTTAAGGGAGGAAAAGCAGTTGCTACAGGCTGTGGGGTATTTTTGTGGTTAGCTCCGGTATCACTTATGATTTCCGTCGCAGTATGGTTGTTAGCGGTCTCAGTTTCCCGTTACATATCGATGGGTTCTATCCTGAGTTCCATAGTATTGGTAATATGCACCTTGGTGCTTGAAAAGGATCCGTTCGGGCAAGGAATCTCTTTGACATTATTTTCCGTATTTATCTCCATTCTCATTATTATACGCCACAAATCAAACATCAAAAGACTTTTAAACGGTACAGAGAGTAAAATTGGCAAAAAAACCAAGACTGATCTTTCAACGAATTCCGATTTGTGACTCCACGTGCATCAAGAGACAAGGTTCCACATTATTACACCCTAAATCGATTCTTAGGTAACCGTTCCATGCCAATAACGGCTCATTCTTTTATCTTTTTCAGACGATTTTGCAAATAAGCATCCTGGAGTGCAATATAGGGATCGATAGCTGGTTTTGTTACACTCTCATACGTATCTCCCGTATCGACAGAGAGGCCGTTGACAGACTCATAGGTATAGTTCCCCACACTTTCAATAGGTTTGAGGAAAAAATAGGAGACCCATGTTATTGGATCCAACACGGTGTCGCCCACAAATCCAATGGTATCACGGGTATTTGACGGCCCAATAAAAGGCCATACGATATACGTGCCGGATTTCATACGGTATTTACCGAGAGTCTGACCAAAATCCCGCGCTTGTTTCTCGAGGTGAAACTTTGATTTGGCAGGATCAAGAAATCCTGCCACTCCGACGGTACTGTTAATAACAAAACGTAACATTTCCGTACCGGCGCCCTTAAAATTTGACTGGAAAAGGCAATTGAAAAAACGGACAGGCATCCTTATATTGGTATAAAAATTTTTAACGCTTACCCGTGCTTGCACAGGTATCATAGAATTATACCCTTTATATATCGGTTTAAAGAAATAATGAAACGCCTTATCATTGAAGAAAAACATGGCTCTATTAAAGGGTTGAAGAGTGTCTTTTACCGGCGCAATCTCTGCTTCCATCCCGGCTTGATCTGCTTCAGATGGCTCTTCGTCATCATCTTTACCTATGGTCTCTTCACCGGAAACATTGCCTTCACTCAACACTTCACCGTCTGCTTCATCAGAAGCAGGGATCGGTAGGTTTTCAGCCGATAACAATGTCACTGGAAAAAACACCATCAAACCCAAAAATAACACTACCCCTACATATCTTTTCATCATTTACCCTCTCATAGTATGATAATACGTTGTATCATGATATTTTCATCTCCATTTATGTTTCATCTTTACCGGCTTTCCCTTTTATTTTTTGAACGAGCTCTTCATAGGGGGATTTCATGAGGATGTTGTTAAACTGGCTACGGTAATTATTGACCAGGCTTACCCCTTCAATAATCACATCGTAAATCTTCCATTTCCCCGAGTCACTATGCATGCGATATTCCACTAATACTACTGCCCCCGTATCCGTGATAATCTTGGTTTGTACACTGGCATAGCCTTTCTCGTCTTGCTTCTCCTTAACAAAAACAATCTTTTCGCCGGAATAAGTATCGGTTTTCCCGATATAGGCATCTTTCATGATATTCGTAAAGAGTTCCACGAATTCTTTTTTTTCTTCGGATGACCGTTTTTTCCAGTACTGACCAAGGGATCTTTTGGACATTTCTTCGAAATTAAAAATGGGTGAAATTTCTACCCACAACCGTTGTCTGCGTTCTTGCACCTTTTCCGGTCCTTTCAGGGAAGGATCTTTTAGAACGGCCAGTCCCCTGTCTATTGTTTCCATGACAAGAGTGCCCGGTTTTTCCGCCGCAACCAGGAAAGAAGACATACCTATCAACAAAATTACACTATAACAAGTTTGCAATACCGTTTTCCTATAGTTCATTTCTTATTCCTTCACTTTTCCAAAGACAAAATTTCCTATCAATTTTTCTAAATCTATTGGTGGCTCTGTTTCATGCAAAGTATCTCCGGGCTGCAATAATCTGTCCGATCCACCCGGCGTTATTTCTACATACTTTTCTCCCAGAAGTCCTTTAGTACGAATGGAGGCAATAGAATCGTCCTGTAGTTTTATATCACCCAGAATCCTTAAGCTAACAACTGCCTCGTAATCAATAAGTTTAATGTTCTCTACCTTACCCACGGAGACTCCTGCTATTTCAACATCGGTATTCTTTTTGAGTCCCTTGACGGTGCTAAAGACGGCTTTTACCGGATAATAATGCCCCCCAATCAGGTCGATCTTTCCTAGTTTTACCGAAATAAAAATCAAACAAAGCATTCCAACAAAAACAAAGATACCAACGACTATTTCCACATCAAATTTCTTCATTTTGTCACCTTTTTCGAATACTGGAATATTTTATTTTATAGAAATAGGGCCTTCCAATTCCCCATGAATGAATTGATGAACCACAGGGTCCTGTGATGCCCTAATTTCTTCCGGAGTCCCTGTAAAAATAATTTTCCCGTTGTATAACATGGCAATATTATCCACAATAGAAAAAATTGCCGGAATCTCATGGGTTACAATAATAGCAGTAAACTTGCAACTCTTCTGGCACTCCCAGATCATTCTATGGATAGCTTTGCCTATCAAGGGGTCCAGTCCGGCTGTTGGTTCATCAAAAAGGACTATCTCTGGATTCATAATGAGACAGCGGGCAAGCGCCACTCGTTTTTTCATACCTCCGCTTATTTCTGACGGATATTTCTTCTCCGCACCTGAGAGGCCTACCCGTGATAGCTCATGAAGCACTTTATCCCTGATTACCGGCTCTTTCAGCCTGGTCTTTTCCCTGAGCGGAAACGCGACATTATCAAATACGGTAAGTGAATCAAAAAGCGCACCGCCCTGAAAAACAATGCCAAATCGTTCTTTTAATTGTTTCAGTGGCCTTCTTCTCAGCTTACTGATATCCTGATTGTCTATCAAGACCTTGCCCTTGTCAGGCCTCAGAAGACCAATAATATGCTTTAATAATATTGATTTTCCCTGTCCACTACCTCCAATTAACGCTGTGGAATATCCGCCTGCTATCGTCAAGTTGACACCGCTGAGCACCTCATGATCTTTAAAACTTTTAAACAAATCTACAACCTTAATCATAGCTATTCACTAAAGTATCATTATAGAAGTCATAAAATAATCCCATATCAGGATCAAAACTGAGGAAAGCACTACAGCTTGAATGGTTGCCTTGCTCACACCTTCAGCCCCATATCTCGTAAAATAGCCCTTGTAACAGCTTATCCATGTTATTAAAAAACCAAAGCTTAAAGATTTGTATAAACCTTCAAGAACATCCTGGGTTTTAATAAAATCTCTGATGCCCTGAAAATAGGTTCCGCTGGACAAGTCCATAAGTCCTACACTTATAGCATATCCTCCAAAAACACCCAGGACAACAAAGATAGCATTGAGGAGGGGA
Source organism: uncultured Candidatus Brocadia sp. (assembly GCA_964490485.1). Lineage (GTDB taxonomy): Bacteria > Planctomycetota > Brocadiia > Brocadiales > Brocadiaceae > Brocadia. Next base: position 4,870 of record CAZBCT010000012.1, on the reverse strand, counting down.
AGCGACAGGATTCCAGCTATTATATTAGGAACGATCAAATACTTGTGGGGATTTAAAGCCATGGCATCAAGGGCATCAATTTGTTCGGTTATCCTCATGATACCAATTTCAGCCGTTAATGCTGAACCGGCGCATCCGGTAACCATTAAAGCCGAAATAACCGGTCCCAGCTCCCGAATTAATGACAAAGCGACAACAGGACCCAAACTTGACTCAGCCCCAAACTTTGCCAAAGCGTAATACGTTTGCAATGCCAGCACCATTCCCGTAAATGAACCGGTCAGTACAATGACAGGGGTGGTTTTCACACCAATAAAATGAATCTGCTTAATAACCCTCTGTATCAGGTATGGTGGAAACACCATCCAAAACAAGGATACGGCAATAAAGCATGCCATCCTCCCTAATTCACGGATAAATCTATGGGTATAACTTCCTATTATTTTAAATGGGGTAAATATCCAACTCATGAATGAATTTTTGCGAAAGATTATTCAGCGTCTCTTTGGAACTCCACGATAGCAACACTGCTCAAAGCCATTGAAACAAGCCATTCCGAAAACATCACAACAATTGTACCACTAGTTATGAATACCTTATTAATTTTACCTATACACCTAATTTACAAAGACTTAATACTATTTATTTTTTTATGAACACAGCCTTAGCGAAAAACAAAAGGAAGCTCTTGCGAAAAATTTGCATAAAACTACGTTCGTAGCAAAAAAGATTAGAAAAAATTTCGCTCTCTATCATCCTTTTTTAGTATGTCCAATTTTCCCCTTGATTTTTTAACACACGAATAGGTCTTTAGCAAAAAATACCAAAAGAAATTCTTTGCATAAATTTTTAAACGGCAACATCATATAACTATACCAAACAATAATCAAGAATTTTTCCAACAAAAAGAAAAAAGATTATCCTCATTCTTCAGAAAAGCTTCTTTCTTGTCGTATGGCAAGCCAACACACATCATTTGTGAAATGCCATCCTATTTTCGGAGAAAATCAAATGTCCTTTAACAAAAATCTACGATTCTTATCCACGATGAAAAAACCTGTTATTATGGTCTATACCAAGAATTGATTAAGCTGCCGCCATATAACTGACACGAAATTCTTCTTTTGTCGGCTGGTAATTTAGTCATGAGAAAGTTGGTTACATCCTATTTCATTTCTCAGTCTGATCTTCATTGTTTCATTGATCATTACTCCAAGCCTCTTAAAATTTGAAAAAACTCCCTGGCATTCACAAAACCGGCAATTGTTTTATCCTTTGCTATCGTCCCATCTTTGTTGATAAATACTATGGTAGGCAAGCCCACAACTCCATACTTATCCCACATTTGTTTAATCTTCGGGTCATTGGCATTGGTACAGTCGATCTTAATATTGACAAATCTTCTGGATTCCCTGATAACGTCATGGTCGGTATACGTATACTTTTCAAGTTCCATGCAAGCTGCACACCACTCTGCCCAAAAGTCAATTGCCGCCATCTTGCCTTCAGCCTTTGCCTGCCTGAGTCCTTCCTCTTCGCTTAGCACCCAATCGATCTTCTCCTTTGCCACTGCTGACAAAACAGTCGTTGAGGCCTGAAAAGGCGGTAGAATAAATCCCTTAATCAAGAGATGTCCCACCAGAAAGTATGCTCCAAAGATAAATGCAATGATCCCGAATGTCCTTTTTGCACGATGAAAGACAGTGCTCTCATGTGTCAGTCGGTCAAACCCACCTGAAAATACGGCCGTAACAATTAAAAATATCCCCAGGGTGATCACAAAGGCGCTCTCAGAGATAATGAATCTTAAATAATACAGTGCTGCCCCAATCAACAAGAGCCCAAAGATCCTCTCCACCGTCTCCATCCAGCCCCCTGATTTTGGGAGCGCCTTTATAGCGCCGGAGAAGGTTCCCAACACAATCAGAAGTACGCCCAATCCCCAGGCAAAGACAAAGAGCATCCAAAACCCCAGGAATTTGTTTCCCGTACTGGCAATATAGACTAACAAACTGGCAAGTGCGGGACCAATGCACGGAGAGGCTACGATCCCTGAAACCAACCCCATGACAAAGACCCCGATAAAACCCTTTCCAGACCTTGTCCCCAGTCGGTCAGAGATGAAGGATGGTACCCGCAGATAGTATACACCAAACATACTCATAGCAAGCGCAACAAAAACTGTCACAACAAAACCAATAACCCATGGGCTTTGCAATGCTGTGCCAAACAACGCTCCGGTAGAAGCAGCAACCACACCCATGGAGGAGTACACGATGGATATGCCCAGGACATAAATCAGCGAAAGGAAAAATGCCGTCAACGGTTTTCTCGCTGTGGTCTGCCCACCAGCCGCCTGACCGCCAATTACCGCCACCGTAATAGGAATCATCGGGTATACACAGGGAGTAAAACTTAATCCTACTCCGGCTAAAAAAACGAGAACCAGGCTTACAAAAATTCCCTTACTTTCGATGGTCTTCTGAAAACTACCTGCCTCAGCCTTTTTCTCAGGTTTCAATATGGGCTCAGATTTTGAGACTGGTTGAGATGTCTTGTCTCCCGTTTGTGATGCCGACACACCCCAATCAGCAGATTCTACCTGTACCGGTATAAAAAATTCCTCCACCTTGGGCAGAAAACAGATTTTATCAGAACACCCCTGATAACGCACCTTAAGCTTTATATCATGAAGTCCCGATGGTGTATCTCTTGGCACCAGAACAAACGACTTTACCTCTATTTGCCCCTCATAATTTTCCACCTCTTTCTCCAGGAATTGATCGTATTTGATCTTTCCAGCAGGAAGTTCTGTAGAAGTTACCGTGTATCGGGAAGGCTCTCCGCTCTCCACTTTGACCTGATCCTTATAAACACGATGGTTAGGGGCTATGGTGATAGAGACGTCAACGGGAATAATATCCCCGGCAGGAACGCGATCCTTTAAAGAAGTCACCTTTACTGCAAACGGAGAACTTTCTGCAAAGATCATTTGAGGAAATAAGCATAAAACATAAAATATAATAAATAAGCCTTTATTAAGAAACCTTGTTTTCATGGCATATCCTCCGTGGTAAATTCACCGGTTGTATATTGTGGAATATTTTTCACCTCACAAATTCATATTTTAATTATCCTATTGTGAAACCTTTCTTTTATCAATATAATTTCACGTTTAAAGATCGATAAACATACGATCTATAGTAAACGCCTTAAATAAGTTGACATAAATTTGTCATTGCGAACGAAGCGAAGCAATCTCAAGACAAGGATTGTCTCGTCGTTCCTCCTCGCTTCGTTCATTATAATCTTTAAACATTTTTGAAGGGAAAAAACTATGGGCTTTCCAAAACAACGGCTGCGCCGGTTACGTCAGAATGAAAACATCAGAAGGTTGGTAAGAGAAACTCACCTTACCGTAGATGATCTGATCATGCCTCTCTTTGTTCGACCAGGAAAAGGTATTAAACAACAGATACCTTCCATGCCGGGAAACTACCAGATGTCCGTTGACAAGATTACGGAAGAGGCGAAGGAATTGGAAGGACTGGGAATCCCCGGCATCATCCTCTTTGGAATTCCGGAGAAAAAGGACGAGATGGGCTCAGATGCCTATGCAGGCGATGGCATAATTCAACAGGCCATTATCGCTATAAAAAAAGCCGCAAAAAATATCCTCGTGATCACAGACGTCTGTATGTGTGAGTACACCGACCACGGACACTGTGGTTTTGTCAGAAGAGACGACAGGACAGGTCACTTTGATGTGGATAACGACATGACCTTAGAACTCCTGGTAAAAGAAGCCGTTTCCCACGCAAAGGCGGGTGCAGACATCGTAGCACCCAGCGACATGATGGATGGTCGGGCAGGGGCAATCCGTGATGCGCTTGACGATGAAGGATTGAATCATATCCCCATCATGGCATATTCCGCCAAATATGCCTCCGGATTTTATGGCCCCTTCCGTGAGGCCGCTGAATCCACACCGGGATTTGGAGACCGTTCATCCTACCAAATGGACCCCCACAATGCGGTAGAAGCGTTACGCGAGGTATCACTGGATATAGACGAGGGCGCAGACATCGTCATGGTAAAACCAGCATTGGCTTATCTTGATATCATCCGCATGATAAAAGACAAATTCGATTACCCTGTTGCCGCCTATAACGTCAGCGGTGAATTTTCTGTCGTCAAGGCCGCTGCTGAAAAAGGCTGGATAGATGAAAAACGCGTTGCCCTGGAAATCTTGACAGGCATCAAACGTGCCGGTGCAGATATGATCCTGACCTATTGGGCAAAAGACGCCGCACGATGGCTAAAAAAGTAAGTTCAGCAGCGCAAAGCGAATAGTCTTGAATGAGCCTGCCTATGGTAGCGACTTTTAGATACACGGCAAATGCCGGTTGAAAAACAACTCCATCGCCCGCTTTGTTAACTCACGATCCTCATAAATCTGGAGTTTCATTGAAAAAACCAAACAATATAAGTAAGATCATCATCCGTTCCCCCAATTGGGTGGGTGACGTAGTCATGGCCACACCAGCCTTCCGTTGCATCAGGGAAAACTTTCCAGACGCTAAAATAACCCTGCTCTTAAAATCGTATGTTCGGAAGCTCGTTGAAGACGCCCCCTGGTTTGACGAATTTCTCCTTTTAGATGCAAAAGACCAGGCATTTCGCCAGACACATTTTATTTCACTGATACCGCGCATCCGTGCCGGAAAATATGATATGGGTTTTCTCTTTCCTAATTCCTTTAGCTCCGCCTGCATGTTTTGGTTCGGCGGCGTAAAACGGCGTATTGGGTACAGACGAGACGCCCGTTCATGGCTGCTTACCGATGGTATACACCGGTTATCTGAACATG
>CAZBCT010000011.1:0-46665 GCA_964490485.1 uncultured Candidatus Brocadia sp. | reverse complement strand
TTTCTCAACCAGTTACAACTCCTTTGATGTTTTGTTAGTTAATCAACAAAGTCATTGATAAAAGATACTTGCAATTTTCGTCATTTTTGCTAAACTGGAAATTTGATAGAACTACTTAATGAGAAAAACAATTTCCTATCATCTTGTGCTTTGGTGTAAGCATCACGACAAAAACCAACCGCCAGCGAAGCAACACTGGATGTCATCCTTGGCGGTGCTGCGATACCTGGGGGGTAAGTAATGTTTGGAAACCTGAGCAACCTCCGAAACAAGTTGCTACTGCGAGCGGCCGTGCGCCGCGGACTAAAGCTGGGGCACGACGTGCGTGTGATCGGCAAGCCGAACTTCGGTGGCGAGCCATACCTGATCGAGATCGGCAATTACGTAACCGTCTCAAGCAACGTCACATTCATAACGCACGACGGCGGGACGTGGGTGTTCCGACACCTGCCGGAGTATCAGAACTTACAACATTTCGGGCGTATCCGTATCGGCGACAACTGTTTCATAGGCACCGGAACGATCATTCTGCCTAGTGTGGCTATTGGCTCGAATTGCGTGATCGGCGCCGGCAGCGTGGTAACGCGATCCGTAGCCGACAATTCGGTGGTGGCCGGGTCGCCGGCTCGTTACATCCGCTCCTACGACGAGTACTCGCAGCGCACCGCCAAACGCTGCGGCTACTACGCGCCTGAGGTGGTGAATAACCCAGAACTACTTCGCGACGTGTTGCTGAGCACGCTTCCGGAGTCGGACGATCAGTTGAACGTGCCTGAGGAGTTCTTGCGGTGATGACGACACTGGCGCTCCTGCGATTCTCCGGCGGCAGTTGGCTCTGACTGGTTCGAGCTCCAGTTGTCGGGGTTTGTGTTGGCGCTACAGCCCTTCATCCCTGACCTCGGAACACCACGCGTAGGGTCAAGGAATGACGAGTTGTATTAGGTATCTCCTTGTCTGTTACTACCGTTTCCAGCTTTGTGCCCGTTTAGGTTCTCCTTAGTACTTTTCTGTCCCCTGCCATATCAAACCGTATGTGAGGTTTTCCCTTATACGGTTTTTCTGTTCCCTCTCAGCAAGGCATATATCATCAATCAACTCATAAGCGATCGGTCTTTGCCTTGCTGTATATCTTTCCCCTAAGTCAGTATCATCAGCGTAGCTGGTGGCTTGATTAGCCCTAAAAGGGCGTCGTTACTAGCATCCCTTAAGGGATTACTTCCATATCTTATTGTTTGCTTTTATAACGGTTGTTTGGTGGCCCAATCCCGTACTTTTTTTACTTGTTAATCTTTGAAATTTCTCTAACCAATTTTTAGCTATACTATTCCAATCATAAAGTAGTTCTGTTCGTTGCCGCGCTCCATAACTTAACCGTTGCCATATCTCGTCATTCCTCACAAGAGTAACTACGGTTTCAATAAAGCGATGTGCAAATTCGGGCGTGTGAGGTTCGCCAGGAATAAGGTATCCGCTCACTCCATCTTTCACGGTTTCTGACAAAGCGGCCATTGTACTAGCAACAACGGGCGTTCCTGATGCCTGCGCTTCAATTGCAGCAATACATGATGTCTCGTAAAAAGTACAAGGATATAACATTAAGCGAGCAACTGACAGTTCTTCTGCGAGGATTGCTTTAGGCAGACTCCCGTTCATATATACTCCAGGCTGTTGTGCCAGTCCACTAATCTGACTTTCCAATCTATCATCAGACAATTGATAAGTATAGATATGCAACTCGGCATCGGGAATTTTTTGGCGAATATGTGGAAAAAGATTCAATAATACACCCAAACCACGATTGGGACGACTCATGTAAACAAAACGATAGAGATTTCTTTTTTTACCAGGTTTGAATGTCGTTAGGTCCACACCATTTCGCGTTAGATAGAAACGATTGTTAGGAATTTTAAAATGGCGTGACCATTCATCCATCTGCCATTGACTAATAGCAAAAATGCAGTCAATAGGCAGGTGGGTAAGATTTTCACCTTCTAAGAAGGGTACGTTCGTGTGATCGTGTATCCAAAGAATACGTGTTTGTGCCTCTAAAGCAATTTCGAAAGGGCGGATTGAACGAGACGAAATAAACACTGGCACTGAATGTTGCTGACGATAGATATGAAAATCAATAAGATTTCCATAATACACCCCGTCATAATCGCCTGGTTTATCACAATTACAAAAAACACGAACCCGACGTCCATTTGCAGCAAGGGCACGCGCTATATAAACAAGAGCGCTTTCACTACCACCAAGACCCCTTTCTTCAATGGTTCTACCATGAAAGGGGATACCTCCCGTGTAAAAGACAATATCAGCCTTGTCTCCTGCCTCAGAATGACCCATTGCAGATGAAATAATTTTTATACCTTTGTAGGCGGCAGTAAATTCAACGTCACGAATTATTGTGTCGCGAAATGACTGATAAGCCTCAGTAAAGCGCCCAGCTTTCAAGTGTAATTGTCCTAGATAGTGATGGGGATTAGCAAAAGTGGGATCAGCATTAATACTGCGGTATAACAAATTTATTGCTTGATTTCTTCGACCGAGCAAGTCAACAACAACCGCTGCATTGAAAAGTACCCTGGCTTCTTCTGGATAGATATCAAGTATTTTTTCAAAACAACCCAAGGCTTGATGAAGCATTCCCTGTTTCGTTAGATTAATACCTTGTTGCAGAAGAGTTTCGATAGTCACTTTTATTCTTCGTTCACTTATAATCTAAACAAACAAAAACTTGGAAATACCTTGCTCACTATTTATTAGTATTAGCGCGACATAATGCAAGGCCATCACTAGCATTCTGTAGTGATGGGTCGATCATAAGAGCAAGTTCATACATCCTTTTTGCCTCTTTTGTATCTCCATGCAAAAAACGGCAATTTCCCAGTAATACATAAGGCAACGTCGCAGAAGGATTGTACTCTAATGATTGGGCAAAGTCTTTTTCTGCATCCAGTATGTTCCCTAATGCACTACGGCAACTTCCCAACTCTACATAAATCTGGGCTAAGTTCAATTCGACACTCGGAAATAAACCTGTTTCACCCTTAGCAATTTGTATTGCATTTTCAAGATGATAAATTGCTGTTTTATATTGTTTGTTAACAGCAGCTACGGTCGCAAGTACATAAGAAGATAAAGGATTCGCAGGATCGTAAGAGGAAACCATCTGGGCATGATATATAGCTTTTGTAAAATTATCTAACTCTAAATAAAGTTTTGCAAGGCATAAATGAATCTGACCTATAAGTTCACGCTTGATACTTCCATTATCTAAATCAAGGGCACGCTGCAATGCGCGTATTGCAGCATCCTTCTTTCCAAGCTCACAGTAGGTTATCCCTAAATTTAAATATATAAAAGAGTCCTCCTGTACAATCTCTAATTCATTTAATAGGTAGCGGAGATTCCGTTCCGCACGGCATCGTTTTTTTTCTTCGTTAATAGCATATGCCCAATGATAAATAACGATGTCCATACGCAATACTTTACCACCCACTCGCTCGATGGCAGGTAAAATCTGTTCATGTATTTTACCTTTAAACCGAATATCTTTATGACGACGAAAGATACGACAGTATTCGCTGTAATATGCAGTAGCGATGTTATTACTTTGTTGAGGGATACACTGACGTACGGTAATACCCATGATATCTTTTCTGTTTATTACACTACGAATTTTATTAGCATTCAATTCATCAATAGTTTCATCTGCATCAATGTAAAGGATCCATTCTCCACGCGCATAGCTGAGGGATTTGTTACGCGCAGCAGAAAAGTCCTCCATCCATAGAAATTGATGCACTTGTGCATTATATTTCCTGGCTATTTCCATAGTTTCATCTGTTGAACCTGTATCTACGACTATAATTTCGTCTACAAAAGTGCTAAGACTTTCTAAACAATGTGGTAGAAGATTTGCTTCGTTTTTGACAATAAGGCATGCGGATAGTTGTATCATATAATTACTATTTTGAACAATTTATAAAGCCCCCCCTTTACCCTCTTTTAACCAAACAGAGGATAAAGGAGGATTTGTCTGTGTTTTCGCGACTAAAAGATTCTACTTGAACAAACTAAGAATGGCTTGTGGGCCTGAATTTGCTTGTGCAAGCATTGCACTGGCCGTTTGTTGCAATATCTGCAACTTCGTTGACTCTAGCTGTTCAAATGCCATGTCAGCATCTTCAATTCTGCTCCGTGCTCCCTCTGTATTGGTTTGTGCAACACTTAAGGTTGCTTCCTGATACGTAAGTCTGTTTACCACAGCACCAATATAACTCAATGCCTCTGATACATCGGCAATAGCATTGTCTAGTCTACCCATCAATAAGTGTATAGACGCGGAAGAGCCTAAAAGCGAACCAGCAAGGGTATTGCCGCTCAGTCGCGTAGCGCCGCTTGAATCAAGCCTCAGTTGACTTGAAGTAAAACCGGTATTGCCACTTTCCAGGCTAACGTTACCTGTCTTCAGCAGGTTAAATTGTAATAAATCGTTGGTAGAACTGTTTCCAGCGCCAATTTGAAATTTAAATAAGACGTTACCGGCAGTGGCATTACTTGAAGCAGTTCCGCTAAAGATATTTTTAGAATTCCACGTGGCCTGTTGAACTTCAAGGTTAATTTGTTTCGATAATGCTGCAAGTTCCGCTTTAATTGCAGTACGTTCTGATGTACCAAGTGAATCATCGGCAGCCTGAGTTGCCTTTGTCTTCATTTGCGTTAAAACATCTACAATATTGTTCAAGTGCCCTTCCCCAACTGATAAGAGATTTTTAACTGATCCAATATTGTTTAACGCTTGTCCAAGGCCTTTTGCACGGGCATTCATTTTCTTCGCAATACTATAGCCTGCAGCATCGTCAGCGGCATTATTAATTCTCTTGCCTGTAGCCAGTCGTAATTGCGCAACAGACATTCTATTATTTATGTCAGTCAATGACCTCAGAGCATTTAAGGCACCAATATTGGTGTTTATTCTTGTACCCATATTCAAAACCTCCTTGATTAAAAGTAATTAAATAACGTGATATTTTATAATTTATAAGAACAAATAGGCAAATCATCCTGATACAAACAAGTATGCCATTTTCACCTTAGAACTGATACTTCGTTATTATACTTGTAAGGCACTTCGATGGGCTCTTCGTAGGTATTCAGCTGCATAAACTTAACAAAATTCTTTAATAATTCTTTGTCATAATTTCCGTCTTTTTCTTTTATCATGCGCTGCAATACTTGGAAAACAGGTTTTGTATCTGATTCCGTGATCTTCGACAAATCTATTTCAAATTCATCCACGATATGGGCAATCCTGCTGTAATAGGGGATTTCCTCCCCTTTTAAGCCGTATGGATATCCCTTCCCATTATATTGTTCATGGTGTTGCTTAGCAATGAGACTCGCTTCTCTGGGTAAATTGCCGGTGCTAGATAACAATACAAAACCCATATCAGAATGTTTCCGTAACATTTCTTTTTCTACTTTTGTTAACTTATCAAATTCCTTTTTTAAGGTATGGGAATCTATTTTCATTTTTCCAATGTCATGAAATAATAAACCACTACCCAAAGATAAAAGGTCGCCTGTGGAAATACCCAAATACTGTCCAAACAATAAACCCATTACTGCTACATTTACTGAGTGATTAGGGATATTTCCATTGTACACCAAAACTTTTTTAAAGTTTGAATAGACCTCTTTATCCCTTGACATAAAGTCCAATATAGCAGTTATCAATTCCTTTCCTCTTTCAATGATCACAAAAATATTTGAGCTTTTTAAAGTATCCGTCAGCATATTTGTCGCTATGTTATAGATGATCTCGATCTTTTCTTGCCGTGTGGATAGTTGATCGTTCATTATATCCCCAAGATTTGCTTCCATATATCGCAGGTATTGTGCATCTCCATTTTTTGCAACATAAATTTTGCTGATATTTTTCTTCACAAACGATTCTTTCCGTTCATCATCGAACAACTTATTTCCTTTACAATACAACAAATAGCTAATTTCATGATTCACCGCAGTTTTCAAATATACATCACATTCAGAAAACGCACCTGCTTTTATGCTTCTTAAGCTTACGGGTAAATATTTATTACTCTTATCATGGTAAGTTGTTGTAAGTTGGTCTATCTTATTAGATTTTTTAAATCCTGTATAAAAATCAGAATCTTTTATTGCAATAGAGGTATAGGCTGCAATCATTTCTAAAAACTGAATATCGCCATCCGTATAAAACTCTCCGTATTTTTTATTATTTACACCTATTATACCAACAACCCTACCCTGTACTTTGATGGGAACACAAAGTAAGGTATTTGCTGAAAACCACCACATTGTATGCTTATTAAAGCGCGTGTCTTTTTCGAAATCATTTACTACTATTGAATCTCCGTATTTTACTACCCATTCAATTGGATCCTCACCAATTTTGAATATCCCGTTGTTTCCCATTGACTGCGGAAGGCCTATTGAGGCCTTTATATGTACTTCTTCTCCCGTAACTAAAGCGACAATTCCGGATAAACTATTGGTGCCACTAACTGTAAAATTATTAACAAGAGGAAATAATTTCTCCAAGTCAAGCACCGAAATCAAGGCATGTCCTATTTCCCTTAAATTTAAGCCTTCAAGAGTCTCATTAGCATTATCCCTAGATTCATTTGCATTACAAACATTTCGTAATAGCTGATATAACTTTGTAAGGCATTTAATATCGTGTAACGTATCTTGAACTGTCTTTATATCTTCACCAACTGTATTGTCCAATGTAGCCGTGGTCATATAAATTTTCCTTACCTGATAGTTAATTTCTGCAAAATAAGTTATTGAATCAAAAGCAAGATAAGTGCCAAATTATTCTTATAACATCTGATTAGCAAATATAATTATAACTAATTGTGAATTAATGAGTTAGTGTTTAATAAAATTATGATATAGCATGTAAAGAAAGGTCAAATTCTTAAACATTAAATACGGGACATGTAAATTTTTCCGATACAGAGGGAAAAAGATGCATTATTTCATTTGCCTTTGAAGGGATTGTGGGTGTTTCGAAAAAAATAAAAGAAAAGAGAACTAATATTTCGGGAGGGCACTATAATTCAAATTCATTAAACGGAAAGGATCGCGTTTGATTTAATTGCTGAGATATATGGTGAAGGTATGTCCGGAATTGAATATCATGCTTAAAATTTTGTGTGTAGCATAAATAACTCAAAATTTCCCAGTATTAAAAAAGATTACTTGTTTGCTTCTATTAAATCACTTGATTGAGAAATAATATGAACTCGGTAAATAATTTTTTATCAAAACTGCCGACCATCTCATCTCTCATAATTTTTAATGCTGTAAATGGCTTTCGGGCATCACAATAAGGTCTTCTTGTTGTTAACGCATCATATACGTCTATAATAGCCGCCATCTTACCATATTGATGAATGGCACTACCTCTTAGTCCTTGTGGATAACCCTTTCCATTATTCTTTTCATGATGTTGCATTACAGGAAAAAAAGATGCTTCTTCAATACCACCCGTCCGTGATAGCATCTTCGTGCCAAGTTCTACATGCATTTTTATCTTCTCAAATTCTTCGTCCGTTAGCCTTCCTTTTTTGTTTAATATATCAGCATCAATATGAGTTTTGCCTACGTCATGCAACAATAACCCTATTCCAAGCGCATTTATATCCTCTAATTTCAGACCTAAACACTTCGAAAACAACAAACCTAATACAGCCACATTCACCGAATGCGTATAGGTATAGTAATCATAAGAAAGTATATCTATTAATGGCGAGGCATGCTTTTCGCGTATGATCATATCAACCGTGGTACTTACCCAGTTTTTAACACGTCCTACAGGCACACCCGAACGTGGTTCACAAAAAAGATCTTCCATAATACTTTTCGCAACATCATACACTATCTTTGCTTTAGCTGCACTGCCTATGACATCATTTTCAATAACCTTTTTTAGACAAGGTTCAAGATATTTTGAATATATTTTGAGATCCTGTTTACGTATATATAAGCATTCTATTTTATTCTTTATTAACCCTGAAATTTTATCCTGGCTAAATACTTTTGTTTCATCACAATATAATATATAATTAATTTCATTGTTTTCACAAGATTCCAGATAAAGACCACAACCTACCTTCGTATCGACTATAATTGTACTTAATGATACGGGTATGTATTCATTTGACATAAGCTTCGTCCTATGCCTCTATATCAACGATATCTCCACATTGATCTTCAGTTTTATATCTCTTATGATCCTTTTGCTCTTTTGTTTCTTGTTCCTCAATTATTGATCCATGTTTTGTACGTGCAACCATTTTTTCCTGTGCCTTACTATCCTGCTTTTTTTTCTTGTCTTTATCAAATCTAAGGAAACTCTCGTCTTTGTGCTTTCTAATCACATGCTGCACAGAAGTACACCTTAATTCTTCCCGCACCAACTTAATATCATCCATAATATTTCCATCTCCAGGCAGACCGATGGGGTAATTAGCAAGTATTCAATGATATTTTACTCATTTTTGCCCGAAGTAAGAATAAAGCCCTGTGGTGAAGCTGAGATATTCTTGATTCTGAGATACCCATTATCTCGCTTATTTCTCTTAACATGAGATCCTCGTAATAATACAAACTAATTACTAACCGCTCTTTTTTAGGAAGTTCTGCAATGGCATTTGCTAACAGAGTTTTTTCTTCCTTCGTTTCCAAATCTCTTAATGGATCGTAAGATTTAGGATCACTTATTTCCTGACATCTGTTCCAATCTTTGTTATTTTCTGATTTTTGACAATACTCTTCCAAAGAAAGAAACGTGCCTATACTAATTCCCATCAATAATTTTTCCCATTCTTCAGGATTCATTTTGAGCTCTGCAGCAACTTCTTCTGATCTTGGAGGTCTATTCAGTTTTCGACCTAAAGATACATATGCATTTTTCGCCATTGATGCCTTTTCACGCATTGAGCGTGGCAGCCAATCCTGAGACCGTAAATGGTCTAATATTGCGCCACGGATACGTGGAAGTGCATAAGTTCCAAACTTTGTGTTATTCTTTGAATCATACTTTTCTGAGGCTTCTATAAGACCAAGGATGCCATATTCTATAAGATCTTCTTTGTCAACAAAAGAAGGCAAATAAATCATAATTTTACCTACCACATACTTGACCAATGAAAGATTTTCACTAATTAATTTATCACGGCTTGTTAAGTTTTCACGTGCGTACCCTAACTTACTTTGTTTTACCTCACCCATTTTCGTTTTCCTTTATAAAAAACTTTAGTTGTTATGTTGATCTTTTCCCGGCTCACTTTTCTGAAGATTGGAATCATCCATTTGATCAGATTTTGTTAATGAAACCGTTTTTGACACACTTACGATATATCTGATAAATAAATTACTTAAAACACCTATGATACAGACAGCTATCATACTTCTCATGGCTAGCATTGGCATTGATACACCTGACATCAATCCCATAAAACAAGAAGAAAAAAAAACAATTACCATAAGGTAGATACGTCCTTTAGCTAAATCATTCTCCATCAAAAACCTCTGCTGAAACGGTATAATGGTTATGGATACATATACACAAGCAACTGTTATCTGTATTTAAACTGTAAATACTCAGGTTCATAGAATACTACAATATTCCATTTGCAATTCTTTTGAAATATCCCTCAATTCCCAAAGACAAAGTCTCGTCATCATTTTTCAAAAATAATGATGCGATCTTATTCAGACAACTGGTTGCTATGGTGTTGGGATATTCCTTTACAAATGATTTTTGAAGCCTGATGGCAATAGGAACGTTTGGATCCTGAAGCAGATATCCAAAGTATTCAATATTTACACCCAAAAACCGACGACTCACTGATGATATTTTTTTCATAGTCAACTCGGCTTCTTCTTTGCTGCTAGAGAGATTAATGAGTAATTTTATATTCAAATTATTCCTCTTTTTAGAAAGCACTTTGATCATGGCATAAGCATCCGTTATTGCAGTTGGCTCAGGTGTAGTTACAAGCAATATCTCATTTGACGCAAGGACAAAACTTACTACATTAGGTGATATGCCAGCGCCGGTATCCACAATAACAATATCCACCTCTTCGTCCAGGCCGTTAAATCCATCCAAAAGTTGCTCTTTTTGTATTTTATTTAAATTAGTGAGCTCCTCAATACCAGAACTAGCGGGAACTACCATTATTCCATCTGGACCGCGAAGTATAATATCCTTTATTTTTTTGTGGCCGGCTATAACATCATGCAAGGTATACTCTGCGTGGAAACCGAGCAGCACATCAATGTTTGCAAGTCCTAAATCAAGGTCTACTAATAAAACCCTCTTTTTATACTTTCTAAAGAGCATTGCCAAATTTGTGGCAATATTCGTTTTCCCCACCCCACCTTTACCACTCGTTACAGCAATCGTTCTTACTTTGGAAAATCCAACTGTCATTTTATATTTATCTCCAACGTCTCACATTGATTAAATTAATTACTGTGTTGCTAATATTTCTTTAACCAGGAAAAAAATACCATATTCAGTATTTCTACATATATTTTTAAAAATAATCTTTTCACATATCGACAAATAATCTGTTACATACATTTTATAATTTCACCATTCCTAATGAATCGATCTTAACGCCTGATGATATCTCTTTATAAGACAATACTGCCACTTGTGGCAATGCATTTTCAATGAGGTGGCGAACATGGCTTCTTATGTTGGAAGAAGTCAAGAGAACTACCTCATAGCCAGTAACAAGAGAACTTTTAATGACTTCAATTAATTTATCTATCAATTTTTGTGCCATATGTGGTTCTAAAGCTAATAAGTTTCCCCGATCTGTTTTATGGATCGCATTAGCAATGGTCTGCTCAAGTTGAGGATCAAAAGAAATAACTCCTATCTTTCCTTCTACATTCAGATATTTCTGACAAATAGTTCTTGACAATCTTTGTCTCACATATTCTGTTAGCACCTCTGTATCTTTTGTCGTTGTTACATAATCAGCAATTGTTTCAAGTATAGTTGCCATATCACGAATTGGCACCTGTTCTTTCAATAAATTTTTCAAAACCTCTTGCACACTACCTAAAGGCATAACATTAGGTGATAATTCCTCAACAACTGACGGCGATTCTTTCTTTAAATTTTCAATAAGCTTCTGGACGTCTTCACGACACAGAATTTCAGAAGCATGGCCTTTTATAATTTCTGTTAGATGGGTAATCATAACTGAGGTCGGATCAACAATTGTATACCCGGAAGCCTCTGCCTCATCTTTTTCGGCACCAGTTATCCATAGAGCAGACAAACCATAAGCCGGATCTGTTGTTCTCATCCCCTCAATTGATTTTGTAGTTGCCCCTGAATCTATAGCAAGATAGCAATCGGGAAACAAATCACCCTTTGCAATATCTTGTCCCCGTATTTTAATTACATATTGATTTGCACCCAAGTGTAAGTTGTCCCTTACTCTGATGGGAGGAACGATCATACCCATATCTCTTGCCATTTGTCTCCGTAATGAATTAATTCTCTCTAAAATACCTCCATTTTTCTGTGGATCGACAAGCGGCACTATCTTATATCCCACTTCAATTCCCATGCGGTCGACGTGAAGTAGTTTTTCAACATCCTCTTCAGATTGTGGTTCCTGTACTTTTTTTCTTATCTCCACTTCATTCAATTCCTCCAACGTCAGCTTCTTGCTTGATTTCCTGAGTAAGAAAAACAGTGCTCCAAAAAACCCTGCAAGAACCATGAAAGGTAATTTAGGCAAACCCGGAATGATACAGAATACCGTAAGAATTCCTGATGCAAAGGCTACTGCATTGGGTTGACTAAGCATTTGACCCGATAAGTCTCTGCCTAAATTCTCACTGGATGATGTTTTTGTAATAATAACAGCAGAGGCAGTAGCGATGATAAAAGATGGAATTTGTGATACAAGCCCATCACCCACCGTTAAAATAGTGTAATGTTTCATCGCATCGGCTACAGACATTCCATTACGCATACCCATAACAATTCCACCAACTATGTTAATTAGTACGATAACAATACCTGCAATAGCATCACCACTAACAAATTTGCTAGCACCATCCATTGCCCCATGGAATTCTGCTTCTTTAGAAATCAATTCTCTTCGTTTCCGAGCTTGTTCTTCAGTAATGAGACCTGCATTTAGATCCGCATCAATACTCATTTGCTTTCCAGGCATAGCATCAAGCGTAAACCTGGCAGCCACTTCTGAAATTCTTGTTGCACCTTTTGTTACTACTATAAATTGAATAACAATAATAATTAAAAAAACGACTATTCCAACAATAACATCTCCACCTACCATAAACTCACCAAATGCTGCAATCACCTGACCTCCATATCCCTGTAACAATATTTGTCGAGTAGCTGCAACATTAAGAGACAATCGGAATAGTGTTAAAAATAACAATATGGAAGGAAATGTGGACAACTCAAGCGGACCTTTTGCATGAAGAGTAACCAATAACAATAACAGGGTCACAGAAATGTTTAGCGTAATTAGTAAATCGAGAAAAAATGGTGGAATAGGTATAATAAGCACAACAAAAATACCTATTACTCCTGCTATTAGTGCGATTTCTCCTTGTGTTAATAATTTACTAACAGAGTTTTTTACCATAGGACTCATTTTGTCTGATGCCATACTTAATCCTCACCCGCGTTACGTCTTCACCATTTATGCCCGTTTATTTCCCTTCTTTAGCTGATATACATACGACAATACTTTTGCCACTGCGTAGTACAATTTTTGCGGTATCTCTCTTCCTATTTCAACGGTTTTATACAATGTTTGCGCAAGAAGTTTATCTTCTACCAACGGTATCTTGTGCTTCTTTGCTATTTCTTTTATACGCTTTGCAATAAGGTCAGCCCCTTTTGCAACTACCGTGGGCGCTTTCATCGCCACACCATCATATTTCAATGCAACGGCAAAATGGCTCGGATTTGTCACGACAACATCTGCTTTAGGGATTGACGACATCATACGTTTCATAGCCATTTGGCGCTGTATCGACCTGATCTTTGACTTGATCAATGGATCACCATCCAATTGTTTTCTTTCTTCTTTTACTTCTTCCTTAGTCATCCTTAAATTACGTTTGTACTGCCATTTTTGGTATAAATAATCCAACACTGCCAGAATTAGTAACGCCGTTGATACACGCAACGCAAGACCGTGCATTAACTTTATGCTTATCGCAAATATTGAAGATAGACCCATATCGATTAGGTCTATGATATTCTTACTGCTAAATTCTTTTCTTATATATAAAAAAGAGATAAGGCCAACTATAATAAGTTTCAATACTGAAAAGATAAGTTTTGCAAATGATTTTGCAGAAAAAAGATTTTTTATTCCTGAGATAATATTAAGTTTACTGAGATTGGGCCTTAGCAATCCAAAATTAAACATAAAACCAATTTGAAGCCATGATATGGCTAAGCCAATCAGTAATAGTCCACCCAAAAAAGGAAAAAGTATTTTCATTAATACATAAACATGCGATACGATAACATCCGCTATGGAATCTGTTGTAAAATCCTTATATGCAAGGTTCACAAAAGAGAACTGAATTGTTTTGTAAAGACTGTTATAAATATTTACACCCAAGGCATACAATAATATAAAACCAAACAATAAACTTACAGCACTATTTAAGTCAGGACTAAATGCGACGTGCCCTTTACTACGTGCATCACCCAAACGTTTACCGGTAGGTTGTTCTGTTTTTTGTGTGTCCGAGCTAAATGACATCTTAAGTTAACCTCGCATAACAGATAATAACGATGCCATACTGCTTTCCAGAGAATCCAAATAAGACATCATGGCATTAATTGCAAATGGAAGTGATACAATGAGTATCAAAAAACCGATCAATATTTTTATAGGAAATGCAACTATAAACACATTAATTTCTTGGGCGACCTTTGTCATTAATCCAAGGACAACCACAGTTAACAATAAAACTACTAATGATGGAGCTGATATCTTAATCCCCATCACAAGAAACGTTTTAAAAACGGTGAGTATCTTTGTGAGTGTCACTGCAGTATATTGAAAATTCCCAAGAGGAATCTTTTCAAAACTTTGTACCGTTGTTTTAATAAACCAATGATGACCGTTGATTGTCAAGAATATCAGAAGAGCAATCATGTTGTAAAATATTGATATTGATTGTTCTTCTTCTCCTGTCTCCGAAGATGGATCTACAATAGCAGCAGTGTCAAGCCCCATTTGGTTACTTATTAAATATCCTGCCATAGTAAACGCTGCAAATATAATTGAGGCAACAAAACCAATTACAGCACCGATTGCAACCTCTTTCATGACAATAAACGTATACGATGTAATATCAGAAGGGAATGAAGGTAAACTTTTAATTACCGTGGGATAGAGGATAAATGTGAACATCAGAGAGATTGCAACCCTTATTTGTAAGGGTATATTGGCATTCCCAAAGATCGGAGCGAAAAGAAGCATCCCCCCTACACGAAAAAAAACCAGCATAAAGAAGGGTATGTCATTGATAAAATATAAAAGACCTTCCATATATATTTATTGACAAAATCTGTTCAGATTCCCCAATAAATTTACGGTATAGGAGTTCATCATGCGCAGCATCCAAGGTAAACACAACAAAAAAACCCCCATGACAGCAAAGATTTTTGGTAAAAAAGTAATCGTCTGCTCATGGACACTTGTAACAGTTTGAAATATACCAATAATCAAACCAACTACCATTGCAACTATAAGCAAAGGTGCCATAAGGAGAACAGTTATTTGTAATAAATCTTTTCCAATATTTGTAACTACCTCTGGGGTCATAGAATCACCATTAATAATCTCTTATAAAACAGTACCCAAAAGGACTTTAGCATTCACAGTATTTATGCTACACTTGAAATTAAAGACTGAATGATTAACTGCCATCCATCTACCAGCACAAAAAGAATCAACTTAAACGGCATTGATATCATCGCAGGAGGCAGCATAACCATACCCATCGCTGTCAGTACACAAGCAACAACCATATCAATCACTAAAAATGGGAGAAATAAAAGAAAACCCATTTGAAATGATGTTTTAAGTTCACTGGTGATAAAAGCTGGAATTATTATGTGGATCGGAACATCATCCACCGATTTAGGCCTTTCCATTTTTGCAATTTTCATGAACAAAGCAATATCTTTTTCACGAGTTTGCTTGAGCATGAATTTTTGAAACGGCACAAGTCCCTTCATTAAAGCCTCATTTTGCGTGATTTCTTCTTTAAGATATGGTTGAAGTGCCTCAGAATTTACCTGTTTCCATACAGGCGACATTACAAATATTGTTAAAAAGAGAGAAATACCAATAAGTATCTGATTCGGTGGTAGTGTTTGAAATGACAACGCTTTTCGAACAAAAGAAAGGACTATAATAATTCTTGTAAATGATGTCATAGTCAATAATAATCCCGGCAATAATGAAAGTGCGGTTAAAAAAAGTACAATCTTTAAGGTACTAGCTATCTCTTTTGGCTTATCAACACTGTCGATACTCATCGTTAATTTCAATGGTGCTGATGCCGCATTAGCCGCTTGAGTTATATCCATAAAGCAAAATATAGATATAAGGCCACAAACTCCCAAAATCTTTAACCATCTTTTCATATCGTAATCCTTGCGAAGCATTGGGATTAATGCCCCGTACGAGCGCGTTTAAAAATACTCATAAATTCATTACCTTTTGATTCTGATACGACGGAATCAACAACCTCTTTTTCTGTTATTTCAGAAAGTGATTGAATTCGCTCATTCGTCACACCTATTAACAATATCTTCCCTGGTATTTTTACTAAATGAACATACTTCTTCGAGCCTAATGATGCTGAATCAACAATATGAATATGTCGCTTCCTTCCAATGAGACTTGATTTAATCCCTAACTTTTTACGTAAAAATAATACTACAGCAATAATAATGATAATTATCAGCCCAAGAATTTTTATTACCTTAATAATTTTGGGAAAATTAACGGGTGACGAGACACCAATACTATCTATTTCGGTAGTAGCAGTCCCATATATTTCTTCCTTTTCCACGAGTTCTGGCGCGCAATATCCATTACTGCAAGGAAGCAGCAACAAGAAAAAAATCAACAAAAACCATCTCTTGCTCATTTTATTGTGCCCAAGAATAACATTGTTTTACAAAATATAAAGACATTACAAGTTTGTTTACCACAAACCAACAAGATATCTTATAAAGCAAACAAGATGCCTTGTGCGGCTAATGTATTATTTGGGAACAACAGATAAAAGTCTATTAGAGAAATCAATGCATATGCCTGATACATACAAATAAATCAGATGATTTTTATTAACTGAACAATTAATTTTTTACTATATAAAGCGATTCAGAAATACTCATTTATCTCAAGCTTTTTGTAGTTGTCGTAGAAATATTAAACATCACGTTACAAATCTTCATCTCAAATAATACTTTACAATTTATTAAATAAAATCTATAAAGTATCTACCAATACAATTAATTATGCTCTCCAAGATATTTGATCCGTTCCTCAGAACCACAGATATTTGTAATCTTTAAGCCAAAATTTTCGTCAACAACTACAACCTCTCCTTGGGCAAGTAGTTTTCCTCGAACGAGCAAATCAACAGGTGCGCCAGCTGTTTTATCTAGCTCCACAATAGATCCTTGTGATAAGGATAAAATATCCTTCACAAGCATGGTGGTATGTCCTAGCTCAACCGAAACAGGTACCGGTATGTCTACTACCAGGTCTAGATTGCGTTTTCCTTCGTCTCTAAGACCAGTAGTATTACTAGGGTTCAGTTGGCTAAATTGAATTGATTGTATCTGTGTCTCGTTACTAACACTTGAATTTTCATTAATCTCTTTTACCTGCTCCATATTTCATTCCTTTCCAACAGATCCATGCAACTATATAACTGATGATGAAACTTGAAATGCCAATTTATTCCCGATTACACCTGGTTTCCCATAATATTTCGTTTTCTCCTCTATTACCAGACACACATCTTCAGTAATTTTATTATCTAATCT
Organism: uncultured Candidatus Brocadia sp.; assembly: GCA_964490485.1. GTDB lineage: Bacteria > Planctomycetota > Brocadiia > Brocadiales > Brocadiaceae > Brocadia. The sequence goes on along the minus strand of CAZBCT010000011.1, from coordinate 29,504 downwards.
TAGTACATCTCCAGCTTTTAGGTTGATGAGCTCATTCAGTACTATTTGGGTAGAGCCTAAAATCAGAGAAGTAGTTAATTTCGTTTCTCTAATAACGCTTTCGATAAGTGACAATTCGTCTTTTCTCTCAATTTTTTTCCCCTTTGATTTTACCATTATCATTTCAAGGCTCATAACCGGAATACACAAAATAATTGTTCCGTTACCCAAATCACCATTTGCAGCAAAGTTAATTGCCAGAACAAATTCTGTAGGAGGAGCTATTTGCAACGATTTTATATCCATATCCATTTTTTCTATTTTCCATTCCGGTTGCATCAATTTAAGCCAACAGAGTTTCATGTCTTCCACAATATCTGATAATACAACACCTATTACAGACTCCTCAATAAGCGTAAGAGGTCTTATCTTCTGCGGCATTTTCCCAGGGCCTCCTAATCCTCTGTCAACAATTGAAAGACAGAAACCTAAGTCAACGGTCAAACATCCATAACCATTGAGAGGTTTTAGACTCAATGCGTTCGCACATATACGATCAGTAAACGAATTTATAAAGACTTCATAGCTGAATTCCTCAATAGCAATAAGCTCAACATCCACAGAAACTCTTAAAAATCTAGATAGGGTACCGCCTATCGTTTTAGCCATTTCCTCACTGATCTTTTGCAAGCGAAGTTTTTGTTCTCTCGGAAACCTATCAGGACGTCTAAAATCGTAATGCTGTATTTTTCTTTCCTTTTTGGGTTCAATCTTTTGTCCTACTAACACCTGCCCATTTTCAATTGCAGACAGAAGGGCTTCCACTTCCTGAGTGGTTAGAATTGCATTTGACATTTAGTCATCCCCAACATATCAGATTATTGTATAACAAATTCAGTAAAATAAACTTGTAATATGCCATCTTCCATCTTTAACATTATATCAGCCGCGTCTTTTATTTCTCTTCTCAGGATTTCTTGTCCTTCAAATCCCTCAATATCTTCTAATGTCTTTGATGAAAGAATGGAAATTAATCGGTCTTTTATCGGGACCAATTTGGCTTCAATTTTATGTTTCACTTTTGCATCTTTTGCCTCTAAATTTATCAAAACCTTCAGATATCTCCTGCCGCCAGAACCACTCAGATTAACAATAACGGGGTCAAAAGGAACGATTGTAGATTCCTCTTCGACATCGTTTTTTTTCTCTTCCCCTTTTTCCTCCTTTTTTTTAGATGCGGATTTCGGAACCTCTTCGGCTTCTGATGGTTTTGTTGCTCGTATTTCCGCACCATTTTCTCCCAGTATTTTCTCCTCGTCCACAGCATCGAGCTGAACATTCCCAGTTAACGAAGGGTACACTTTTGAAACAAACACAAACGCACACCCCACGGAAATTAAAACCACACTTCCCAACATTACGAGAGTTTTGTTTATCTTCCTCGTTTTAACTGCCGGATCTGCCATTTCATTTCTTTGCGTTTTTTCATTTTTATCTATATTACTCTCCATAAATTTACACCTCTACTTTCTCCCTTTTTTAAAGTCATTTCAATTAAACAAAAACTATTTATAATAATTGCTTTTGCCGTCATTCCATCACGGTCATACCTATTGCTGTTTTTTGTCAGTAATACGCTATTTTATTTTCTCCCAGGCTTAAACTCGGTCTTTAATAGCTTTAATTTTTCACTTAATTTAACGGCAAGGTTAAGATCTACAGACTCCAATATTTTAGCAGTACTCTTACCATCCATCATCGTCAACAATTTTACTGCTGTTTCCTCATCCATTTCCTTTATGATCATTGCCGCTTTTTCCGGTTTCATGCCACTATAAACCGTCGCTAATTTTTTAATATTCTTAGATTCTGCCTCATCAAGTTGAACAGATTCATTTTTTAGTTCCACCTTTTGTGTGGAAACGACATCCAGCATTTTATTCAATTCCTGTTTTAGAGCGCTAAGTTCTTTTCTTTCTATTTCCAGGTCGGTACGCAAAGATTCTAAAACCTTTTCCTTTAAATTTAACAAGTCGTTCCTTTTTGCATACTCGTACTTTTCTGCTTCTATTTCCTTAAGCATATGTGCTATTTCATTTGAAGAAAGTGATTTAAATATTGTGTTTGCGTTTTGTTTATATACAGCAGGTAATCTTGTTGTTAATTTATTTTTCTTTTCTGTGATCAGCCCTTCATTACCAGTTGTTGATGTCCCAATCTGTTTCATGGACGCATCATCTTCATTTTCATTATCCTCTTTAGGTTCGGGCTGAGGCTCTTGTACGGATATTGGAGCTTTTGAACCTTTCATAAAAAGCATTCCTATTACAGAAATACCAAAAACAAAAATCCCTATTACAGGAAGCATTATTATTTTTTTATTTAGTTGAAGCTTCATTGTAGAATTCTCCAGATATTTCTAACAAATATCTTTCTTTTTGTGTTTGTTATAAAACCTTGACGTTGCAATCTCATCGTAGTGTTTATTTTCTAATCGCAACGCCTGCTCATTATATTCTTTTTCTTGGCGTTCACGTAATTTTTCGAACACCTTTCTCCTTTTAAATACATTTAAGAGTGTATTTTGGACAAAATACACCCGCTTTGAAACATCTTCTACCTTAGATTCTTGTATGGTAATATCATGGTTAAGCTTTGAAAAATATGATTCAAATAAAACAAACTCGTTTGCTTCTCCCGGAGCAAGCATTTTTTTTACCATTTCTGATTGTTGCAATGATAGAACTGATTTCAAAAATATGAGCAATTTTTCTTCATCGTGCAATTTATTTTTAACGACTCGTAGCTCTCTTATGAGGTCTTTTTCTCGACTTTTCTCAATTTCCAATAATTTTTGAAATTTAAAATGAAATCTCATACTAAGACACGATTAGACTTGTTTTTCAATTTTAGAAGTAGTGTGTTTTTTTAGTCCCTCGTTATTTATAAACAAATTTGTAAGTTTAGCAACAGTATCATCATACTTGCTTTCTTCCATTATATCTTGTTTAAGGTAATCTTTTATTTGATCAATCATAGATATCGAATAATCAACTTTATGGTTACTTCCTTTGACATATGCCCCTATATTAATCATGTCCTCTGATTCTTTATACGTAGAGTAAATTGTTTTAAGTTCTGTTGCAGCTTTCTTATGCTCAATCGCAACAATATCATCCATGCATCTGCTAATACTTTCTAAAACATCAATTGCGGGAAAGTGATTTTGATTTGCTAGTGTTCTTGATAATACAATATGTCCATCAAGAATACCCCTAACAGTATCTGCAATGGGTTCATTCATATCATCACCATCCACCAGCACAGTATATAATCCGGTAATATTTCCCTTTGGACCAGTCCCTGATCTTTCCAATAGTTTCGGTAATAATGCAAACACGGAAGGTGGATATCCTTTTATCGTAGGAGGTTCTCCTATCGACAAACCTATTTCCCGTTGCGCATTGGCAAATCGCGTAACAGAATCCACCAGTAACATTACCTGCATTCCTTGGTCTCTAAAATATTCTGCAATAGTAGAAGCTATGTAGACCCCTTTTACTCTTAGCAAAGCAGGCTTATCAGAAGTTACAGATATTACCACAGATTTTTTTAGTCCATTTGAACCAAGATTCTTTTCAACAAATTCACGAACTTCTCTACCTCTTTCACCAATAAGGGCAATAACATTCACATCTGCTTCAGAACTTTTTGCGATCATTCCCATTAACGTACTTTTTCCCACACCACTACCTGCAAATATGCCCAGTCTCTGTCCTTTTCCGCAGGTAAACAGTCCATCTAATACGCGGACTCCTGTCCATAACGTTTCTTTTATCCTATTTCGGCTTAAGGGATCTGGTGGGGAATTATAGATTGAGCGATACTCTCCTGCCTCTATTGAACCTTTTCCGTCTATTGGTTCGCCAAGTCCGCCAATAATACGTCCCATCAGATGTATTCCTACTTTTACCCCTATAGGTGATCCGGACGCAGTAACTTTTGCTCCCGGACTGATTTTATGTAATTCACCGAGAGGCATTAAAAGTATCTTTTTCTCTTTAAAACCTACAACTTCTGCCGGTATCGGTGCATGCCCATTGTTTATATGGACATAACATAACTCTCCTATTGGCACGGATGGACCATTTGATTCAATCACTAAACCAGCAACATGAACCACTTTCCCTGCGTATCTAACGAGAGTTGCGTTAGACAATTTATTATGATATTGTTCAAAATTAATGTTCCGCTGACTCCTTTTTATTTCCTGATAATGTCTTAAATATTTCTTCCCATCGTGTTTCTATGCGACTATCTATGCTTCCAAAATTTGTGTCAATAACACATCCCCCGGAAGAAATCGTTTTATCTTCCACAATCCTTATATTCTGATCTGTTATTTGTATCTCATCCAATTCATTCAATTTTTTTGCATCATCAGCGGAAAGTCGTATACAAACAATTTTCTTCTCTTTAACATGGGAAAGCGCTTCCCTAATTACCTGTCTTACAACATACATGGAATTATTACTAACTTCATACCCAACCACTCTATTTGCAATAGCCAAAATGAGCTTGATAATCTCAGACTCGCTTTCCTGCCATATTCTCTCTCTTTTATCTATCAAATGTTTAACTGCATCTTGAAAGATGGTTATCAATGATCCATATCTGTTTTTTATTTCTTTAAGTTCCTGCTCATATTTATTCTCTGCATCCAATTTCCCATTTCTGTAAGCTTCATCCTGTAAAGCCTTAATCTCTTTTATTTTATTTTCTTGTTCTGCGTCGCTTTTTTCTGATTCAATTCTCTTCTCATAATCCTTTACAGATGAATCATCCTGATACACAATGGATTGCATGACGTAAACACCATTGACATCCGGTGATACATAAACCTTTTTGTTTTTCATACAAATTTATCGACACTCCCTTTTGCGCCTTTCTTTTTCACTACTGTTTCGCCTTTTTCTTCAAGTCGTTTTATTGCATCAACAATCTGTTGTTGTGCTGCTTCTACCTCGGACAAAAGCCTTGGTCCCAATAAATCCTTTACCTCTCTTACCGAATCTCCAACACGCTTGGACATATTTTTAAAGAACTTTTCTTCAATCTCAGGACTTGCAGTTTTCAGTGCCAGGGCAATTACATTATTGTCAACCTCTGCAAGAATTTTTCTAAACGCTTCGTCATACACATTGATAACGTCATCAAAGGTAAATAATAATTTTTTAATCTCCTCCGCAAGTTCTAGGTTTTTATAACTTATTTGTTCTATAACATTTTTGTTCACGGTTCCCTCCATATTGCCAATTATTTCAGACGCAATTTTATATTTTTTCTTTGTTGGCAGTTTTTTACGTCTGTCTTTACATTTTATTTTTGATGCAACAATTTCATTCACCTGCAATAATAATTTTGTAGGGGGAGTTTCCATTGTGGCTATTCTCATTATGATTTCTGACTGGAGTTCAGTCGGAAAATTTGACAATATTTTTGCAGCACGATGTGAATCAATGTAAGACATTACTAATGCAATTGTTTGAGGATGTTCTCCTACTAGTATGCGCAATACCTCTTCATCGTTCGACTTTCTTAATGCAAAAAAAGGCGCAGGGAACAGATCTCCTTCTTCAATACTGTTTAAAATTTCTTCGCTTTTTTGTACTCCAATAGCCTTTTCAAGAAGCTTCTTGAAGGAATTGTTATCATATTTTACAACCTTTTCAGCAGATTTTAATTCTGTTGATAAATCGCAGAGCACTTTCTCGACAACCTCTTTATCAATCCGTTCGATCTCAGTCATTGCTGCTGTAATAGCAGCAATTTGTTCATCGTTAAATTCTTTAATGACCTCTGACGCTGTATCGGTATCAAGAGTTGATAACAAGATTGCTACTTTTTGTATTCCTTTTATATTCACCATATCTATTTATTTCCGGTAGGCAGATCTGCAACGATCCACTTTTTCAATGAATTGGCTGTCAAGCTCGGGTCTTTTCTTATATCATTAATTATCTGCGAGCGCAATTCAACAGGATCTACAGGATTATCACTATCATTCACTATCCCATGTTTTTTTTCACGTTCCGATATATCTGTGTTTTTAGTTGACACTAGAAAATCAGAAACTTGAGACCCTATCTTGTTGCTATTTTTTAGTTTTTTTATGTTTCTCATCACAAACATTAAAAACGCTAATACTGTAATTGCAAGTGATCCATTTTTTGCCATCTTCAACATAAATTCTTTATGCTGCTCCTTCTTTATCGACGCCTCTTCTTGTTCATATGATGGTTCATAGAATTGTACATTCTGTATCTCAAAGCCGTCATTACGATTGTTTGATTCATCAATTCCAATTGCTTGTTTAACCAGTGCTGCAATTCGCGCCATATCATCCTTATTTCTGGGAACATAATTCTTTTGAATTTTGCCATCTTCTGATTTATTTTCTTCATAGGTACCATCAACAAGAACTGCAACCGACAATCTTTTTAAACTTGCTCCATGGTTAGCTATGATTCTTTCTGTTTTGCTTAATTCATACTGTGTTTGCGCTGTCTCTTCTTCCTCCGGCGATCCTACAGATTGAATAATTCCAGACTGTGAAAGATTAAGATTTGCTTGCATTCCTGGCATTCCTCCTCCTGAAAATGGCGCACCGCCAGATACCCTGGTAGTCACCGTTTGAACTTTTGGCACTCTACGCTCCGGATCATAATCAACTAGCTTTTCGTCTATATGCTTAAAGTCCAGATCTGCACTGACACGAACAACAGCCTTGCCGTTTCCAACAATTCTCTCTAATAAATCCTGAGCTTTAGCAACAAAATATTCCTCGATTTTTTTCTTAACTTCTAATTGATCATTACTAACGCCTGCATTTGAAGAAGATAGTTCTTTTTTTGAAAGTAAATTTCCACGGGTATCTGTAATGGTTACATTTTCAGGTTTAAGGCCTTCAATACTTGAACTTACAAGATGGGTAATACTAGATACTTGTTCAGGCCTTAAAACACCGCCACTCATTGTTTTCAGTTTTAAAACAACGGATGCAGTAGGCGGTTTTTCTTCCTCAATGAAAAGAGAAGTTTCCGGCATAGCAAGATGCACTTGTGCCCATTCTATGTAATCAAGATGTCTAATTGTTTTTGCAAGCTCCCCCTGAATTGCTCTGCGATAATTAATTCGTTGCACAAAATCGGACGTACCAAAACCAACCTTGTCAAGTAACTCATACCCTGATTCTTCTCGTGGTAACCCTTTGCTTGCAAGTCTCAATCGAATCTCATGTATCTGTTCTGTAGGAATTAAGACCGTTGTTCCATTTCCGGTTATTTGATAAGGAATATTTTCTTCCTTCAGCAATTCTATAATTTCTCCACTCTCTTTTGGATTAAGTTCCCCATATAACAACCCAAAGTCGGGTTTCCTAGCCCACTGGGTTATCCCAGCAATGCCTCCTATAAAACCTATAGTCATCATTATCATGATGAATTTGTGCGAAAAACTAATTTCATTCCAGATATTTCCAAACTGATTCATTGTTTTTTTTAAATCGAAATTCATAGTACCACCCTCTCTCCAGTTTAAAATCATTCTAATATTTTAGTCGGAAATAATTTTAGCAATTACAATACCAACAAAAAACATTACCTCATTCATAACAAAACAACTATAACTCCTTGAATTAATAGGGAATATAAATTAATTTAAAATGATACTTTCCACAACAACACCCAGAAAAATATTAAAAGTCTAGAATTACTATATAACACCCGCTTCTCTGTACATTATTTTAACGATTGTACGGTACGTATCATTCGCTATGTCACGACAATATTAAAAGATTATCTAAGAAAGGTCTATAACTGGAGTCGAAAAAATTGGGTTGGAGTCGTTATCAATTTAAAGGAGGACATAAATCCTGAAAACAAGGAAAAGCTTTATTGCAGGATTACACCTGAAATGGTAGGTATATGAAGGGAATGCGGGGTGAGAGCAAGCCGATTTTATGTATCAGTGTGCCACATAGAATTGTGCATGAATTTTTGCGACCGTGAGGAAATTGATCTAAATAGAGAGCAGCATGTTTCCTCTACCCGTGTATGAATATTTCTGTTACGTTACGACAAAACGGTTAAGTCCAATAGAAGCGTATGACTCATAAGGAAAGAGCGACCTTTGAGACGTAAATAGAAGAATGTAAGAGTCCGGTAAATGTGGGCAGATACGCCGAAATTTCCCATACTGCTTTTCTATCCGATCAAGAAATTCCTCCAAGGTAGCGGTATCTCTTGTATTACCAGGATATACTTCATAGGCCACCGGAAACCCTTCCGGTATCAATGCCAATGCCACTATTATTTGAACGTAATCCGAACGTTTATCCCAGTTACATCCAAAATGTATTTTACTATCCGAACCTACTGGCTGTGGGTCAGTTTCAAATTATGTACTCCTCAAATCATACCGCAGCACATCATACTTTGCTCTAAACAGATTATCCCATTGCACTATGTGACAACGTTCAGGACATCGTTCAGTAAAAGCGCTGAAACCCAGGAAATATCACGATGTCGTGACCAAAAGATACTGTTTTATCATAATGGGTAATTAAATTCTTCAAGCTGTGTTTTGCCCAATAACAGTTTTAACTTTCGCTCTTTGACATCGATAGCAGCCACAACATACTCATACTGAGCTTCCGGTGGGACGGCAAACACCTCGCCAAAGATATTCAGTTTGAGGATCGCTACGGATGAAGCATACGAAATGGTAACGGCCTTCCTTCGGCTTCTTCAAGGGATGTGCCGGTACATTAGTTTTATGCGGGAAGACCATTTTATTCTTCGTGCAAGCTAATGTTTTGATCGGGGTTTTCCCCTTGATCTTGCTGTAGCGATAGGTATGTTATGTCTATGCTCAAAATCAAGCTGATGAGTCTGCTTGGGTTTCATCGCCGGGAGTTCTGGATATTTCTTGCCCTTTGGTTCATAACGACCCGTCCTGCGATGTGTCAACTTACGACAGCGCAAAATACGTCCAATAGTGTTTAGTGCGGGAATCGGTTGTACCGCCATGTCGTTCATCTCCCATTGGATGGCCTGATCGCCGCAGAAAAGCCCCTTGTTGTACAGGCTCAACCGAACCATTTCCACGATGTCTTCTGTCTCAGCAGGCGTATGGTATTGGTCGGCACTACAAGCATTTTTAAAAACTCACCCCCTAAAATTTAAGTGTCTCACGGCGATACCAGCCGCAAAACACCGTTTTTTGGGTGCGAACTGCAAACGTCTGGTTAGAGGTAGGAGAATCGTAGGAAGAAATCTTTTCATAAGAGGATTTATTTACAGAGAACAAGAAAGAGACACTGTGAGAAAGGATAGCCAGAGGGCAGTGTTTTTTCGGGTTGTCGGAGAGATTGGAACACTGTCAGATTTGTTTTTCCCAGATCTCATTACATTTGCAAAAACCGGGAATGCCCCCGAGTTGATTGTGGGGCGAAAGGAATTTGTTTAAATTGAACGGTAGACGGGAAAGATACGATTCGAGAATCTTTTTGAGTATTGACTCAATCTCCTGAGCAGTTAGTAAATGGTAGAATCGTCATATATAGAGAGGTTAAACCCTGTATTCATTGTTGTGTCGAATTTTAAGTCAAACAGTAAATTATAAATCAGGTCTTTGGGTATTTCGGACAAAGATCATGTAGTGCGCCTCCTCAAAGATGTTGGTAAAAATACGAGTCAATTTTATACTAGAGCAAGGAGGAGTTTAAAGAGTAAAATAGCCGTAACACTGCAATTTACCAGGCTTACAAATCTTACACAACATCCTGCCAATTTAAAGGATGAATATAACTTGGATGATTTAATAATGATCGTGATGTAAGTTATGCTATGGGGAAATATTAAACCTGCATGCGCATAACTTCTTTGTATGTTTCAACAAGTTTATTCCGTGTTTCCATCATAAATTTAAAACTAACTTCGGCCTTTGCCATGGCAATCATAACTTCATGAACATTTTCAACCTTTCCAGTAGCAAGATTTTCAATACTTTCATTTGCTTTTGTCTGGAGATCATTTACCTCATCAAGGAAACTACTTAAAGTTGTTTTAAATGACGCGACTTGATCTTGTTCCTCTATGGAGTTCACAAGCTCTTTGTTTGTTGAATTTGTTCCTTTGCCTTTTACGTGCATAATATCCATGGATCTATCTCCTATTTCCCAATAATGGATAAAGCTCGATTGCTCATATCCTTTGTAGAGTTTATTACAGCAAGATTTGCTTCATATGACCTTGTTGCGGTGACAAGATCTACCATCTCCATCATAACACTTACATTTGGCATATCCACAAAACCCTTTGCATCTGCTTTAGGATGTCCCGGATTATATACCTTATTAAACGGTTCATTACTTTTCATAATTCTTTGAACTTTAACACCGCCGAGTCTCTCCGCACCCCTGATGGTATCATTTTTCAGCGTATTATTAAATATCGAAGAAAATTCAACTTGTTCTCTCCGATATGGTCCGCCTTCTGGCGTCTCAGTGGCATTTGCGTTTGCAATATTGTTGGCAATGACGTTCATCCGTATTCTTTCAGCAGATAGTCCTGAACTACTAATATCAAGTACTGACAACACGTTCTCTATACCCATTTCTTTACTCCTTTACACCCTTGAATTCTCGATTGCAGATTTTACGAGTTCCATCTTTTTTGCAAGTAATTGTGAATAAGTATTATATGAAAGTGTATTTTTCATCAAAGATGAAATCTCTTTGTCCATATCAACATTATTACCATCATTTCTGACAGTTGCATCTCCGCCCTTTTCTGCAATAACGATTTTTGGTTGGAGAGTATCAAATTTATTCATGGAAGTATTTTTTATTACCTTTTCTAGCTGATCTGCAAAACTAACCTCCATTCTTTTATACCCCGGTGTGTTAATGTTTGCTATATTGTTCGCAATAACTTTGTGTTTTATTGCAGAAACATCCAACATCTTCTCTAACATATTAATACTTTTATCCGTGCCTGTAATCATACAAACCTCCATTCGCAATATATATACCAAAACATCAGGAATCAACCATATAGCAAATTGTTTTTGTTAAATAAAGGCAATAAAATATGTTATCATCACAGATAAAACAATTGCTATAAACATTTATACAAGATATTCATTTTACGCAGGAAATTGTTTCCCGTTGACACATAAATTTGTCTGTTGCATCATATCTGTTGAGTTTGTTTCGTAATGTCCTTGTTGTAATTTTAAGTAACTCAGCGGCCTTAGTTTTGTTTCCACCCGTTTTTTCTAACGTACTGTAAATCAAGTCTCTTTCAACATCCTCAATAGCCTTTCCATCTGTCATTATACCTTCTGACCTCTTCGCGTCTTGATGAATAAAAAGATTGTTCAACTGTTCCGCTGGAAGCCCATCGGAGGAACTCATAACCACAGCTCTTTGTATAACATTTTTTAATTCTCTCACATTTCCTGGCCAATTGTATTGACAAAAATAATCCATAATTGCTGTATCCATTGCTTTAACAGCTACGTTATTTTCGAGACAATATTTTTTAAGATAGTAGTCCACTAGCAACGGTATATCCTCTCGTCTTTCGCGTAGCGGTGGCAAATATATGGGAACAACATTCAGCCTGTAAAAAAGATCTTCACGAAATGTACCTTTATGAATTTCTTCTAGCAAGTTCCTATTTGTCGTTGCCACAATCCTCACATCGATCTTTATCGTTTTCTCTCCACCTACTCGTTCAAACTCTTCCTCTTCAAGTACCCTAAGTAATTTAGCTTGTATATTAGGTGATATCTCACTGATTTCGTCAAGCAGCAAAGTACCTTCGTTTGCTAACTCAAAACGTCCCAGGTGCTTCGAAATTGCTCCAGTATAAGCACCACGTTCGTGTCCAAACAGTTCGCTTTCCAGAAGCGTTTCGGTCAAAGCAGCGCAATTAACCCGAATAAAAGGGCTTTCATATCTGTTACTATGAAAATGTATCGCACGTGCTACAAGTTCTTTGCCGGTACCACTCTCCCCTTGGATAAGAACACTCGCCTTGCTTTGTGCAATTCTTTTAATCTGCTCGTATATTTGAAACATCTTAGAATTTTTACTAAAAATGGGATTCATTTTTTCGTCAACATTCGAATTAGACCGCCAATATTTGTTTTCCATAATCAACTTTTGTCGTTCGTTAACCCGGGCGATCACAAGCTCTACTTGATCTGGGGAAAATGGTTTTATAATATAATCGTATGCACCTTTTTTCATAGCTTCTACCGCAGTTTCTATTGTTCCATAAGCTGTCATCAGAACAACGACCGTTTCAGGAGAAAGGGCCTTTATCTTTTCAAGAACTTCCATACCGCCCATTTCAGGCATCTTCATATCGAGAAAGACTAGATCATAGCCTTCCTTACTAACTCTGGCGAGTGCCTGTTGCCCATCACTAGCAGACACCATTTCATAGCCATTTCTTATTAATATTTCAGATAAATATTCACGACCTAACAGGTCATCATCTACTACTAACACCTTTTCTACCCTCATTTTATTCCTCTTTAAAATGCCCAGGTGATCATACACATAAACCATCTACCCCGACAATGACCATGCCTTTATAAATACTGCGATACTAAGAATTCATTATTTTCCCACCTACTACCAAAGGTCTCACTTTCATAATCACAATTCACTGGTAAATTAATATAGAACGATGTCCCTTTATTTTCCTGGCTTTCAACAGATATCTTACCGTTGTGGGCCTCAACAATTTTATTCACAATTGCTAACCCTAAACCAGTCCCATCTTGTTTCGTCGTAAAGAATGGGTCAAATATTTTATGAATAACTCCATTCTTTATACCAATTCCTGTATCCCTAATTCCAACCTGAATACCTTCAGGTTCATCATTCCCATACGAACGTGTAAATACAACTAAATTACCTCCAAACGGCATAGATTGAATTGCATTTAAACAAAGATTTAAAAATGCCTGTTGTAATTTTTCAGGATCACACTTTAAACCATCCATATCTAAATCGTATTCTTTTCGCATGGAGACATTCTGTATACTCTTCTGTTTTATTTCCTCTGTCACAAAAAAAAGCGTTTTATCCAATATCTCTGAAATACTACTGTTTTTAAAATTCAATCTGAGTGGACGGGCAAATACCAGCAGTTCAGTTACTGTTTTATTTAAATTCTTTGTACCGTGAATGATATTTTTTACCAATTTTTTTCTGGGATCTGAATCATCTAAATCTCGCCCAAGCAAAGCGGAAAATCCCTCTATTCCGTTGAGAGGATTTCGAATTTCATGAGCGATAGATGCAGCCATAGCACCAAGTGCGGCTAATTTATCAGCACTTCTCAGTCGGGTCTCCAGTTCTCTAATTTCAGATAAATCTCTAAATACCTCCACCGCACCAATCGTGTTCTCGTTTGTATCTTTAATCAATGACACACTACTTTCAACCCATTTTACCATTCCTTGATTTGTTATTATTTTCCGTTCTACGTCTATAAAGTTTTTTTTCTTTTCAAGTGCTAATAATAATAACGAAGTGCCGCCGTCGCTGTTTTTAAAAACCTTCTCCACCCTTGTTCCCATTATATTTGATTTAATCACCTTTAATATTTTTTCTGCTGCCGTATTAATTGTTGATACTTTTCCTTCTAAGTTTACAGCAATAACTCCGCTATGAATACTGCTTAAAAGGCTGTTTAAATATATAGTTAAACTATCCAACTCCAGTACTTTGTCCTTTAAACGTGCATTAGCCAACGACATTTCCTTATCAATCTCTTTAACTCTATTTTGAAGTTGAGTATAAGATTCTTCCAGGCGCCGTGTGTATTGATTAAATATATGAAACGCCGTAGTAAGGTCAGTATCCCACTTCATTGTTAATTTGTTTATAGATGGATTTTCTATCATTTCAATCTACCTCTTTTATTTTGACTTAAGGACGTTTGACAACTAAGGCATCCGGCTACTGACTAACGAGTTCTTTTCGTACCAGGACTTCCACCAAATAACATCATCTATATACCATTTTGCCGATTCAATTAAATCACCATTTGGATACTGATTAATAAAACGCTGGTATTCACTAAGAGCAAGATCATATTTTTTCATATTCCTATAACAATTTGCTATCTGATACTGGGCCCATATGTATTGATCCAACAAAGTATCAGTTGGAGTGATCAATTTATATGTTTGCAGTGCGTTATTGTACTCACATAATTTATAAAAACATTCAGCAAGATCAAGCAACCTCCCACTTCCCGTTAACTTCAATAACCGATGGCTTAAATCCTCACTTAAAGCTGCCTCTTGTTCTTTACTGTCTTTAATTGTATGTTGTTGAGCGGTTGAACTACCAGCTCGCGGAATCATATTTTTCATTGGATACATCTTCTCCAGCAGAGAAGGTGTAGAATCTTTGGCAGATTTTCTATCAGCTTTCAATTTCTCATTATCGCCAGGATTTTTTTTATCATCTCTTTCTATTAATTCTTTTTCTAGTTTTTTATACTCATCCTCCAATTCGCGAAGTTTCTTTCTCTCTGAACTGAGAGTTGATGTCATTCCATCTATACTTTGCTCTGTTCCTGGGTTAAGCAGAGGATCCTCAGATTTCAGGTTATTGGTATTTACAACTTCTTTTTCTAATTTAACCGGCCTTAGTAATAGTCTTTCAATATTATTATTCACTTCTGCTTCAGTAAACACTTTCTTTGATTCCGTCGAAGGATAATTGCCTATTTCGCCTGAATCAACGCGATCATTGCCAATAATAAATAGCATATATAACAAGATAAACCAAATGTATACAAATCCTTTTTTCCCTAACATGAATCACCTGATTGTCTGCATTGAAACTACTATTTTAAAATGATTTTTCGTAATCAAAAACAAAGCAAGCATTATGCCACTACAATAATTTTATAACCGATAGTTAAACCAAAATGTTTTTTGCAAAAGACAAGAACGTCTTAACTGATGTACAAAAGGAAGGTTAGAACAATACTACTTTGAATAGATAAAAATAAATTGCTGTCGTGTGACTGATAAGTTTTCAGAGAAAACTTATCAGTAGAATAAATTTAATTATTTAAAATATACATTTTGTTGAATTTTCAGTTGAAAATTCAAACATAAACGAATAATAGAATAAATTTTTAGAATGATATAATCAAACGAATGTTTTCAGTTCTTAGCCTAAGTTACGCATTTAAGAGCATAAGTAACTGGTATTCAAGGGTCTTTAAATATTTTGCACACCTTAAGCAGCTTTTTTGAAGGTTACCCGTTTTTCTTTTTATAGCATTTGGATAACTCCGAGTTTTTTTTTATACCTCCCCTTGTGCTGCCTCCACTTCGGTTGCTACCGGGAGCATTCCCGTTTTTTTGCAACCGTAATGGGATTTGGAAAAAACAACATTGTCAGGGTTAGTCACGCAAGATATGTCGGCCAACAGGCAGGTAAGAATATTTACAAAAAATTGGAAATGCACCCGTTGCTACCCTAGCCAGACTTTCGCAATTCGCGGTAAAAAAAGGGCAATTTTGGGCAAGAATCTCCAGGAAACCCTTGATTTTCGTGGAGTAGATTTTCAAAAGGCCTTGTAGTGCCGACCTTTTTCCATGACTCCTTGATTTTCCTGGCTTAGCGGCGAACCTACCCCGCGAATTGCGAAAGTCGGGTTAGGTTAGCGTATAACCTCTTGAAGTGGATGGCTCTACTCACAGAAGGATCAGTACAACACTGGGAAGTAAAAACAATGAGACTGTAATTATTTCGTGTTGCAGGAAAATTGGCAAAGGGAAGCAGACCGTTGGCCTTGAAGTTACCGGAGAAGTTTCCGCACCAGGAAGAATGGCGGGCGTGGGAAGTATGTCTCTGAGTGTAGCGTTTGAATAAAAAAAGCTTTTCTTCTTTGATTCAGGGTATTTTGAGCGCTGAAAACACCGTGCAGAGAGACGGTATGTTTTCACTCCGGTTGTTGTCGCTCCGGAGGGTTGAATCGATGCTATTTTCCCCGTTCTTTTGGTACAAAATGGCGCTGAGTAACTCAGAAAACTAAACAAGCTGAAGCTTATTATTGATTTTTGTTCAGCAAGGGTATTATAAAAAGTCGATTTTCGCGTGACGAAAATCATTTGCAGAATTTAGATTCTTTAATAAAAAGAATACATATTCTCTAAACAATACCCCTTATCCCATTACAAAATTCCCCCCTACCCCTAACCGCTGAATCATGGCATTCATTCCGATAGAAACTATCTGTACCTGAAATATATCAGAATAGTGACCTGCGAGTTCACGGTAAATCGCTTTTATGTCTATATTTTTCTTTAATAATTTTTGGAGCGAGGTAACCCTTAACCCCTGAATTCCACAGGGTGTAATGAACTGAAAAGGAGATACGTCGTTATTCACATTCAGTGAAAACCCGTGTATAGTATAACCCCATGCAATCCTAACCCCAACAAACCCAATCTTTGCCCCTTTTACCCAGACGCCGGTGTAACCCTCCTTTCTCTCAGCGGTAATATTACAACCTGATAGTGTCCTTATCAGCACCTCTTCCAGCATCCCCAGATATTGGTAATAATCGTTTGTATAGGTGGACATTCTTATAATGGGATAACCTACAACCTGCCCAGGCCCATGATAAGTAGCTAGCCCGCCACGATCTGTTTTATAAACAGCAAAACCATTACTTTCGTAATATTCCCTGTTCGATACCAAATTATCTTCCTTGTATCTGCGGCCAAAGGTAAATGTCGGTGGATGCTGAAGCAAAATAAGACAATCTTCTATCTTGTCTGAAATTCTTGTTTCAAACAGCGTCTTTTGTAACTCCCAGGCATCACCATACTCCACCACATCAAGTTGGAGGAGAAGACCGTTTCGTATCATAGACTGAAACCTCCCATTTTTCTATCCTCTCCTTTATCGCGAGAAGGAACGCATCGGCATTGGCGCCGTCCATGACCCGATGATCAAAAGAGAGGCTGAGGTACATCATAGATCGAATTGCAATTGCGTCTTCTATTACTACAGGTCTTTTGACCACCGCCCCTACCCCCAATATAGCAACCTGCGGCTGTAATATGATCGGCGTGCCAAACAGGCTGCCGTTAATACCATAATTTGTAATCGTAAATGTACCGCCTTGTACTTCTTCTGATTTTAACTTTTTCGTGCGCGCACGTTGCGCTATATCCTGGATTTCCCGTGATAACTGGAAAAGATCCTTTTTATCAGCGTCTTTAATTACAGGGACGATCAATCCATCTTCAAGGGATACCGCTATTCCAATGTTGATGTAGTTTTTCTGTAAAATGCCCTCATCTGTCCATGAGGCATTCAAAATAGGTTGTTTTTTAAGGGCATGGACCGTTGCGAGGGTAATAAAGGGAAGATACGTGAGATGAATCTCATCCTTTTTTAACCGGTCTTTGTTTAGTTCGCGATACCGTTCAACCTTTGTCATATCAACTTCAAACACCGTCGTTACATGGGCAGCGTTCCGTTTGCTCTGCAACATCCTATCTGCCGTGATTTTTCGCTTGGGACTTAAAGGAATATAAATCTCTTTGTCCGGTATCCGTTGTTCAGCCTCAACAGAGGGAATAACAACACTACCGGACATTGAAGCCAGATAATCCAAAATATCCTTTTTCGTGACTCGCCCGCCTTCTCCCGTACCCGTTATCTCTTCTAAATTAACGCTATATTCTTTAGCCAGTCTCCGTACCAGAGGTGAATACCTTTTTTCTAACTCTTCTGTCGCCTGAATTCCTTTTGCACTCTCAACTTTTTCAATCTTTTTTGCGACTTCAGGTTTTTCTGGAGATATGCTCACGCCTTCTTTTGCTTCAATCGGTTCGATTTCTGCTATTATTGTCTGGACAGGCAGGGTTCTCCCTTCGGGATGGAGAATCTTTTTTATCACCCCGTTGACTGGCGATGGTACCTCTGTATCAATCTTATCCGTACTGATTTCAACGATGTACTGATCTTTTTCAACTCGATCTCCTTCATGTGCAAGCCACTTAAGAATGGTCCCCTCCGAAACACTTTCACCCATCTGAGGCATGATAACATTAACAGGCATGTTCTATCCTCCTCCTAATAGCGCATCAGTTTTTCTATCGCAGAAACAACGTCTTTTGTCTGAGGAATAAAGGCTTCTTCTAACGGGGGGCTATATGGCACGGGAGTATCAGGAGAGGCAACACGAATAACGGGAGCATCGAGATACTCAAAACAATACTCATTAATCAACGCAGAGACCTCAGCGCCAACACCGCCAGTTTTTGTTTGTTCATGCAGGACGAGGACTTTGTTTGTCTTTTTTACGGTGTCAAAGATTGATTTTTTATCCAATGGCAAGATAGTTCTCAAATCTATAATTTCGATAGAAATTTCTTTTTCTTTCAATAATTGTGCTGCCTCAAGGGCAGTATGCACCATTGCACCATAGGTAATAATTGATACGTCCTTCCCTTCATGAGCAATGCGTGCCTTTCCAATCGGCACAGTATAATCTTCTTCAGGAACAGTATCCTTGATGCGTCGGTAAAGGTATTTGTGTTCACAATAGATAACAGGGTCGTTATCACGAATGGATGCCTTTAGCAAACCTTTCGCATCATATGCTGTAGAAGGGGCAACGATTTTTAATCCGGGCACATTAAAAAAGAACCCCTCTACACACTGCGAATGAAATGCCCCGCCATGGATATTTCCTCCGTATGGTGCTCGTACAACAATGGGAGTAGCAGCCCCCCAACGATAATGATTCTTTGCAGCTACATTTACCAGTTGATCAAACGCACAGGAGATAAAATCTGCAAACTGCATTTCCACGATAGGCCGCATACCAACAAGTGCTGCACCAATTGCAGCGCCAGTAAAGCCGGATTCAGATAATGGCGTATCAAGTACCCGCAAATCTCCATACTTCTCTAAAAAACCCTCTGTAGCACGAAATGCGCCCCCATAAATTCCAACGTCTTCACCTAAAATAAATACGCTTGGATCTCGCGTCATCTCCTCATCCATTGCCTGTTTAATTGCTTCAAGATAGGTAATCTCTTTCATATCATCGGTTCCTCCTCTATAGGAGTTGCATAAACACCTTGCAGACCGTCTTCTGGATTGGGATATGGACTTTCCTCTGCAAATGACTCAGCCTCTTCGACCTCTTTCTTTACCTGTATGTCAATGCTATCCTGTTCGTCTTTTGTTGCGATATTGTTTCCGATCAAATATTTTTCCATCTGTAAAATAGGATCTTTTTTCTTCCACTCTTCCAGGAGTTCTCGCGGGACATATTTTGCGCTATCATGTTCAGAATGACCGTGCATCCTCATGGTTTTGCATTCGATAAAGGTAGGTCCGCCACCATTTCTTGCCATATCATAGGTCTCCTTTGCGGCGGTAAAAACCTCCACCACGTTGTTCCCATCTACGATCTTGCTCGGCATACCATAGGCGAGTGCACGTTCTGCAACATTTTTGATGGCCATTTGTAATTTTAATGGTGTTGAATAAGCATATTGATTGTTATTGCAGATAAATACTATGGGTAATTTCCTTACCGCGGCGAGATTCATGGCTTCGTGAAAATCGCCACGACTCGTCCCACCGTCTCCGGTACATGCAACTGCAACCTTTTTTTCTCCTCGCATTTTATAGGCGAGTGCAGCACCCGCCCCCACTGCATAATTATCAGCCAGATGACTTGGAAAACCAATGACCCCAAAATTCAAATCACCAACATGGACATTTCCTTCCTTCCCGGCACTCACACCAGTTATTTTCCCAAGATATTGCGCCATAAGACGCTTTGGTGTAATTCCACGAACTAAAAAACATCCCATGTCTCTGAAATAAGGGGCTGCAATGTCGTTCTTTTCAAGTGCATAACTATACCCCACGGAAATGGCCTCAGTGCCATTACTCGTCCATGCCCCACCCAATATTCTTCCCTGATGATAAAGCGATGAAAACCGATCTTCTAACCTTCTCGTCAATTTTAGATAATAGTATAATTGCAATAAATCTTCTCGTTTCATATCCATCGCTTTCTCCACATGAGATCACTATTTGATTTTAGAAATCTCATAAATTCATCGAATATTTTCTCTGCGCCCTTTGCGCGCTCTGCGGTGAATTATGGGTATTTACAGGCCTCCCGTAATGGCTCGATCAATTTCCATTTGGGCCTTGAGCTCCATCACGTGGTTAGTCAGTTCATCGATATGCCCCTTTTCCCACTCCGCAAGGGTGAGCAATATTTTACGCGTGGCAGGCTTCGCCGTCTGCAATGCTGCCCGATAATAATAATCATATGATTCTTGTTCTCTTTTTATTGCCTCCATAAGTATTTCCATCATGGTGCTAGGTTCCGACGTCCGATTTATCTTCATTCCCCCCTCCTTCCATTGAAAATAAAAAAGTGTTAAACCCCGAAACCACAGATTCCACGGACAAAAACCTCAGTAATCTGTAGAATTTAATAATCTAAAATCTGTGAAATCTGTGGTTCCCAATGTTTTTCATGGTTTTAGACTTCGCCCGCTAGCTGTTACTCATTGTTATTGATTGTAACGGCCTTAAACTGGTCAACTGAGGATTTTCGATATTTTTATACTGAATTAACACCTTAAAAACCTCCCCCATCACCTCAGAATGAAGTAGGTTTTTCAGTTTCAATATGGTCTCCGTATCATTATTGGTATTATTTAATCTTTCCAGAATACCCAAAGCAATCAAAAAATGGGATTGTTTTGTAAAACCAGCTACTTCTAACTGCACGAATCTCCCTGCGTTTATCAGGTTTGTAAAGTCCACATGAGCCGTAATATCCTGTTCACCCAGCCGCTCATAATAATTACGATTGACTGTATGGCGAAAATAACATCGTAGTGACCCTTCTTGCGTGTTTCCATGAAACAATCTTTCTTCTGTGTCACCGTAATCAATAGTGACAATAAATCCTTTTTCTAATTTTTCAGAAACATGTCTTAGCCATTCTACAGCACCCAAATTTACTTCACATGCTTGGCCTTCTTTTAAATATATTTGGTTGGTATCAAGATAATCTTTTAACGCAGGCGCAGATATCTCATCATCTGTTTCGCAAAAATTCGCCCCATTATAACCCACATAGGTCTCTTTTAAAATCTTATTTTTTACCTTTAAACGGTGTACCGGCAAAGCATCGACAAATTCATTGGATAGGAAACATCCCTGGATCTTGCCGAAAGAGAATCCCTCTTGTTTGTAAGTATGCCACGATACCTTCCCATTTCTTAAATCAATAGAATCGAGGAGCAATTGTTGCCTTTTCCTTGCATAGGGATTTGTTTCAACGATGATATAATGAAAGTTGATATAGAACCTCGGATATTCTTCCTTAATACATCGAATAATATCGTGACATAACCACCCCCTGTTTGCCCCCATCTCCACAACGGTGAATGCACCTTCTCCTAAAATTCGCCACATCTCTTCCAATTGTTTTGCAACGAGCTCACCGAAAATCTTATGGACGGTTGGGCTTGTATAGTAATCACCAAATCTCCCAACCCGTTCCGTATCCGAATTATAATATCCATATTTCGGATAATAGAGTGCCATTTGCATAAACTCAGCAAAGGTAATTTTCCCTTTTTTGTTTATTTCTTCAATTATCAATTCCTTAAGTAACTGCATAAACGCGAAATCTTAGGCTATCAACTATGGTCTTTCAGCCTTATTTCATGTCCTCATGTCTCGGTAGCAAATAATTCAAACTACAGAATGGAAATTCCTTACAGTTAAATTATGTATCAAAATTAGCCAAGCATCAGCACTAAGCGAACTTTCTTTGCACCAATTTAAAACAAAACAAGGAAAAGAAAAATAGCTAACTTTAAATCCGCTTGATTAATTCCTGAATGTATTGCTTTAAACCTTGCATTCCAGCGTAGCGTATGCCTAACACCTGTGACTGAGCGTTGACAATCGTATTGATGGGTTGCCGGGATGTACCGCTAATGTTTGATTTGGAAGCACAGATATCCTTTGCCATATGAGCTACGCTCATGTTATCCACATAAAAGTCTACGAGATTATAAATCTTTCCAGATGCTTCTTTGTTGTCGATTACCAAATCTATCGCACGTGCTATGTCTTCCACATGCACTACCTTCCCACCGCCTGAAACTTCAACATTTACTCCATGCTTGATGTCCTTGACGATGTTATACCAGGCAGAATGGGCCAGATGCGGGTTTATCCCATAGATACCTACAGGGCGAAAGATGGTCGTGTCAAAGGCCTTTGAAATAAAATATGAGTGGCAAAATGCCTCAACTGACGCCTTATAGGCGCCATAATTTGAATCGGGTACGATAGGGTGCAATTCATCCAGCTTGATATGGGGAAATATGCGTCCGTATACCGCACACGAACTGATGAAGATGAAATGCTTGATACCCGCTTGTTTAGAGGCTTCTAGTAGTTCTATGCTGCCTAAGAGATTTGCTTCTACAAAGCGTTTGATATCCTTATTGGCTGCTTCACGAAATGAAGCCCCATCCCGTTCGTATGCCATGTGAATAACCACATCGACGCCCTGCACAAATTTCTTCAGGGTCTCTTTGTCGGCCATGTCACCTTTGATAAAGGTTATCTTTTTTTCATACTCTTTAAGGTGCAAAGTATTGCTGGTATTCCGTACAAGGGACTGGATTTGGACATCCCTTGCATAGAGTTTTTTAGCTACAGAATAACCTAAAAACCCAGTTAAACCTGTTATAGCAATTTTCATAACATACCTTCTTCGTTTATAACATAAATACACAAAGATGAAAAAAATACAAGAGATTAAACGTACGACAGTGCCTGGTCAAAAAACTAAATTCTATTGACATCACAAAATAAATATAGTATTTTTTATATCCTGTATCAAAAGATTAATCATTTAATCTAGATGTATTTTTCCTTAGATTTACTAAGCCCCCATCGTCTAGCGGCCCAGGATGCCAGGTTCTCAGCCTGGAGACAGGGGTTCAAATCCCCTTGGGGGTACTCACATAGATGTTGCCAAAGTATAAAATATCATTCCTGTCATCTTTCAGAAAAACGCCTTCTCGTAACTTTTAGTTAATAATGCTGAAACAACAACACCGTGCTAATCAAGGAAAATAAGAGATGCATGCAAGGATTTAAAAAAAGGATTTTATATAAATAATCAGCAATAACACAGGTAGAAAGAGAGGAAATATATCATGGCAAATGTTTATTCTTGCAAGACGTGTGGTCTGGTGACACAAGAAAAAGGGCATCTTTGTAATCCAATTCCTTCAAAAAAGGTTGTTGCGTGTAAATATTGCGGGACGATAACAAGTGACCCAAGACATGTATGCTCACCCACGCTTGTCAATTTAAAATACATGTGCGATTCGTGCGGCCGACTTGCATCAAAACGTGAGATGCTCTGCCGTCCATCGCCTGTACCAAAAGCAAAAAAAGCTGTAAAAAAATCGGTATCAAAAAAAATTGGAAAATCTAACAAACCAAAGAAATAAGCATGGATTTTACCAGACTGTTTCCGTCAGTATTGTATTTGCCGGAAAAATGATTCAGATTTTTTGGAGTGAACAGATAAGACACTGCGTGTTGAAATGGTCGGGGCGAGAGGATTTGAACCTCCGACCTCCTGCTCCCAAGGCAGGCGCGCTAGCCAAACTGCGCTACGCCCCGTTATTAACCTCATTAATCTCCAAAAGGGGTAGTGCTCATTATACGATGCTTTTACCTAAATACAAGCAAAAACATTCCATCTATTACAAATCTTCGTATACCGTATGATAATTTAAAAAATATCGAAACCAGCTATGAGCACTTAAAAGAAGTTACGTTAATACTTCTTTACGCTTAGTAAGGTTAGAGCTGCTTCTTGGTTTGATAAAATTTTCTTGACAGAAAAATTTATAATATTAAAATAAAAACTTTATCATATAATAAAAATTTATTGTAAAATATAAATTCATATTCAGATAAAGGCAAACCTTGGGTAACCAGGGGACGCAAAGTAAAGGGTCTTAGCAAAAAAAGATAGCCTTACTGCCGAAGATATGTAAGAAGATATCTTTGCAGTAAGGTATTTTTATTTACGGATAGAGCAGAAAAATATGAATATCGGGAACAATATTATCCGTGTTTTTGTTTTTTTAAGTAGTTGCAAATTAAACTTTAATCTATCCAGGAGTTCACAATGAGTGTTCAACAAAAAGAAAAATCAAAACGTAAAACCCAAAGAAAGTATAACGAAAAAACCCTTTCCCTAAAAAATGTTTATACTGATAAAGCGGAAAGAAGTTGTCTCATGTGTGGCAAAAAATTTATTAGCCGAGGACCACACAACAGAAGATGCCCGCGGTGCAATCAGAAAATAGATCAAGCCGCGGAAAACACGTTTTACATGCCGACCGTGTATAACAACGATGGGAGTTCGGCGGGAGAGTTTATACAAATACCTTATTAAGAAATAAGGTTATACAAATATTTGTCAGAAGGGTTGTGTAATACTGATTACACAACCCTTTTTTTATGCCCGTATTACTGTTCTAATGTAATAATCTTCAGGACAAAAGGTTTTGATTACAACATATTTATTCGTTTAGAGTCTTTTTGCTATCTCACCTAAAAGTTTTTCTTTATGAAACGGTTTCTCAAGGAATGAAACATTTCCCAGCGCTTGAAAACACCGATATGTTTTTTCATCAAGTGCAGAGGCCATAATAATAGGAACCTCCCTATAACGGCTATCCTTTCTCAGCATTGCAAAAATCCTGTCACCCGTAACTCCTTCCATCAAAATATCCAGGATCACTAAATCATATTTCCTTTCTTTTGTTTTTTTAAGTCCCTCGTCTGCATTTGAAGCAAGGGTAATGATAAATTGTTCCCCCTGTAGCATGTCCTTATAAAACTCCTGCATTTCCACATCGTCTTCTATAATTAATATCTCCTTCATTCCTTTTCAACTCCTTTAAACAGATTGTACGAATTGAAAAAATCTAACTAACGATTTTCTGCCAGAGGCAAGGTAAATTTAAACTGTGAGCCCATTCCCTTTCCCGTAGATTCAACCCAAATTTTGCCTTTATGTATTTGAACAATGTTTTTACAAATTGCAAGACCAATTCCCGATCCATACGCTGAAGGCGCTTCCTTGTAAAACTTTTCAAATACCCGTCTTTTCGTTTCCTCATCCAATCCTCTGCCAGTGTCTTCTACAGTTACCTCAAGTGCATCCGGCAGCGCCCTCGCCGATATGTTAATTTTCCCTTGTTCTGTGAATTTTACCGCATTATCGATCAGGTGGGCTACCACCTGGTATATTTTATCCCGGTCTGCTCTTATCATAGGAAGATCCGTCGGCAGAAGATTGATGATGACATTTCCTTTTACGGTAGCTGCATCCGTCATTTCACGGACAATCTGTTTCACAACATCGCCGACAGAAAAAAGAGACATCTTCAGCAATTCCACCCCCGATTCTAACTTCGATATATCAAGGATATTTTTTATACTATTCTTCAAACGACCGATATTATTTCTGAGTATTTCATGCACTTGGGAACCTCTTTTTGGAACACCTTCATTCCCCGCCTTAAGAGCGCGTTCAAACATATCAACAGCCATCTCTATCTTTGCAACGGGGGTCTTCAGCTCGTGAGTAACGTCACGAATCAGATTATCCTTTAATTCTTCCAATTTTTTTCTTTCGGTAATATCGCGACAAAACCCCTCAATGCCAACGATAGTATTACCTTCTTTAATAGGAAGCGCTTCAAGTGACAACCATACAACCGTCCCCTGCTTATGAATCACCCGAAATTCGAAATCCAGCAAAATACCACGTAACCCGTGAAATAGCTGAAGAATTTCATTCTGTACCCGTTCCTGATCATCACTATGGCAGAGAGATAATCCATACCTCTCGTTATGATAAAATTGATCTGCCGGGTAACCCGTAATCTTTTCTACCGCAGAACTCATCAGGAGAAACTTTCCCGCAATCGTACATTCAAAGATAATATCCGGAGAACTCTCTATAATATCCCGGTATTTTTTCTCCGCTTCTTTAATTTTGTTAAAAAGGCGGGTATTCTCTATTGCCATAGCTAGTTGCGACGCAATTTGCGAGAAAAAATAGATATGCTTCTTTGAATAATAGTCCTTCTGTTTGGCGCCAAAATTTACACTCCCAATCACCTTTCCCTTGTATTCTAAAGGAAAACCCAACCGTGATCGTATGCCTTCTTTGAACAAAATCGCATCCGTTAGAAACCGACCCTTCGACGTATCATCGACAATCACCGGCTCACGAAATTGCACAACGCGTTTCATCAGACTTCCTTCCATAGGGTAGAAGACCCCTTCTTTCAGCGCCGTATATTCATAATCCTTTGACAGGACAAAGTTTTCATAGAGATTATTCTCTTCCGTAATAAGCGTAACGCTCAACCGGTCAAAATCAATTACTTTCAAGAGCTCGTTGCTCATCGTCTGGTAAACCTCCCGAATATCCAGACTCGAGAAAATAATTTTATTGATCTTCATAATAATCTCTTTTTTGTTGGTAAACATGGTATTCTATGCGGTAAGCGCTTTTAAGGAGTTTTCGTAAATTTGGTATGCCTTCAGGTTAAAGAGGACAAAACGCACTACCTGGATACCCGTATGGGTTTTTAAATAGGTTATCACGGTTTTTAAAGCTATCACGGCTGCTTCGTTCAAGGGATAACCATATGCGCCGGTACTGATAGACGGAAATGCCACACTTCTGAGTTTATACTGAAACGCAAGGGCAAGACTATTTTTGTAAGCATTGGCCAATAATTCCGGCTCGTTCCTCTTGCCGTCATGATAAACCGGTCCAACCGTATGAATAACATACTTTGCCTTCAAGTTCCCTCCGACGGTAATTCGTGCCTCGCCCGTTGGACACCCCCCTACCTTTTTGCACGCTTCTAATATCGCAGGACCTCCTGCCCGGTGGATTGCTCCGTCTACCCCGCCACCGCCCAAAAGACTCGAATTTGCAGCGTTAACGATAGCATCCGTTTCCTGCTCTGTAATATCACCCTCAGTAAGTTCCAAAACTGCCTTGTTTATGGTAATTTTTATCATTTCTGTTATCCTGACAGACCCGATTCAGAATTCCTTGCCTATGGTTTTACTCCATTCACTTGGTTTGGTTATTGGAATTTATTTAATGGTAATTGTCAAGCATAAAAACCTTGAAATCCCAACCGGTTTATGAAATAATCTACCAAATTTAGAGCAGAACGACTCTCCTGCAAATTGGAAAACCCTAACCACATCATCTTGCGCAGAATCGGTGCAAGCGGGTGATAGTACAAAGTATGGACGTCAAAGAAGCTATTCAGAAACGCCGAAGTATTAGAAGATTCAAATCAGACCCCGTATCGGATGATCTGATATTACAGCTTTTGGAAAGCGCAAGGCTTGCCCCGTCAGGCTCCAACACGCAGCCTTGGAAATTTGTTGTGGTGAAAGACGCCGAAACAAGAAATAAATTGCAGTCGGCTTCGTATCACCAGCGACATGTTGGACAAGCGCCTGTCATCATTGCCTGTTGCGCAGACATGAAGGCATTTGGAGAATTCCCGGAACGAATTGATGAACTGATTAATGCCGGCGCACTCCCTGTAAAAACACGAGAAGTCTTCGTCCCGTCATTAAAAAAAAGTGGTATAAGCGCCGACACGAGATGGCATCTGCTCATTGCCGCTACGGGAAATACGGACATTGCCATCGAACACATCGTTCTTCACGCTGTGGAACTGGGCTTGGGAACATGCTGGGTCAGATGGTTCGATGACACAAAGGTCAAAGAAATACTCAACATTCCGAACACTATTGAAATTATCGCATTGCTCCCACTAGGTTATCCAGCAGAAGAACCGCCGCAAAGACCGAGATTTACCCTTGAGAAAATTGTTTATTATGAAAAATATGGAAATCAAAAAATTTAAAAAACTCCTCGTTGCCAACCGCAGTGAAATAGCAATACGGGTCTGCCGGGCAGCATATGAAGTCGGTATCAGAACGGTGGCAATATACTCCCATGAAGACCGTTTTGCACTTCATCGATTTAAAGCAGACGAAGCATATCAGATTGGCAAGGGAAAAGACCCGGTTAAAGCGTATCTGGATATCGAGGGCATCATCCACCTGGCAATAGAGAAGGGAGTGGATGCCATTCACCCCGGTTACGGGTTTCTTTCTGAGAATGCCAACTTTGCCCGCGCCTGTGAAAAGGCTGGCATCGCTTTTGTCGGTCCCCGTCCGGAAATTCTTGACATGCTCGGCAATAAAACTTCTGCCAGAAACATTGCTGAGAACGTGCAGGTTCCCATACTTTCCGGATGTAATTATCCCGTGAAAAGTCTTGATGAAGCCACAGCGCTTTGCGAAGCGTTGGGATATCCGGTCATTATTAAGGCTGCCCATGGCGGTGGTGGCCGTGGTATGCGAGTGGTTCGCAATGAGTTAGATTTGAGCCGTCGCCTTCATGAAGCACAACGTGAATCCCTGTCAGCCTTTGGTTCTGATGAGTGTTTCATAGAAAAATATGTAGAAAAAGCACGTCATATTGAGGTACAGATTCTCGGTGACAAACACCATAATATTGTACACCTGTTTGAACGTGATTGCTCACTCCAGAGGCGCCACCAGAAAGTTGTTGAGATTGCACCGGCTCAGAATCTTGATGAAAACATCAGACAGAGTATCTGTGATGCAGCCGTTAAAATATGTAAATCAGTTCACTATGATAACGCAGGAACCGTTGAATTTCTTCTCGATACAGAAACGAATCAGTTTTATTTTATTGAGATCAACCCTAGGATTCAGGTTGAACATACCGTCACCGAAATTATTACCGGCTTTGATCTGGTGAAGAGACAGATCCTTATCAGTGAAGGATTTCCTCTCAATTCTCCTGAGATCTCTATACCGAACCAGGAGGCGATTCAGACACATGGAATTGCCTTTCAGTGCCGGATTACCACCGAAGACCCTTCCAACAAGTTTATTCCCGACTACGGCCGTATTCAGCACTATCGTTCTGCCGGAGGCATGGGCATCCGGCTTGACGCCGGCACTGCCTTCTCCGGCGCCCTGGTAACGCCCTATTATGATTCCATGCTGGTGAAAGTTACTGCCTATGGCTCATGCTTTGAAGAAACGATACGACGTATGGACAGAGCGCTGCAGGAATTCAGGATTCGCGGCGTGAAAACCAATATTCCGTTTCTCATTAATCTAATCAACCGCAAGGATTTCCATGCAGGGAGATTCACGACGCGCTTTATTGATGAAAATCATGATATCTTCCGCTTCGCAAGCCGCAGAGACCGCGCCT
>CAZBCT010000010.1:0-48324 GCA_964490485.1 uncultured Candidatus Brocadia sp. | reverse complement strand
TAATAAGGCATCTCCTATCTTAAACCTGTCCAGCAAAAAATTGTCCAACAGTAAGATCGATGGGGGAGGAAACGGTTTTCCCTTAAACCCCCTTTAATACCCTTTCTGACAATTCTTTTGGCAGTTTTGCCTCGGTTATTTTTTTTGACGCTGCTTCGGCATTATAAGGCACCCGTTTAAAATCGATATGTTTTGCGGTGGAATCGAACACGACATAACATGCCTGTGGATTTCCATCCCTCGGCTGACCCACTGACCCCACGTTGATATAATACCTCCAGTCCTTGCCAGAATCGATATCGAAAGATTCTACTTTGTTCGTTGATTGCTTTTCAATAAGCATAAGTCTCATATCGTAGTTATCTGCCGGAACAAGAACAGAGGCATTCACGGTCCTGGTTTCTTTGGTATAAATATAAGCTGATGGACGATGTGTATGGCCCCCAAAGGTTACCGGTGACCATAGCGTTGTATACTTCAGCACGCCAGCATTCCTGACGTATTCGTAACCCCGCGGATAAGTAGGCGTGCTGTGTACGATTTCGAATTGGTCTTTGCCAAATTTCATCCTTAGTGAAAGGCTTTTTAAAAATTTAAGATTTTCTTTCGACAATACCCCTTTTGTCCAGTCTACAGCGGCTAATGCCACAGGGTTCATTTCACTCGTAAGGGAAGGTTCTCCGGCGGTTTCCCTATCGTGATTTCCGCCGATGGCGAGTCCTTTCTTTTCTAAGGCAATAAGGGCGTTATGCTGATTATGCCGCTGCTGGGAGTCAAGATATGGCTGCGCAACAATTTCCTGAATCTTCTGTAAATCCACCGTCTTTCTGCCATGGATTAAGAAACGTACAATGTCACAGCACTCATTTGGTGATGCACCGTAGCCAACAATATCGCCGGCGATTAGTAATCTGACTGCAGCGCCTTCCTTTTCGACGATTTCTTTGGTTACCGCCAGCAAGGCATCTACGTTACTATGGATATCTGACAGGATGATGTTTTTCATGTGTTGTCCGTAAAACATAAAAAATGGTGACAATTTAGTTTTTTGAAAAAATTTAATTAATGGCGATGTTTACCGCACCGTGTAGGGGCGAAGCATTTGCTATCGTTGGCATACATGCGTTCATACACAAGACGGCAAATGCTTCGCCCCTACTTTTTCAAAAAATTAAATTGTTACAAAACATGTTTGTGTGCGTTATATACTCATCAATGCCTTTTTTACTTCCTCTGCAGACGCAATTCTCTGGGAGGGATTTACCTCCAGCAGCCCATTTAGAATCTCTTCGAGTTTCTGCGGGATATGGCTATTTATTTTACTGGGTAAAGCCTTTTCTGTCTGCCATAATTTTTTTGTTACTATCTGATAGAATATGAGGCCAAGAGCGTAGAGGTCTACCTTGCCGTCCAGCCGGATGGTAGAGGAAATTGCCTCGTAATGAACCTTTCTCGGCAGGTCCTTCAGGTAGTTCAGCATCTGTAATTGTTCCGGAGAAGCATATTCTTTACTAATTCCCTTGATAATTCCCCCTCTTTTAATAGCCAATTCAAAGTCGATGATATGCACCAGGCCGGTTTTTTGATTGAGAATCAGATGTCCGGGTTTTAAATCGCAATGAATGTAATGTTTGTCATGGACATGCTGGATGGGATCGCAGACGGTTATAAATGCCTTGATAACTTCATCAATCGTTTTTGCGTTTTCCGTATCCTTTTTGGTGAAGTAGTCTACCAGGTCATATCCATGAACATGTTGTAATATAAGAAAATTTTGCTTAATTAAAAATTTGTCATCTCTGAATAATTCTCCTTGTCCAAAATCACTCGTGCTTGGTATTTGAGGGTGATTGAGCTCCTTTAGTATATAATATTCTTCAGAAAAATCAAAATCAGGCGAGTATTTTATGCCGGTATCTGAGACATTAATTAAAACGGCGTAGTTAGATTTATGTAAACTTGCTTCGCATTTGAATTCGTTAAAATGATATTTATTAATTCTATACATAGAAGGATGTTTATAGGATTACTGTGCAAAAAACTTCTTTTCCCCATTCTCCGTTTTTACGAGGACAAGTTTCATGAGGACAAGTTTTAGCAAGCTTTTTCACAACCACTTTTGCCGCCGTTACTAACCAGGGGGATTTGGTTGAGGCATAGCCGCGCTAAGTATCGTCCGTTGGGAAATTCGGTGTAACCTTCGGCCATTTTACCCTGCTTTCAATTATTTAAGATGTTTTACAACAACACTAACTACACCGGCAAGGATCATGTAAGCTAACACACCAATTATAAGAGACTTCAGAAATCCCAATTTTGGTAATAACATGATAAGGCACAATACGTAGACAATCCACGGCGGAGTCATGAAGAGCAGTCCCTTGGCGTAGTCTACGGTGGCGGCATGTCCTGCTTTGCTATGAAGTAAGGCAAAGGTGAGCACGGTCATGGTAGGAAAAGTAGCCACAAAGGCGGCCAGGAGTCCCTTGCCGTGCGAACCCATAAAAGTTACAGCACTTACAATACTACCACCAAGGATAAAATAAAATACAAAGTTCTTTAGTTGCATTATTTGGTGCTAATCCGTGTTTCGGCGGTGAGTTGATTCACTTTGCCAGTGCAAAGAAACATCGTTGATTAACTCAAGCCGGTCCGTGATAAATTGATCTTCAAAGACATCGTCATTAGGCAGTTCCTATGGTATCTCCATAGGCGATAAGATGCAAAAAGCTGGCATAAAGGCTCTGCGGAAAAAAGGTCTAGTATAATAAGTACTGACAAGCAGAAATGTCTTAATTTGTATGCTCATGGCGTTAATTTCTCTTTTATGCGACAGGATAGGACGCTAACCCATTTAAAAGGGATACGTGTTTAGTGTCCATTCCGACGATAATTTATATTTCCTTTGGATAAGGCTATTATGGACTTTCCCGGCTTTCCAGCGGATGTTTTTGTTGTCTGTTTATTGCCTCGCCTTGATTTTTACAACAGGCGTATATCCTGTTTCCCTATAGTACAAATATATCTAGTGGTGTCAAGCCTAATTATTAGTACCTCCTGCAATCTGCTTAGTAAGGGAGGAACGGTGAAATGTATTGGGCATTCTTTTTTATTGACAAATCCCGTTTCTCTCAATATAATGATGCTCGGCATTGATGCAAATATAATGATTTAGCAAACTTACGAACTAAAATTTAATCAATTCACAAAAGTTATTGTTTCGCTGATGAAAGTAAGTTCTCTGGATTTAAAACGACAGTATGAAACGATCCGGGAAGAAATAGATAAGGCGGTTTTGGAAGTACTCAGCAGCCAATCCTTCATTCTGGGACCCTATGTCGAATCGTTTGAAGGTAAGATTGCACAGTTTTGTTGTGTGAAGCATGCTATTGGGGTATCATCTGGTACTGATGCCCTATTGTTGGCCTTAATGGCATGTGGTATAGAACATGGCGATGAGGTTATTACTACGCCTTTTACTTTCTTCGCAACGGCAAGTTCTATTGCGCGTGTTGGGGCGGTTCCCGTTTTTGTGGATGTTGATCCCCTTACGTATAATATCGATGTCACCAAAATTTCTACTGCCGTAAACAAGAAAACGAAGGCGATCCTGCCAGTTCATCTCTATGGTCAGTGTGCAGACATGGATGCGATCCTTAATATTGCGCGTATCCATGGATTGGCGGTTATCGAAGATGCCGCACAGGCAATAGGCGCGGTTTACAAAGGAAAAAATGCCGGCTCTTTTGGAGATATTGGGTGTTTCTCATTTTATCCCACAAAAAATCTTGGTGGCTATGGTGATGGTGGGCTTGTAGCAACAAACAATGACAATCTGGCGGACTTTATTAAACTCTTAAGGGTGCATGGGTCGAAATCTAAGTATTATCATTCGTACATTGGCATCAATGGGAGGTTGGATGCAATTCAGGCTGCCGTCCTGTCGGTAAAACTCAACTATTTGAACGGCTGGTCTGAGAAACGCAGAGCAATTGCGGCATATTATCATTACCATTTAAAGGATTTACCCATTCGACTGCCCCGAATAGAAGCCCATAATACCCACATATTTCATCAGTACGTCATAGCAACGCCAGCAAGGGACGCTTTGGCAAAACACCTCGACCGTCACGGTATAGAAACTGCTATTTATTATCCCGTTCCGCTTCACTTGCAAAAGTGTTTTGAGTTCTTAGGGTATAAAAAAGGTGACTTGCCTGAGGCTGAAAAGGCTTCAAGTGAAACATTGGCCTTGCCTATCTTCCCTGAGATTACGGAGAAAGAGCAAGATCATGTAATTGATCAGGTAAGAAAGTTCATTTCACAACAATAAAGTTTAACTTTTTCTCATGCGAATACTACCATTTTCTTTCGTGCTTGCCGTCTTGTTTTTAATACCCGGATATGGTTACTCGGAAAGTATAGTCGCTAAGGTCAAAGGTATTGAACAACGACCTTTTTCCTTGACCGGTAATCGTATTGTTACATGGGAAAAAGATGGGGTTCGAGTGTTTGTTGTTAATAAGGACGCCAGAATATTGCAGGGGCCATTTCAGATTACTGCGAATACGATGGTTTGTTGGTTTCATGAAGAAGAGGCGGCCCAGCAGAAAGAAGCTACCGTGGAAGTGTATTGTGAGGGAAAGGTGACCATTCTGGAAGAAGGAAATTACGAGAACTATGAACAAGTTTATTTAAGATTTGAGACGATGGCAGGTATAGTCGTTAACCCAGAAATACAGCCGATAGAAACTTTTGAAGTTGCCCAGGAAACAGACATCGTTCGCCGGGGTGAAGAAATTCGTTCATTGGGAAAAGAAGAATATTTGTCCACGAAAATTCCCCCAAAGGTCGTAACTTCGGAAATTTCTCAAAAAGAGGAAATGGTTGATATTATTGCCGACAGTATCGACTCGTGGGAAGAAAGAGACAAACGAGTCGTTGTTGCTCTTGGAAACGTGAAAATTAAAAAAGAGGACATGACGATAGATGCGGATAGTGTCATCTTGTGGTTTGATAAAGCGGAATCAGGCGTTACGAAAGATGCAAAGCCGCCTTTGAGTGAAATTTATGCGGAAGGGAATGTAACGGTGCGACGCAAAGATGATCTGCAAATTGCTGACAAGATCTTTGAAAACGTAAAGGAAGAAAAGGGGATTCTTATTAACAGCAAGATAAAGTCAACTATTCAGAAAAAAGAGACTAAAACGAGCGCTGTCTCTGATATAAAAGCACCTTCACAAAAAAGAAAAAAATTTACCTTTGAAGGGTTGCCCACTTATATTAAAGGAGAAGAAATAAGACTGGTGGGCAAAGGGAGATATGAAATTACCAATGGTAAGATAAGTACCTGTGGATTTGGACATCCCCATTATCATTTTAAAGGGAAAAAGATCCGGTTGACTCAGAGGGGGGTGCATAATATTGTTTCGTCTACCAATAATGCATTTTACCTGGATAGATATCCGGTTGCTTATTTGCCATATTTAGCCCTTGATGTAAAAAAGGATGAGCGACTTTTAAGAGACTGGCAATTTGGGAGTTCGTCCCGTTTTGGTTCGTTTTTCAGATCAGACTGGGATTTGTTTGCTGCTACGGGTGGAAACCTGAAAGACTGGAGTGACCTTATCTTAAATCTTGATTATCTGCAAAAGAGGGGATTTGGCACCGGGCTTGATTTTGAGTATAACCGACAGGATCTCCTTGGTTACATCGATACCTATTACATTAAGGACCATGGGGATTCGGATATTAACAATGTTCCGATCGAAAACGAAGACCGCGGTACCATTCTTTGGCGGCATCGGCAGGAATTGCCGTACGATTGGCGTTTGGAAATGGAGTATTCCTATTTGAGTGACCCGCAGTTTCTCAGGGAATATTTTCGGCACGAATTTAAACAGGAGAAAGATCGCGAAACGGCGCTTTATTTACGAAGAATTCACGATACTTCGGCGGAAACCTTTGTCATTAACGAACAGTTTAACGGATTTGACACAACCGTTGATTCATTACGGGAAAGACGGTATGCAGAACGCCTGCCGGAGCTTTCATATCGAATTATTGGAGAACCAATCGGGGATAACCTGTTGGTATTCACTTCAGAATCAACTGCGACTTATTTTAACGGCTCTTTTGAGCGGGTTGATCCGGAAGTTGAATCTGAATCAGTTGCACGGGTAGATACAGTAAATCGGGTAAGTATGCCGTTTAAACCAGGGATTTTCAATATAAATCCCTTTATGGAGGGGAGGGTTACCGGGTATACAGAAAGTATTGATACATCTGATGCAGTTGATGAGGCAAATGGCCCTGCCACCGGACGTTTTGTCGGCTCCTTTGGTTTTGATTGGAGTTCAACCCATTGGAGAAACTATAGTTTTTATAATGACTTCTTTAAAATTAACCGTTTAAGGCATATCTTCGTTCCTGAACTCCGGTATAGTTACAGTCCTATCGTGACTAAAGACCCAAATGAATTCTATCAATATGATGAAGTTGATGCACTAGACTCATCCAATGTTGCCGTTATTGGGGTAAAAAATAAATTGCAGACAAAACGCGGAGAACCGGGTCTTGAAAAAACGGTAGATTTTATCGAGTTTAGCGTGGATTATTATCTGTTTCCGTCAAAAGCAGGTATTTATAACGACGGAATAAACGGTATTATCATAAGAGAAGATAACTTTATAAATATAGATTTCCGTTCCCAGCTAACAGATATTGTTGCATTTGTTTCCGAACGGAACGAGTTTAACACGGAGGAGTTCCAGTTTGACGTTCTTTCCTCAGGCGTTGAGGTTTACAATCTCCCCGATTGGCAATATTTTTTTGGCTATCGCTTTATCAGGGATATCAGTTCTACCATTATGCTCGCTGCTGAATACACTATCAGTGAAAAATGGAAGGTGGTGGGCGAGGAAAAGTACGACTTCAAGTCTATTAAATTAGTTGAGGATGAGGATAATAATCTGGACAGAGAAAATAAAACTCAAAACCTTAGGACAAATATTATATTGTCCCGTTATTTTCATGACTGGATAGGTAGTCTTACCCTGGAACTGGATCCGGTAAGGGATGATAGCTCCTATAGGTTTGACATTACGCCGAAAGTGATGGAGAGAAAAACGAGACGCTTTTGGTTTTAGATATAAGGGTATTATGATGAGAAAAGCTGTTTATCCTGGGACGTTTGACCCTGTTACCAATGGGCATCTTGATGTGATGAAGAGAGGAAGCATGGTATTTGATGCCTTAGTTGTATCGGTAGGATGCAATCCATTAAAGGAAGCCCTCTTTTCTATTGATGAACGCATGGAGATGATTCGGGAAGAGGTTGCAGACTTAAAAAACGTTGAAGTCGACAGTTTTAGCGGAATGTTGGTAGATTATCTCAAAAAACAAAAGGTAACTATTATATTGCGCGGTATACGTACGGCGTCTGATTTTGAATATGAATTTCAGAGAGCACTGACAAATCGGGTTCTTAATAAAGAAGTCGAGACCATCTTTGTAATGACCAGTGCACAATACTCGTTTTTAAATTCCACACTTATTAAGGAGGCCGTTAGCCTGGGTGGAAGCGTGAGTCAATTTGTTCCTCCCAGTGTTGAAAGGCGTTTAACGCAGAAATTCAAGCATGTGTACAGAAAGAGATTTGAATGAAAATCAATGTCTTGGTTATCGGTGATATTGTAGGGAAGCCGGGCCGTGTAATATTAAAGGAAAAACTAAAACCATTCATCGACAAGGAAGAGATACACTTTTGTATTGCAAATGGAGAAAATGCTGCAGCAGGTGCAGGTATCACCGCTGAAATAGCCGCCGAATTACTTTCATATGGAATCGATGTCATAACTACCGGTGACCATGTATGGGATAAAAAAGAAATATTACCTATGCTGGAAACCAGCGCCAGCATACTGAGACCTGCTAATTATTCTCCGCTGGCAATGGGAAAAGGTTATGTGATAAAGAATTCCAAACTGGGAAATCCGATTGGGGTTATTAATTTGTTGGGTCGGGTATTTATGAAACCCATAGATTGTCCTTTTCGGGCTTCTGATGAAATTGTTAAAAATATTTCAAGAGAAACAAAGATAATTTTTGTGGACATGCACGCTGAAGCAACCTCAGAAAAAATTGCTATGGGATGGTATTTGGATGGTAAAGTAAGTGCCGTTCTGGGTACGCATACCCACGTGCCCACGGCAGATGAAAAAATATTACCTAAAGGAACAGCTTTTATTAGTGATTTAGGAATGACAGGGCCGCACGAGTCTGTTTTGGGAAGAAAGATTGAGTGTGTGTTAAAGGCAATTGTGACACAGATGCCCACCCGATTTGATGTGGCAGAAAAGGATATGCGGATAAATGGTGTGAAGATCGTAGTAAATAGTCAAACGGGAAATGCAGAGAGCATTAAAAGGATTGAAATTAAAGAGGGTGATTAGATGAATCTTGCCAGCCCATTACCCGTATTTCCGGATACGGCGAAAAGACGAAATACGATACTTACGATTTCCGAACTTACCCGAAGGATACGGGGTTCGGTTGAACAGGAGTTCTTTAATATATGGGTCGTCGGAGAATTGTCTAATGTGAAGAGACCCTCATCCGGTCATGTGTATCTGACCCTGAAAGACGAGCATGCGCAGCTTCAGTCAGTCATATTTAAATCGGTAGCAAGTGGGCTGAAGTTCGATGTGCGGGATGGTATGGAGGTTTTTGCTTTTGGTTCGCTCACCGTTTATGAAGCTCGCGGGCAATATCAACTGATTGTTGAACGCATGGAGCCAAAAGGGATCGGGGCGCTGCAATTGGCTTTTTTGCAATTAAAGGAACGCCTTGAAAAGGAAGGGTTGTTCGATCCGGCACATAAGAAACCTCTTCCTGTCCTTCCCAGAAAGATTGCGGTTGTGACCTCTTTGACAGGCGCCGCAATCAGAGACATCCTAAACGTAATCAACAGAAGATTTGCCAGGGTGGAGATCCTCATTTGTCCGGTAAAAGTACAGGGTGAAGGTGCTGCCCTGGAGATTGCGCGGGCGATCAGTGACTTGAACACTCTTTCCGATATTGATGTAATGATTGTGGGAAGGGGGGGAGGCAGTTTAGAGGATTTGTGGGCATTTAACGAAGAAGTGGTCGCACGCAGTATTTTTGCCTCCAAAATTCCTGTTATTTCGGCAGTGGGTCATGAAATTGACGTAACTATTTCAGACCTGGTTGCAGATAAAAGAGCACTTACGCCTACCGAAGCTGGTGAACTGGTTGTCCCTCAGTATGATCAGATAAGGGATGCATGTGAGAAAATTAAGACTAGACTTGCACAAGCATTGTATAATAAAATACTGCTTATGAGAAGCAGGTTGTTGAGGACTGAGAATAGTTTTACATTTAAAAAACCATTTGATAAAGTACTTCGGTTACAACAGGATTTGGATGAGATGGCACAGCGACTTGTTATGGCAGAGAAACATGCAGTTGAATTAGAACGCGAACGGCTCATTGGCATGGTGAACCGATTGGAGAGTATTAGTCCCTTAAAAGTACTCAGCAGAGGATATTCTATTACTACCACGGTAGAAGATAGTAAACTTATCAAGTCTAGCGTAGGATTAACTGCGGGAAAAATGTTACAGACACGATTTTCCCATGGTGGTGTTGTGTCGGCGGTAGTTGAGGTATTAAAGTAAGTAAGCGCGTATCAAGAAACCGTACGATATTTGCGAAATGTAAAACCAAGATCTGCCCCTATCCCTTTTGAAGGCATCAATGATATGGCAAAGATAAAATTTGAGGATGCAGTAAAAGGATTAGAGGATATTGTAGAACTCCTCGAAAAAGGGGATTTACCTCTCGATGAAACCCTGTCAAAATATGAGCAGGGTATTAAACTCTATAAACAGTGTATAGCCTTGTTAGAAGATGCGGAAAAAAAGATTCAAATTCTCGTGAAGGATGAGAGTGGCGTTTTCCGTACCAGGGAGTATGAGATTGAAACTGCCAAAACTCATAATGCAAAATAGCTCTCGCTTTATATGGATAACTTTTTTCGATTTATCACAACGTGTAAAACATGAATAAACTATTGGATTCTATTGAATATCCGGAAGATCTAAAGAAGGTAAAACTGGAAGACTTACCAAAACTTGCTGCGGAAATTCGTGAATTAATCGTTGATGTCGTTTCAAAAAATCCAGGACATCTTTCTTCAAATCTTGGTGTCGTTGAGTTAACGATTGCCCTCCATTACTGTTTTGATTTTAAAAGAGATAAACTCGTGTGGGATGTAGGACATCAGGCATATGTTCACAAGATTCTTACGGGTAGAAAATCGAAGTTTCCAACCTTAAGGCAATATAAGGGACTCAGTGGTTTTCCTGATAAAAGCGAGAGTGAGTACGATCCATTTACGTGCGGTCACAGCGGGGATGCCATATCGGCTGCACTGGGCATGTCGTGTGCCGACTCAATTCTTGGAGAGAGTCGAACTGTTGTGGCAGTTGTAGGTGACGGTGCGATCGGTGCGGGGATGTCTTTGGAGGCGTTGAACCATGCGGGTGATCTGAAAAAAAAAGTGCTGGTGATATTAAACGACAATGAGATGTCTATTTCAAATACCGTTGGCGCTTTCTCGAAATATTTGAACAAAATCAGGACAGCCCCAATCTATGTGGATATGAGAAAAGAGGTCCATAATTTATTGAAAGTAGTTCCGGTCCTTGGCAAGTCAGTTGAGAAGACAATGGAACATGTTGTTGAGTTAATCCAGGGAGGTACGGTTCCGGGTCAAATATTTAAAG
The DNA here is from genome assembly GCA_964490485.1 of uncultured Candidatus Brocadia sp. Classification (GTDB taxonomy): domain Bacteria; phylum Planctomycetota; class Brocadiia; order Brocadiales; family Brocadiaceae; genus Brocadia. The sequence continues at coordinate 37,516 of CAZBCT010000010.1, read as the reverse complement.
ATCTTGGTTTAAATTATTTCGGGCCAATTGACGGGCATGATTTCCGGATACTTACTGAAACTTTGAATGATATCAAGCACCTGAACGGGCCTGTGTTGCTCCATGTGATAACGGAAAAAGGAAGGGGTTTTGAGCCGGCATACCAAAATCCAGCGCAATATCACAGTGCCGGCAAATTTGAGCTGTGTAACGGAAAAATTAAAACGGCATCCCCTGATTCCCAAAAGATTGCTTATACCAAGGTTTTTGGAAATACCCTTGTAGAACTGGCAAAAATAGACCCAAAGGTGGTAGGTATTACTGCTGCCATGCCTGATGGAACTGGCATAGTTTCTTTTGGTAAAAAATTTCCGGATAGATTCTATGATGTTGGAATTTGTGAACAGCATGCTGTTGGTTTGGCCAATGGACTATCAGCAGGGGGTCTCAAGCCCGTGGTAGCTATCTATTCTACATTCTTACAAAGGGCTTATGATCAGGTGTTTCACGACATCTGTTTGCAAGGGCATGGTGTTGTCTTCGCACTCGATCGGGCAGGGATTGTAGGAAATGACGGCCCGACGCATAACGGTATCTTTGACATTGCCTATCTTCGTAATCTGCCCGGGATTGTCTTGATGGCGCCAAAAGACGGGAATGAGTTAAAATCGATGATGAAGATTGCCTTAGAATCCGGAAAACCTGCGGTGATCCGATATCCGAAAGAAGACATCCCCGAAGAAAAAATCAACTCACAGTATAAAAAATTTGAAATTGGAAAGGCTGAGGTTTTAAGGGAAGGAACTGATGGCGTACTTCTGGCCTATGGCGCTATGGTGTACCGATGCATGCAAGCAGCAGAAAGGCTGAGTGAAAAAGGAGTCGAAGTTACGGTGGTAAATGCACGGTTTGCGAAACCTCTTGACAAAGAACTTATTTTAAGGTTGGTCAGGAATAACAAATTGATTCTTACGGTAGAAGACCATGCGCTGATGGGTGGTTTTGGATCTGCGGTACTTGAATTCGTTTCGGATGAAGGGGAAAATGTCAATAAAATTGTACGCGCAGGCATCCCTGATCGTTTTATGGAGCATGGCCCGCGAAATCTGATATTAAAAAATATTGGCTTAGATGAAAATGGAATTGCTGAGAAATTTATTGCAATGCTTGATTTGATGGATATGCGCGGTTCTTTTACCAAGGCAGGGAAGCAACGTTTGACTGTTTAAACGAATGAAAAAGATTCTGGTTCTTGGCGACTTAAGTAAGAAAAAGATTCATGATACGATCTTTGGCTTAAAACCATGGCTGAACAAGTATGTAGTTGCTGAAATTCTTGATGTGCCGAAAGGGAAGAAAATTGAAAAAAGGGGAGCGGAAATTGCGGTTGTGTTTGGAGGCGACGGAGCAATTCTTTCGACATGCCGGGGACTTGGAAAAAATCAAATACCGATCATAGGTGTACATATGGGGAGGTTTGGTTTCTTGGCAGAGCTCATGGAAAAGAATGTGTGTGCCTCTTTAGAAAAAATATTTACAGGAAAATATCATGTACGCAAAAGGATGCTCCTGTTATCCCGTGTTGAGCGTGCAGGAAATATGATAAACGAATCCATGGGCATTAATGATGCAGTGATCTCCCGCTCTTCTTTATCACGATTGATATCCATAAAATTAAATATTAACGGGGAAGACGTTGCAACATACCGGGCAGATGGCCTGATCATATCAACCCCCTTAGGTTCAACGGCGCATTCGCTGTCTGCCGGGGGGCCACTGTTAACACCCGATTTACATGCTTTTATTATTGTGCCAATATGCCCTCACACGCTTACAAACCGGCCGTTAGTGGTTTCTGCGGATGTAAAGATAGAAATGGAAATCTTGTCTCAATTAGTCGGCACTGGTTTTACGGTTGATGGTCAGGTCTTTACGGAATTAGAAATGGGTGATAGGATAAAGGTTGAAAGATCTGATGTTGAGGTTCAGATGATCGACACTGGCGAGAGGACATTTTATGGTGTGTTGCGGGAAAAGTTAAATTGGGGAGGACAACCGAATTATGGCCGTAATTAAAATAAAAGAGAATTATTGTAAGGGATGCCTTCTCTGTGTGCCGGTATGTCATAACAAATCGTTTGTAATATCTGATACCATCAATGAACATGGCTTGCATCCGGTGAAATTCAGAGAGGATGCAGAATGCGATGGATGTAAAAAATGTGCAATCATGTGTCCTGATCTGGCAATAGAGATTTATAATTAAAAATACGAGCATTATTTTTAAAACAATTTACAAGGGGCATATCTATAATGAAACAGTTAATGACGGGAAATGAGGCCGCTGCGGAAGCAGCTATCGTAGCAGGTTGTAGGTACTATTACGGGTATCCCATTACTCCTCAGAATGAACTGATCAATTATATGTCAATGAGGATGCCCCAGGTTGGCGGTGCCTTTATTCAGGCAGAGAGTGAGATTGCAGCCATTAATATGGTTTATGGAAGCGCGGCAGCAGGTGGACGTGCAATGACATCGTCTTCAAGTCCCGGCATTAGTCTGAAACAGGAGGGAATTTCCTATCTCGCCGGGAGTGAATTGCCGTGTGTCATTGTTAATATACAGCGGGGGGGGCCAGGTTTGGGCGATATTTCAGCATCACAGGCAGACTATTTTCAGGCAGTCAAAGGTGGCGGACATGGTGATTATCATACCATAGTGCTTGCGCCTAGTTCTGTCCAGGAGATGGCAGATCTTGTATATGATGCCTTTGACCTTGCCGATAAGTACCGAAATCCGGTCATGATCCTGGGAGACGCTCAAATCGGTCAATTAATGGAACCGGTAGAATTTCATAAAAGACCAAAGAAAAATCTTCCGCAAAAAACCTGGGCACTGACAGGGGCCGATGGTAGAAAGAGAAATATCATAAAATCTTTCTATCCCGTAAAAGGGCAACTGGAAGAGTTTAATGCCCACCTGCAGAGAAAATATAAGACGATAAAAGATAACGAAGTCCGTTATGAAATGATTAATACGCATAAAGCCGACGTGGTGTTAGTCGCTTATGGAACATCCGCGCGGGTATGTACGGAAGTTGTCAAGAAGAGCAGGCGGCTTGAATTCAAGGTTGGCTTGATACGCCCCGTCACCCTGTGGCCTTTTCCGAAAGAGGTCATTCGAAGGATATCAGAGAAGGTCCAGTGTATTTTAACCGTTGAGATGAGCGCAGGGCAGATGGTAGAGGATGTAAGACTTGCAGTTGAAGGCAGATGTCCGGTTCATTTTTACGGGAGGACTGGTGGGGGAGTTCCAACATCTTCGCAAGTAATCAAAAAAATTGTTGAAATTGTCCCAGACAACCTGGCCGATACCTTATTACAATTAGCTGAGGTAAGATAATATGAAGGCTTTATATGAAAAACCAAAAACATTTATCGATACCGCAACACATTTTTGCCCTGGGTGTGGGCATGGCATTGTGCTGCGACTTATCGCAGAAATCATTGATGCCTGGGGAATCCGGGGAAAAACTGTTGGACTTGCCCCGGTAGGATGTTCCGTGCTTGCCTATAACTATCTTGATATTGATATGTGTGAAGCTGCACACGGCCGCCCTCCAGCGGTAGCCACAGGTATTAAGAGGGTTCATCCCGATCACGTCGTTTTTGCTTATCAGGGTGACGGTGATTTGGCGGCGATCGGAACCGCAGAGATTATTCATGCTGCCAACAGAGGTGAGAACATTACCTTCATCTTTGTCAATAATGCCGTTTATGGCATGACAAACGGTCAGATGGCACCCACGACCCTTACGGGGCAGAAGACAGCAACTACGCCATCAGGCAGAGATTTGGTAAACTACGGACACCCCATTCGTGTCTGTGAACTCCTGGCCGTTCTGGGTGGAAGTAGCTACCTTGAGCGGGTGAGTCTTTCCTCTCCGGAAAACGTTCGGAAGACGAAAAAAGCCCTCGAGAAAGGCTTTAAGACACAGATGGAGAGAAAGGGATTTTCCTTGATAGAAATCCTGTCTCCCTGTCCCATTTACTGGAGGATGGACGCCAACGAAGCGATGCGGCATATTGATGAGGAGATGTCCAGGACATTCCCCCTTGGAGTGATTAAAGATTGGGAACGATGAGTAATTATTTCTCCACAAATATGACGGAAAGAGTAGTCCTGGCCGGTTTTGGGGGACAGGGGATGATGTTGCTGGGGAAATTGCTCGCACAGGCCGCCATGGCTGACGGAAAAAAGGTAACCTATTTTCCTTCCTATGGCACCGAAGTAAGAGGCGGAACGGCGGTTTATCACCTGATCATTTCAAACGACGAGATTTTTTCCCCAATCATTGAAGAGGCGGACACCCTTATTATTATGAATCAACCTTCTTATCAAAAATTTAAGGAGATGTTAAAGGCAGACGGTTTGCTTCTTTTAAATGCATCCATGATTAAATCAAACAATTTTCATGACGCGATAGTCTATAAAGTATCAGCAACAGAGATCGCGAGCAAGTTGGGAAATGTCCTCGTCTCAAATATAGTTATGCTGGGTGCTTATCTGGCAATTAAAAAGTTATTTCCTCCTGCCCTTATTTTGGAGCAGTTACAAGAAATATTGAAAGGGAAGAAGGGGAATTTATTTAGCATCAATAAACAAGCCCTTGAAAACGGCATGCACGTGATAGAAACCATACAACATCAATCCGTACAGTAAAAATTTATGAAACCGGTATTTTATTTCATAGATCACATTTTTTGATAGAAGAAGGAGGTAGTATATGTGTACGACATGTGCAAAACATAACCCCGGCGGAAAAAAGAAGGAAGGGTCAGCAACGAAAAAAGACGGGGGAAAGGGAAAAAAGAAGTAGATTGCAGTAAAGACAAAAACCCCTCTGAGACATTATTCTTCAGAGGGGTTTTTGTTTTTAAGCAGACAATAAGCCGAGTTCTGTCGTGGGCGATCATTTATCTAGTCCCGTTGTTGCCAACGAGATCAAACGGTTTACCCAGAGGTATTGCCGAAGCGGACCACTTCATCCCTCTCTATTTAACCTTTCTCCCAGTGGGGTTTGCCATGCCTCCGATGTCACCACCGGAGCGGTGGGCTCTTACATTAAGTCGATTCAGACCCTGTTCTTTTTAACAGGGAAACGACCCCACCATTTCACCCTTATTCCACCCAAAAGGTGGAACGGTATCTTTTCTGTTGCACTTTCCTTCCCGTCGCCGGGACTCCGCGTTACGGAGCACTGTGTCCTGTGGAGCTCGGACTTTCCTCCCGCTCTTTCTTTCTCCAGGAATAGAAAGAGCCGACGACCGCCTTGTCTACTTTTCTTCTTCCTCTAGCACTTCATTACCGTTATTCAGATATAAAATACGTCCACAACTATTGCAGAAGGTGATGTCTTTGCCTGATAAAAGCTGATTCAGCGTTTGGGCTGTTACTGACATAAAGCATCCTTGACATACCTTGTTAACAACAGAAACAACAGCTACTGCATCCTTGTGGCTAACTAAACGATTATAGTGTTGTAGTGCGTCTGTGTCAAGCAAGGTCTCATATTTATTGCGCATTTTTTTCAGTTCATGGACCTCTGCGTCGATGGTTATCAGGTCAGTTTCCACATGTTTCTGGAGTTCTTTTAATTGAGCGTTTTCATGTTCAATCGTTTTTTCAAATGATCGGTATCTCTGATTCATTTCTTCGTATTTTGTCATCATGCCGAGGATTTCGTCCTCCAGGACAGATTTATTTGCTTCCTTTCCTCCAATTTCTGTTTTTATTGCGCTATATTCTTTGTTCGTTTTGACTTGATTCATCTGTAAGCGTAATTTAGCAATCTCTGTTTCCATACTTTTCAAGTCAAGTTCTTTAATTCCGACGTCTTTTTGGTAGTTCTTTATCTCTTCGCTCAGCTTTGACAACTCTGTTTTCCTTTGGTGGATTAAAGTCGCTTTTTTTTGAACATCGTAACTACGATAGAGTTTATCGCCTTCCAACCGCCGCAGCTTCGTATCGATTGATTGCAATCTCCGTAGTACCTCCATCCTTTCATTCATAGATTCCTCTCAAACAATAAATTTGTGCGCTAAAAACAGGATAAACAGAAGCACTACAAAGAAGTAGTCTGATATATATCTTGTCTATTAATCTGCACTGATTCCGTCTAAAAATCCTTCAAGTTTCCGGCTTCTGATCGGATGTTGCAGTTTCCGAACGGCTTTTGCTTCAATCTGCCTTACCCTTTCCCGCGTAACCTTAAATATTTTACCAACTTCTTCAAGGGTATAGGTGTAGCCGTCACCAATACCGTATCGGAGTTTGATGATTTCTCTTTCACGGTACGTTAAAGTTTTTAATACACTTTCAATCTTATCTTTTAGCATCTCCTGGGTTGCGGCAGATACAGGAGATTCCGCCTTTTCGTCTTCGATAAAATCACCAAAGGAGCTATCCTCGCTTTCACCGACAGGCCTGTCCAGCGAGATTTGATGCCGGGATATTTTAAGGACACGCCGCGCCTCTCCTACCGTGATCTTTACTTCTCTTGCAATTTCTTCTATTGTTGGTTCACGACCCTTTTCCTGCAGCAGTTTCTTAGAAACATTTCTTATTTTACTCATCGTCTCGATCATATGCACAGGGATACGTATCGTTCTTGCCTGATCTGCAATTGAACGGGTAATTGCCTGACGTATCCACCACGTAGCGTAAGTGCTGAATTTGTATCCGCGCCGGTATTCATATTTATCAACAGCCCGCATGAGGCCGGTATTTCCTTCCTGAATCAGATCCAGAAAACTCAGTCCACGATTCCGGTATTTTTTTGCAATACTTACGACCAGCCGGAGATTTGCGCCAGAGAGTTTTCTCTTAGCGGATTCGTGTTCTCTGTTAATACTTTCAACAGAGTCCACGCGCCGCTTCAAACTTTTGGAAGATTCCAGAACCAACTCTTCCAGTTTTACGAATTGCGATTCCAGTTCTTTGTAATGTCCATTGGATCGGGAATGTTGTTTGGATTCAAACATCTGGTTTTCTAAGAACTCCATTTCTAGAATGATCTCCTGGAGCTTTTTCATCAGGGGCTGAATTCGTTTTGTGCGAATGTTGATTTCTTCAAGCAAATCTATTCCCTTTCGCCTTCTGTTTCTAATCGTCCGGAGGAGTTTTAATCTTTCCTTTTTGGAAATCTGTTTCCGTTTCGCCCGGAGATAATCTTCTTTGTTTTTTTGGAGGAGGGATTTGAGCACTTTCGCACTTCTTGGAAACTGTTCTAAAATCTCCTCCTTGCAATTGTCGACCATTGCATTCACCTTCAGGGTGCGGTCGAACGATAGCTCTCCATTATTGACATCTTCTAATATCCTTAAACAGGTTGCAAGGGAAAGATCGGAATGCAGGACTTTCTTTAAGAATCTCTTTCTGGTAATTTCTATCTTTTTTGCGAGCATGATCTCTTCGTCGCGGGTGAGTAAAGGAATTTCACCCATCTGCGTGAGGTACATACGAACCGGGTCGTCTATCTTTTCGGTAATGGTTGGAACTTCACCAAATTCTAAGTCGACTTCCTGATAGGGTTCTACCTCCTCTGTCTCAACAACATCGCGGCTTTCAATCTCTGTCTCGTCGATCAAATCGATACCTAATTCGTCCAGCATCATTAAGATATCATCAATCTTCTCTGGGGAAATATCAGCATCATCAGGTAAGATATCATTCAGTTCTTCGTAAGTTAAATAGCCCTTTTCTTTGCCTGTTTGCACAAGCTGCTTTATTTTTTGGTTTAAACTTTCCATACAAAAGATAAACCTCCTCAACAATGTTAGTTTATATGAATAAAGATGATCGATGATAGTCTTTTTGTTTGATTGTAACTTGCTTCACATCCGATGGCATAAAAATGCACTAAGACCTCACGTTTTATTTTTTATGATGTGGATGTTTTTGCTTTTCCTGTGAAATTCGTCCAACGATACAAGAAGATCTTCCTCGTTGTTGCTGGCCATAATAGTCCTTAGCATTTTTTCCTTTGCCTGGTGACGCTCTTTTTTGCTATTCCGTCGTTTAAAAAAATGAATGCATGCCTCTAACCTCTTGTCCTGATTAGTAATATGTTGAAATTCCTCTTTTGTTATAATATCCATCAGCACTTTATTGAGTTGTACGTCATCCAACAGATGCAACACGTCTTCCTCTTTTACCATCGTGTTTTTGCGATACAATTCAACTATTTTTCCGGCAATCTTGAGAAGATCCCCGTTATTAAATTCCTCAAGGCCTATCTCTTCCAAGACTCTGGGAATAAGTTCATTGCAGGATAACATCAGATAGAGAAGTTCCCGTTCAGCGGTGAATGAGGCGTCTAATCGCTGCGAAGCCATTTGTTTCTCATCTGTAAAAGAAGCGTGTTTATTGAATTTTTTCAATTGGATACGCAGTGTTGCTTCGTCAATAGACATATGTTCAGCAATCCACTTAATCAGTAAATTGCGTTTGATAATATCAGGCATTTTCATTGCCGTCGAAAGAATGTCGTTTATGGCATTTGCCTTTCCCTGAATCGTTGATGTGTCCCATTTTGCCTCGGCAGTTTCGATCTTAAAGCTAAAAAAATCTTTTGCATTATGGACATACGTTAAAAATTTGTCTGCGCCCTCCGCCACAAGGAAGTCACACGGGTCATAATCCTTGGGTAGTTGCGCAATTTTCACATCAAATTCCTCTTCAATAAAGACGTCCAGATTTCTGTCAGAAGACTTCCACCCGGCAATGTCTGAGTCCAGAAGTAATATCACCTGATTGCAGTATTGTCGTAAAAGCCTTAAATGGTATCTTGAAATGGCTGTTCCCATTACGGCTACCGACCATTCTACACCATGCTGATGTGCCATGATGACATCGGTGTAACCCTCCATCAGTATCACTTTGCGCTCTTTCAAAATGGCATTTTTCGCAACATCGATGCCATAAAGGATATGGCTTTTATTAAAAAGTATGGTTTCAGGGGAATTGAGATATTTGGGAAGTGAATCATCCAGCGCCCTTCCACCAAAACCAAGAACCTTCTTCCTGGAGTCAGAGATAGGGAACATCAATCGATTTCGAAAACGATCGTAATAGCCATTCCCCTCTTTTTTGGATATAACCAACCCCGTCTTTTCCAATAGGTTCTTTGAGATATTACGCCCATTACATACCCTTAATAACGAATCCCAGCTATTAGGGGCGTATCCGAGACAAAAATTTTTAATAGATTGATCGTTAATGTGCCTTTTCTTTAAATAATCTCTCGCTTCTTTTCCCTGTTCACTATCAAGTAATACTTTGTTATAAAACCTAGCTGCAAAATTGTTTATGCTGAACAAGCCAGTCTTCTCTGTAATGGAAAGAGACGGTTTGTTTGTATTGTCAAAACGAGAAAGATCGATATGTGACTTGGAAGCCACCAACTTCACGGCCTCCACGAAATCCATGCCTTCCTGTTTCATGAGAAAATTAAATACCGTTCCACCTTCACCACAACCAAAACACTTGAATAGCTTCTTTTCAGGATTTACCGTAAATGAAGGGGTTTTTTCGGAATGAAATGGGCATAAACCAAGAAAATTTTTTCCGCTTTGCTTTAAGCTAACATACTCTGATATGATTTGTACAATATCTGAGGCAAGTTGTATCTCTGCAATTTTTTCTTGTGGGACAAAATTTGCCATTCAGTCGGAGGGAATAAATTATTTAAAAATAATATATAAACCTTCGAATTATATCATAAATATTAATATTGTCAATAAACTGAGAGATAATTTAGCATGGCCATATCAAAACGGGCTATCCAGTAATTGTTGATGTGATTCGCAGCAACAATTACTGAGGATACACTTTGCAAGACATGAATAGTCCTGATATTTGTTGTGCCTTGTTAATATACATAGTTTCGTGTGATAGCCAATGCTTTTTATGTTTTAAGTAATTATCTGTAAAAACCTTATAGCAATTTCTACGCAGTGCCGTTATTACCCTCTATACCCGGTTGCTATCCAAATCCCTTTTCGGCAATCTGCTGCGTCGAACGATATAATAAACATGCAAAAGCTGCAAAGGCGATTTGAATTTATCGTGCATGTTCTTGCTCTTTCCTTACAATTGCAGTATATCTTTCAATACTTTCTTTAACCGAAAGTTCCGGCAGCGAACGACCTTTTTCAATATGTAGCACACGATCACACAGATCCTTGACCATCTGCATTGAGTGCGTGACTAGTATCACGGTATGGCCGCTTTTGATCTTGGTTTTCATCAATTCCGATGCTTTCTCCTTAAATGCCTGATCGCCTACCGCAAGTGCCTCGTCAATAAGTATAACATCAGTATCGATATAATATGCGACAGAAAAACCCAACCTTGCCCGCATTCCGCTCGAATAATTTTTTACTGGTTCGTCAATGAATTCAGCTATATCGGCAAGCGCAATAATATCCTTTTCCCGTCGTACTATATGCTTTTTATTCATTCCCAATAATAACCCATTCAGGATGATGTTTTGTCTTCCGGTAAGCCTCTGATCAAACCCAGCTCCAAGGGATTGCATAGTAACAGTAACCTTTGCCCGGTTTATTGTTCCGGTATCAGGTTGAATAATACCAGCAAGGATTTTGAGAAGTGTACTTTTGCCCGCGCCATTACGTCCAATCACGCCAATTATTTGGCTATAGCCAACACTGAACGAAATGTCGTGCAACGCCCAGAATCGGTTGTTTTTCCATGGTACAGATGCTGCCCGTTGGTAACAGACTCCCACATTCCTTAAATCAAATACCAGACTGTCCATTAATTTAGCCTCAGCATATTTTGGGGAAATAGCGGTTAAACTTATGAATAAGGAATCCACCCATTGCCAGAAATGCTGCACATTCCCACATTGCGGGCACAAGCGGTTTCAAATCCGGCCATTGGCCGTGGAGTAATATAACGCGGTATTGTTCGATAATTGCCGCCATTGGATTATATCGGACAAGCGTCTGCATCTTCGGGGGCAATGTTGAAATATCATAGAAAACACCAGAGAGAAAAATCAGCAGGTTCAGGACGGTGTTCAATATCAGGCTGAAATCAGGGAAAAAAGGTGTTATGGAGGCACAAATCATTGCTGCACCGGAAGCAAGCAATAATTCCAGCATGATTAATGCTGGCAAAGACAAATATGCCCATGTCGGCGACTTCCCGCATATCCAGGCAAACACCATCACAATCGGCAGTGTAACAAGAAATTTCACCAGGTTTACCATCACTACTGACAGCGGAAAAATACTCTTATGCAGATACACAAGTTGCATCAGACCGTGTCCTTCAAGTATACTGGTTGCGCTTCTTGCCAGAGTAACGGAGAAAAAACGATAAACGACAATGCCGCTGAAAAGAAACAGCAAAAAATTATCTGTTGTCCTATGGACCAGATATTCGAAAGCTACATAATAAACGGCCAGCGCCAACAATGGTTCCAGTATCCACCATAAATATCCTGCGTAACTGCGCGTCCCTTCGCTTTTGAGTTCAGCCGCTGTTCGATACTTTAGAAGGTCAAAAAATTTTAGTACCATTTTGCTAAAAAAAGTTAAGAAGCGTTTCTTTCACCATAATGGGGAGCATTATATACTGCTTTTGGCAAGCAGAGCGCCGTCGATTGAGTTAGCAGTATTCATTGTGGTTCTATGTTCCATTCCCCTTGATGACGACTTTTCATCCTTGTTAAAAAAACAATTCTATCATAGTTGTCTTTCTTGACCGATGCATCTCTCAATGCTTAAAACTGTAGTATAAACTTACAGAAATAAGAAGTCCAGAGGATTGTTAATACTGCAAAACTATTTGTAACCCCCCTTTCAACTCATTATCCATTTTCCCGCCTCGTTGGTGTTTTATCGTGATGATAAAATAAAAATACTTGCACTTCTTTAAATTTTTGCTACATTGAAGTTTTTATGGAAAAAAGCAATTTCCTCTTATCTACTTTCGATGTATTTCTTTTGCTGGGGTAGAGAATCATACAAATTTGTGATTTATGACCGTGTCATATTTTTTTACAACTCCAACTGCCGCCTGATATGGCATTGCCCGTGGTTAGCGCCACAGAAGGCTAGTTGCTCGTGCAGGATATTTCAAATAAGGCACAAGATTGTTATCCGAACTAACGATTCTGGATTGGCAGCTATACGAATACGCAAAAAGCAGGTATAGCATACAGCGCAATTGGGGTGATCCCGAATGGATAATAAGGTGCACCTCGTACAGGCCGCCTGTATTTGGTTTTCAAAGCAAATCAAACAGGAGTTTCGGTTGTGAAAAGTATCAGATGGCCACTCGTAACCTTACGGAGAATGGCTCAGGAGTGCTTCAGGTTGAAACAAAAACATGCACAGGATCTCACCCATTTGAAGCAAGAGCATGCCCAGGATCTCACCCGGTTGGGACGAGAACATGCCTGGATGGAACGAGAGCGTGCCAGATTGATCCGGCGGCATTTGCAGTTGCTGCAGGATTGTTTATGCGGAATTATTTACGAGGATCCTCCGTTAAAGGTGCTGGCCGTGGAAAAATTCGATACTAAATTGAGGGAATATGGCTGGGACTGGCCTTCTGTTGCGCATACAATGATTGGAAGGAAAAGGCTGGCAAATCTGTGTGCGTTGGTTGAGAGCGTGCTTGGCGAAGGTATTGAGGGTGATTTGATCGAAACGGGTGTGTGGAGGGGAGGCGCCTGCATTTTGATGAGAGGTGTTCTTGATGCTTATTGCGTCAAGGATCGAAACGTGTGGTTGGCGGATTCATTTGAAGGATGTCCTCAGCCCAATGCGGAAAAATATCCTGCAGATGCAGGCGACAAATTTTATACATATTCGGAACTTAGTGTTTCTATCGAAGAGGTAAAATGGAATTTCGAGAAATACGGCTTGCTGGATGACCAGGTCAAATTTCTTAAGGGATGGTTCAAAGATACTTTGCCGAATGCGCCGATAGAGAAATTGGCCTTGCTCCGTTTGGACGGTGATCTGTACGAATCGACCATGGATTCATTGGTGGCCTTATATGATAAACTTTCCGGGGGGGGGTATGTAATTGTTGATGATTACCATGTGGTTGAAGGTTGCAGGAAAGCCGTAAGTGATTTTCTGATCCAACGCGGAGAAATGCCTGAGAAAAAGGAAATAGATGGCGTTGGCGTGTATTGGCGCAAGACTTCGCCAGCTCAGGGGGCGGTTCCGGCGCTGTTCCTGCATATTCAGAAAACTGCGGGAACGTCAATAGTTACAGCAGTTCGCAAACATTATGGAGATAGCATGACGAGCTACGAAGATTGCTGGGGGCATCAGCCAGACGAATTTGCGAATGTGAAATTCGTTTCTGGGCATATCGGGTACGACTATGCGAAAACGTTGTTCCCGGGGCGATTTTCGTTTACTTTTTTACGCAATCCGATTGAACGGATACTTTCGATGTATTTCTTTTGCAAGGGCAGAGATCCGCACAAATTTGTGATCTATGAACGCGCCAATAATCTGGACTTGGAAGACTTCCTGGTTGCAGGTTTTTCCGACCCTTGGGTCAAGAAAAATATCTGGAACAATCAAGTATGGCAGTTGGCGCACGGTTACGCACACTTGGATAACAGGTCAATTGATGATTTCTCAGAGCAACAATTGCTGGAACTTGCGATGGATCATCTGGGAAAATTTTCATATATCGGTTTTACGGAAACCGCTGATGCAGATTGTGCCAATATTTTTTTACATCTCAAACTGCCGTCTGATGTGGTATTGCCAGTGGTTAATGCCACAGAAGGTAAGTTGCTGGTGCAGGATATTTCAAATAAGGCACAAGAATTGTTGTCCGGACTAACGATTCTGGATTGGCAGCTATACGAATATGCAAAAAACAGGTATAGCAAAATAGTGCAAATGGGGTGATTCAGAATGTATAATAAGGCACAGCAAACAGGAGTTTCGGTTGGGAAAAGTATCAGATAGCACTTTGTAACCTAGCAGAGGATAGACCGGAGTGTTTCAGGTGAAGCAAGAGCACGCCCTGTAGCTCGTCCAGGTGGGGCAAGAGCGTGTCCGGATGGAACAGACTTGACAGATGTCCGGCGGTATGTGCAGTTGCTGCAGTGGTTGAAGGTCGTAGAAAGCCGTAAGTGCTTTTTTTTGATCCAACGCGGAGAAATGCCAGAGAAAAAAGGAAATAGATGACGTGTAACAACTTAGTTTTTTGAAAAAATCCAATAATGGCGATGTTTGCCGCACAGTGTAGGGGCGAAGCATTTGCTATAATTGGCATACATGTATTCATACCCAAACTGGCAAATGCTTCGCCCCTACTTTTTCAAAAAACTAAATTGTTACGATGACGTTAGCATGTATTGGTACAAAATTTTCAAACATCGAGACGAGCGGTGAGGTTTCGACCGGCAGCGATTAGGAACAGCCGAAACCATTCAGACCGCAGCAGTTTGTTAAAGAATCACTTGCCATCAGTGTTTCCAGGAGCACGTCAAGAAGAAAGAGCGGAATGTCAAAAAACACCGAAGATAAGCGTCATGTATACGAATACGCAGTAGATTTGAACGCGAATACTGCGTCAGCCAGGGTGATTCGGATGGTAGGCAAGAACAAGAAGGTGCTGGAGATAGGAGCAGGGCCAGGCTCGATTACCAAACATCTTCGGCATGCGAATGGTTGCAGAATCACAGCGCTGGAACTGGATGGCGAGGCAATAAAAAAATTGTCACCTTTTTGTGAGCGTGTCTATCAGGCGAATCTGAATGACACTGCCTGGACACGCATGTTGGAGAATGAAGGACGTTTTGAGGTGGTGGTGGCCACTGACGTGCTGGAACACCTTTATGATCCGCTTGCAGTTCTGAAGCAGATGGTGGATTTCCTGAGCAATGACGGCTATATCATTATTTCACTCCCTCATGTTGGACATTCTGCGATACATGCATGCCTGATGGAAGAAGATTTTGAATATCGCGACTGGGGGTTGCTGGATCGCACACATATCCGCTTCTTTGGGATAAAGAATATTCAGGCTTTGTTTGATAATGCCGGATTGAAGATCGTACAAGCCGAATTTGTCATCCTGGCACCGGAGCAGACCGAATTCGCCGATCACTGGAATAGAACGCCGGCGGAATTGCGCCGGGCGCTTTCTGCGAATCCCTTCGGGCTGGTTTATCAAGTAGTGGTTAAGGCAGTGCCTGCAGCATCCGATGTGATGACAGTCTCGCTGATATCGATGGCAAGAGAAGGGGTGAAAATGAAAAAATCCTCTTTTGTTGCGAAAGCCAAGATCTTCGTGCGTCCTTACATAAGCGATGGGATACGGATTCGATTGCTCGGTGTGATGCGCAAAATGGGAATCCATATCTGATTGAAGGCGACCGGGGGCTGACAAATATAAAGACGTTTGTGTTCTGTGCATAGTTCACTGGATCGCTACGAACAGCAAGCTTGCGCCGCATTTTACAATATGGAGAATACCTACATTGGCCTCTCATAGCTTTAAATCTGCAATAATACCTCGTAGTAGGTTGTTGCCAGGCATACATGGACTTCGCGGATTGGCTGCGTTGGCGGTGGTATTTTTTCATGTGGCAGTACTATCGGATATTGCAGTACCTGTCGGTTTTGCATTTATCCGCCGCGACTTTATGTATGGAGCGCATTTATTTTTTGTTCTAAGCGCATTTTCCTTAATGTACTCAACAGAACGGAACACGCATCGTCCTGGATGGGTAAGCGAATATTTTATCAAGCGCTTTTTTAGAATTGCGCCACTCTTTTATTGCATGTTCTTATTTATGATTTTGCACCAATGGCTGGCTGGTGGGAGAGTTGTTAACTTCAGAACTATATTGCTAAACATTACATTTGCTTTTGGGTTTGTACCTTCGTCAGGTCTTGTCTGGGGGGGATGGACCATTGGTGTTGAAATGATTTTCTACGTCATTTTCCCTGTATTGTTATTGACAATTAAAACTTCTCGGCAAGCGCTAGTCCTGATGATATTACTATCACTGGTAAGCTATTTTGCCAGATACCAATTGAATGCAGAATATCTCCGAACAGACCCAAAACCTCGTTGGGATTGGAGCTACTTTTCATTTATATCGAATTTGTACTTTTTTGCGGCTGGAATATTTGCTTACCGTTTTGGTAAGGAATTAAAGGAAGGAATTATTCTGAATGTTGCAATACCGTGGGGAGCGTGTATTGTTCTAGCTCTATTGCTGTTTACCGAGTTAGATAAGGGACTTAGGAAGGGTGGGAGGCCAGATTTGTTAATCTGGGCAGCCGGGTTTACTGCTCTTTGTATATGGCAAAGTTTACGTCCATGTGTCTGGATAGGCAGTAAAGTGCTTGAATATGTGGGAGAGCGCAGTTATAGCGTATATTTGTTGCATCCTGCGATCGTCTTTTTTTTTAAGAAATGGATTGTGGGAGGTTATGCGTCTCTTCTGCCATATATAGGAAAATATGCCTACTTTATTTGTGCATTCCTGGTGTTAATGATTGTTTTAGCCGTGTCGGAATTGACATATCGCTTCATTGAGGTTCCAGGTATCAAATTGGGGCGTCGATATATCTCAAAACACGCAGTCTGATTGCTTGCGACAATGATTTCAAGTAGTGTATTCATAAAAGAATGTTCATGGATCTGAAAGATCGTGATGTAATGTTGACAGGATCGCAACAAGTAAAGCTGATTGCCATGTATTTCCCACAGTTCCATGCGATCCCGGAGAACGATGCATGGTGGGGAAAGGGCTTTACGGACTGGGATAAGGTGGGTCCTGCAAAACCGCAATTTGATGGGCACTACCAGCCACGGGTGCCGCTCAACAAAAATTATTACGATCAATCAAAGATCGAAACGATCCGATGGCAAGTCGATTTGGCAAAACGTTACGGCCTTTATGGATTCTGCCATTACCATTATTGGTTTGATGGCAAACAGATGCTTGAAACTCCAACAAACCTGTGGATGGCAAACAAGGATATCGAATTTCCGTTTTGCCTTTCATGGGCGAATGAAACATGGTCGCGCAGATGGGACGGAATGGATCACCACATCCTGGTGCAGCAAACGCATCCCCCAACCCAGGAAAGATGGAAAAAACATTTCGATTATCTGATCAAGGCGTGGATCGATCCAAGAGCCATTAAGGTCGATGGCAAGCCTGTTTTCGTCATATACCGCCCGCATCGCATTGAGCAGATAGATCAGATGCTGGATTATTGGCGCAAACTTGCGCTGCAGACCGGATTGCCTGGGCTGTATATCATGGCGCAGAAGCAATATGAGTTTCCCAACAGAGAGTGTGTTCGGTCTTTCGACGGGGTCTTCCAGTTCCAGCCGTTCGAGGCGATCTATTCGTCAGGATTCGACAAGAGTTCCATCCGACATTCCAGGCTGTTCAAAATGGTAAAAAAAATGCCGGGGCGAGTACAGGATTTATTGCGCGGGCTGCGTGCGAAGTTTGTCAAGGAACTGACATTTCATGATTATGAGACTGTCTGGCAACAGATAGTCAGTGTCAGGCACGAGGAAGGGCTGGACACTTATCCTGGCGCATTTGTCGACTGGGACAACGCCCCGCGCTATGAGCGGCGTGCAACGGTGTTCAGGGGTGCCACTCCTGAAGCGTTTTATAAATGGTTCGGCAAGTTGGTTGAAACGATGACGCAAAGACATTTACCGGAAAACTTCATTTTCCTGAATGCGTGGAATGAATGGAGCGAGGGTACCTATCTGGAGCCGGATGAGCGCTATGGGTATAAATATCTTGAGGCAGTGCATGATGCCTTGCAAAATGAATCAACCAAAAATAAATAGATGAAGCTAATACTTACTGAAAATGGGTTGAAGCTGAAAATGGCGCTCTTTATGCATATTCAGAAGTGTGCTGGAACATCAATCGTGAATTTGGCGGCAAGATATTACGGAAATGATAAGGTGTGCAGTCATGGTGATTTTACGGGCAAACCACCAAGTGATTTTTATAAAGTTCCCTTTGTTTCAGGCCACTTTGGTTATGATTTTGCAAAAACGCTAATGCCGGGTAGGTATTGTTTTGTATTTTTAAGGGAACCTGCTGATCGAATACTATCTTTTTACTATTTTTGCAGAGGGCGTGACCCTAATGAGTTTGAGATGTACAAAATGGCACAGGAACTTAATTTAGAACAATTTCTGCAGCATGCATTTGAGAGTCCTCTTGCAAGATCGCGTATTTGGAATAATCAAACATGGCAACTGGCTCATGGCTATGGCAAGCAAGATAAGCAGTCGATAGTTAATTTTACAGAAGGAGAACTGCTCAAGCTGGCGAAGTCCCATTTAGGTGAATTTGATTACGTTGGTTTTACTGAAACATTCGAACGGGACAAAAAGATCATTCTTAAAAAATTAGGCATTGTTGACGATGGATCCGTTATTAGGTTGAATGCTACGAAAGATAAACCAGCCGTAAACGAACTGCCTTCGTCTACAAGAAAATTGTTGGATCAACTCACTGAGCTTGATCGGGAGATATATCGATATGCCGGGTCACTCAGACAACGATCCTGGTTGCAACGGATATTGAGCCGTCATTTGACAGGCTGTAGCTATATGTGATCCACACGAAACGGAATACATAGCGCTGGTCTGTCACCCGCTGGCTTTGGGTTAGGGGGGTGGGTATCCCTCACACAAGCTGGCTACGAGGGAATAGACGCTGTCTTTTTCAAAAAGCCGAAGTGTTACGTATGCTCTAAAATAGAAGGGCAATCATATACAGAGAAACATGCCGAGATTTCTTCGTAGTCCGGTTTTGAATATCCTGTGTCGAAGCAGTACCTTACGGCGATTTATCCACGACAACTCTTTCAGAGAAGCAAATTCTTTTACGACCTCTTTTTTCTCCGGGTCAAGAAGGTCTTTATAGCAGTTGTAAAACCCTCGTGCCTGTCTGACATTTTGGTAAAAACGTTCCAGTATCGCCGCGTGGCCGCCTTGCCTGTAACGATGGATAAAATATCTCCACGTGTATTTAGAAGCTCCGAAGACGTTCTGACGGTTTTGGCGGTATAGAATAGTTACCTCATCTAAACAAATAAGATGACCAAAAGCGGCGGCCGTTAAACTGACCCAATGGTCGTGCATAAAAGCTTCTTTTGGTATGTTCCTGCACAAGTCTGCCAGCGCACGGTTGATCAGTATCGTACAGCCGCTGGGAACATTTTGTACCAGCAGACGGTTCAAGCTGATATTCGCGGGATTCAGATTCTGATAATGAAAATAGGAATCGTCTATTACTGCAAGCGTTTGATCAACAACCCGTTTATCCGTAAATACAAGCAAAGGAGTGTTGGCGCTATATTTTTGCTGCTGTTCTTTCATACACGAAAGCGATTTTGATATTTTATCTGGTAACCAGATGTCGTCGTGGTCACAGAACATAACATAGGGAGCCGAACTTTTGGAGAGTAACACCGAAAAATTTTCACAAGTTCCGGATCGTCTGGCCGAATGAAACGAAACTATCTTATCGGGAAACTGTTGGGTGTACTTTTTAATGATTTCTGGTGTTTCATCTTCAGAGCCGCCATCGCGTATTAATAACCGCCATTCTGTATAGCGCTGATCAAAGAGCGATTTTATGGCCTCATCGAGAAATTGTGAGGAGTTGTAAGTGGCAAGCAAAATATCAATCATCGTTTGTTAGTGCACTTCATTTCTCATTATTGCTTTCTTAACAGGTAATTTAAAGTCTCATAGTAACGCCATTTTGTATTAAATACTCCTTCACGGCTTGTATGGAAATCGTTCTATAATGAAAAATAGAGGCAGCCAGTGCTGCGTCTGCCTTTCCTCGTGTAAAAATATCGTAAAAATGCTCCACTTTGCCCGCCCCGCCTGATGCGATAATTGGGATGTTTACTGCTTCGGATATCGCCCGGTTTAATTCAATATCAAACCCATCCTTTGTGCCATCGCGGTCCATACTGGTCAATAATATCTCGCCGGCTCCTTTTTTCTCCATGGTTCTTGCCCAGGCAACGGCATCCAGACCGGTAGGTGTTCTGCCGCCGTTTATATAAACTTCCCATTTTGGCGTTTCAAAATTGCCTTGCACCTTTTTAGCATCAATTGCAATCACGATGCATTGGCTACCAAATCGCCGGGAGGCCTTTGTGATAAACTCTGGTTCTTTAACCGCTGCCGTGTTGATGGAAACCTTATCTGCCCCCGCTGTAAGCAACCGGCGGATGTCGTCAATGCTCCGAATGCCTCCGCCAACGGTTAATGGCATAAAGATCTGTTCCGCAGTCTTTTTTACGACATCAAAGATAATGTTTCTGTTTTCATGGGAAGCCGTAATGTCCAGAAACGTTAATTCGTCAGCGCCTTCCTTGTCGTACAATGCTGCTATTTCTACAGGATCGCCTGCATCCTTCAAATTTAAGAAATTGGTCCCTTTGACGACACGTCCATCCTTGACGTCCAGGCATGGTATGATTCTTTTAGCAAGCATACGCAATTGAAAAATTCATTCTGATAAAAAGTGATGGAGGGTTGTAGAAAATATTTTCCGGGTTTGCATAGTAAATTTATCTGGGCAGAAAGAAGAACGTTAGAAATCTTTTTCAGGACTGCTGGCTTTCGCGTAAAGTCTTTTGGGTATACGTCCGGAAAGAAATGCAAGGCGCCCTGCTTCGCATGCCAGTTTCATTGCCTTTGCCATGCAAACAGGATCTTTTGCATGGGCAATTCCCGTATTCAGCAATACACCCTCGCAACCAAGTTCCATGGCAAGAGAAACGTCAGAGGCTGTGCCAACGCCAGCGTCTACAATGATAGGTACCTTCGCTGATTCAAGGATAATCCGTATGTTGTTCTTGTTTAAAATACCTTGTCCTGACCCAATTGGCGCTCCGGCAGGCATAACGCTCGTTGCGCCTGCATCTTCCAGTTTTCGGGCGATAATAGGGTCGTCAGAGGTATACACGAGTACCGTAAAGCCCTCTTTCACCAGGACCTCAGTTGCTTTTAACGTTTCCACAGGGTCGGGCAAGAGGGTTTTTTCATCACCAAGCACTTCCAGCTTAATCATGTCTGACATACCGGCCTCCCGCGCAAGACGTGCTGTCCTGACAGCCTCCTCTGCTGAATAACATCCCGCGGTATTGGGCAATATCTTGTATCTTCTGGTATCGATATAGTCTAACAGGGACGTCGCCTCGTTTATCTTTACCCTGCGGACAGCAACCGTTACGACCTCTGCGCCGCTGGCTTCCAGGGCGTCTTTCATGATTTCCATCGAAGGATACTTGCCGGTGCCAACAAAAAGTCGGGAGGTAAACTCATACCTCCCGATCTTTAAAGGGGTATTCCCTGTTCTCTTTTCGATCTTATCCGCCGCCAACAAAGGTCACGACCTCCAGTACATCTGCATCCCGCAGCATTCGCGCAGAAAGTTCTTTCTTTGGAACGATATGCAAATTCAATTCTACGGCAATCCGGCTTTTATCGATTTTATACAAATCGAGCAGACGCTCTATCGTTGTCCCCTCCGGGCATTCCCTTGTCTCTCCGTTTAACGTAATCCTCATGCGCTCTAGCTCGCCATTGCGGCAGGTTTTCTCGACCTTACGTAGGCGTCAATTGCCTTTGCCGCCTTTTTGCCTGCACCCATGGCCAGGATTACCGTTGCAGCGCCAGTCACTATGTCGCCTCCTGCAAACACCCCTTCTTTCGTTGTCTTGCATGTCTCCAGGTCTGCTACGATATTGCCCCATTTATTGACCTGTATATCAGGTGTCGTGGATTGAACTAAGGGGTTTGGCCCATTGCCGATGGACATGATCAAACACTCGACATCGATTACAAACTCCGATCCTTTCACCGGGATGGGACGCCTTCTCCCGGATTCATCAGGCTCGCCCAGTTCCATGCGCACACATTCCAATCCTTTAACCCACCCTTTTTCATCCCCCAGAATTCGTATGGGGTTCGTCAGGAATCTGAACTGTAAACCTTCTTCCTCTCCATGGTGAATTTCTTCAACCCTTGCCGGCATTTCCTCGCGTGAACGCCGGTACACGACATACACGTTTTCAGCGCCCAGGCGTAATGCGGTTCGTGCGGCATCCATAGCAACGTTTCCAGCGCCAATCACAGCTACGTTCTTTCGCATGGCGATAGGCGTAGCATAGGTTGAATTATAAGCCCTCATCAGGTTGACCCTCGTCAGGTATTCATTGGCAGAATAAACGCCATTCAGGTTTTCTCCGGGAATTCCCATAAACATGGGCAATCCGGCGCCGGTGCCAACAAAAACTGCATCGAAACCATTCTGAAGCAAGTCATCCACGGTTTGTGCCTTGCCTATAACGGCATTCACTTCGACTTTAACTCCTAATTTCCGAAGGTACTCGACCTCAGACTCAACAATCGTCTTGGGTAATCGGAATTCCGGAATTCCGTAAACCAACACGCCTCCAGCCTTGTGCAAGGCCTCGAATATCGTTACATCATGCCCCATCTTGATTAATTCGCCTGCACAGGCGAGACCAGCAGGGCCGGCGCCTACAATCGCTACTTTATAACCCGTCTTCTCCGGTATTGCAGGTATTTCCACGGCACCCTGTTTTCGTTCATAGTCAGCAACAAAACGTTCCAGATTTCCAATGGCCACCGGTTTGAATTTCTTGCCGACGATACACACCTTCTCACATTGATCTTCCTGTGGACATACCCGGCCGCAAACGGCAGGCAGAGCGTTTGTTTCTTTAATCTTCTTTGCCGCAGCAAGAAAGTCGCCTTCCGCAATGAGTTTGATAAATCCCGGAATGTCGATGCTAACCGGGCACCCGTCACCGCACAGGGGCTTCTTGCACTGCAGGCACCGCAAGGCCTCTTGCCGGGCCATTTCTGGCGTGTATCCATACGGCACCTCTTCAAAATTTTTTATCCGGTTTTTAGGCTCCTGTTCCGGCATCTTTTGTCGCGGGATAGCGCCCATCTTCCTTGCGGCCGGCTTTCCCCCACCGGTCTCAGCGCCGGAAAAACCAGCGGCCAGTTGATCAACAACGGCATGCCCTTCAGATGCATGCATTGAAACGGCGGGTTTGTGAACCGTGCCTGCACGGTCTTCTGGCGGTTTCCAGCAGGAACTGTCCTGGCTTACACTGGGTACCCGGGGTTCCTTGTTTGCATACGTTTTCAACCGCTGTGATAAATTTTCATAATCCACCTGGTGTCCGTCAAACTCCGGACCGTCTACACAAACAAACTTGGGTTTATTATCGATTAAAACCCTGCAACAGCCACACATTCCGGTTCCATCCACCATGATGGGGTTAAGGCTAACAATCGTCTTGATGTTATAAGGCTTGGTAAGTTTGCTGACAGCGGCCATGAGCGGCACTGGCCCTACGGCGAAGACAACGTCAATCTTTCTTCCTTTGTTAATCAGCTCCTGGAGTATTTGCGTGGGGAAGCCCTTGATGCCTTTGGAACCATCGTCAGTGGCAACCATGAATTCGTTGCTGTATGCCTCCATCTCCTTTTCGCAAATCAGCAAATCCTTGTTTCGTGCGCTAATAATGGATATTAATGTATTGCCGGCATCATGGAGCGCCTCGGCTATTGGCATTACGAGAGCGATACCCAGACCTCCGCCAATGCAAACGACCGTTCCAAAATTTTCAATATGGGTGGGATGTCCCAACGGACCTACGACATCAAGCAAGTAATCGCCGGCGCTTAATGTGGATAACTGCCGGGTCGTATCGCCTGCAACCTGAAAGATAATGGTAATGGTGCCGCGAGCCGTATCAGAACCAGCTATGGTTAAGGGAATTCTTTCTCCCGGTTCATCTATACGAAGCATCACAAATTGTCCAGCCTTTCTTTTACTGGCAATCTTAGGCGCCTCAATCTTCATCATAAAATTAGATTCTGCGATCTTTGCCTTTTCAACGATTTTGAACATATTCCCCCCACTCTATACAACGATAATGTTAGGATACTTTATACATGAGATTATGAGAAAAAAAATTTTATTTCAAATTTTTATACTAACGTATCGAAGAAGAAAATGCAAGGGAAAAGAAGGTTTGACAAAGGGTGCTGTTTCCCCTATAATCGCCCTTTCATTGCGAATAAATTGAAACGGCCTGCCTTAAACACAGCCAGGCAGCGCTTGTCTTTCTGGTGGCTGATTGCCAGGGGAGCATTTTGGTGTGAGTTTCGCTCGAACGAATGCTCCGCTGAACGATACAGCGCGATACGCATACTGCGTTAGTCGGGTTAAGGGGGTTGCACATGAAAGGCACAACCATCATGAAACAGTGTGAAGAAATCCATAACACGGTAAAACGCTATCAACATTTCCTCATTACAACCCATGTCCGGTCTGATGGAGATGGTATCGGCTCAGAAATAGCCCTGTATCATGCACTCATGGGTATGGGAAAGACAGTTTGCATTGCCAACGACTCCCCAACTCCCCAGATTTATAAATTCATTGTCCCCCCTGAAGGGATGTATATCCATCCTCAAACTCCTGAAGATCGTCCAGAGGTGGTCTTTGCCCTTGACAGCCCTACCCGTGAACGTCTGGGAAAGATTCAGGAAATTATCCCTCCGGATGCTGTAATAATAAATATTGATCACCATATCTCAAATGAATATTTTGGCGCCATCAATTGGGTGGCAGAGCATATGTGCGCCACCGGGGAAATCATCCTCTCCCTCCTGAGGGGAATGAATGTCGATATTACCCCTGATATTGCCACAGCGCTCTATGTATCGATGGTAACGGACACCGGACGATTTATGCATAGCAATACTACGCCATCGGCGCTCAAGGCCGCTGCATTTCTCATCGAATGCGGTGCAAGGCATGAAGAGATTTCCAGGAACGTTTACAACACGAACCCTTTTAACTTACTACAATTGCATGCCCAGGTGCTCAACACCGCCAGGCTTCATGCCGGGAACCGGATTGCCACAGTCTGGCTAACGAAAGAAATGTTGGAAAAAACGCAGATAAATGCAATCGATACCCAGGAATTTGCAGATATTCCGGTGTCTATCGATGGTGTAACCGTTGGGGTGTTGTTTCGTGATATGACAAAACCCAATTGGGTTAAGGTAAGCTTCAGGAGTCGGAACGGATTTGATGTGAATGAGATTGCCGGGAAGTTTGGGGGTGGTGGCCACAAATATGCTGCCGGTTGCGAAATAGAAGGCAACATTGCCGGAGTACAGCAAATCATTGTTGAAGCATTGGAAAAGGCGCTGTTACAAAAAAATAGCAGTTCGTGAATTTGATGAAAATCTGTAATGAACCATTACCATGGCCATTGATGATATAAAAAAAGAGTTGGCATCTATCCTGAACGCGGTTAAGACCAGGATCGAGATGGAAAAGGGGTTTGGAATAGATACTCTGACGCTCTCGAAACCAGTCACAGAATTCAGTTCACGTTCAGCAAAGTCTTCCACAAAAAACAAGCCTATTGAGGATTCAACCACCAGAAAACACCCGGGCATCTTGAGTGTGGAGACGAACCGTCGTTCGTCTGGGGACACGATAAACCACCCCGGCGATCAAACTTCTGTGGCCGGAAAAGGCGAAAAGATTCAGATATTGGAAGCCCTGCAGAACGAAATGCAGGCTTGCCACGAATGCCCGCTGGGCAAGACGCGCACCCATCTTGTTTTTGGTACGGGCAGTCCTGAAGCACAGCTAATGTTTGCGGGTGAGGCGCCTGGTCGTGATGAAGACCTGCAGGGCGAGCCCTTCGTGGGTCGTGCAGGTCAGTTGCTGACGAAGATTATTGAGGCGATTGGCCTGAAGCGCAGTGATGTCTATATCGCAAACGTCCTGAAGTGCCGACCGCCGGGAAACCGCAATCCCATGCCCGAAGAGATTGCCCTCTGCATGCCCTATCTCCTGAAACAGATCGAGATTATCAAGCCGAAGGTCTTGTGTGCCCTGGGTACCTTTGCTGCGCAAACGTTGCTCAATACAAAAGCCCCCGTAGGTACCCTAAGAGGTAAATTCCACGACTACAAGGGCATCCCCATGATGGTCACCTTCCATCCGGCCTATCTCCTGAGAAATCCCAATGACAAGGCAAAGGTCTGGGAGGATATGAAGAAGGTGCGGGATCTTTTGGGTGAAGTATCCGGAAAAGACCCGAAAAGGTAAGCCCACATTTCAGGAGCATCTATGACGGTTAAAGAAAATCTGGAACAAGTAAGACAAAACATAGTTGCCGCAGCCTCAAAGGCAGGCAAAAAATCCGAAGATATCATCCTGGTGATGGCCACCAAGACGGTAGATCCGGAACGGATCCGTGAAGCCATCCGGGCAGGAGGGCATATTATTGGAGAAAATAAGGTGCAGGAGGCGCTAAAAAAATATGCGGTCTTAAAAGACGAGGATACGGAATGGCACTTTATCGGACACCTTCAAACGAACAAAGTCAAGGATGTTCTTAAATTTGCAGACATGATCCATTCCGTAGACCGGTTGTCTCTTGTTGAGAAATTGGATCAGCGACTCCTGCAGGAAGGCCGTTCCCTGGACATTCTGGTCCAGGTCAACACCTCACAGGAGGAAAGCAAATATGGCATCGCACCGGAAGAGGCAATTTCTTTGATTAAACAGACCGCCAAATATGATACGTTAAAGATACGTGGGCTCATGACCATCGGTCTCTTTACCAAGGACGAAATAAAAATTCGCAAGTGCTTCAAGGTGTTGAAAGAGACATACGACACGCTTATCAAAGAAGCCATTGATCGGGTACAGATGAAATACCTTTCCATGGGCATGTCAGGCGATTACCAGATTGCAATTGAAGAAGGTGCAAATATGGTGCGCATCGGCACGGCCATTTTCGGCGCCCGTAATACGCCGGACGCCTATTACTGGCCTTCAGAGAAGAACGACACAGATGCGGCAAAACATCTGTAAGGCCAGCATATCGTTCATTAAAACCTTGACATTTCCCTTCGTAACTTATTTATTATGCTTACCATAATACCTTAAATTCAGGCGAATATTATACCTTTTGTGGAATATAATCAACTGAATTTTCTTGTTATATGATTCGTTTTCAGGGTAATGCGAAAACATTTTATTTTTAAAAACTCCCCGCAGAGGGCGCAAAAGGACACGGAGAAAGCTTGAATCATTTGTTTGGAAATTTTTAAAAACGGTATTCTTCGTTGTTTTCCTCATCAGAATGACAGAGACGGTCATTCCGGGCGAAGAATAGGATTACGGTTTAAAAGGTATGACATTACTGATCTATGACGATATTTCCCTGCAACACGATACAGGATACGGCCACCCTGAAAATGCCAGCAGGCTTGAAAATACCGTAGCGCATCTCAGGCAAAACAACCTGTGGGAACAATTACGGATGGAGAAACCCCGCGCTGCATCAGGAGAAGAAATAGGCCTTGTTCATCCACAAGCCTATATTGAGGCCATTAAAAAAATTGCTGATACGGGCGGCGGATGGTTGGATGCCGATACCGTGGTTTCTGCCGCATCATACCAGGCCGCTCTTTATGCAGCAGGGGCGCCATTAACGGCGATAGATCTGATCATGAAGGGTGAAGAAGAAAACGCCTTTTGCCTCATACGTCCACCAGGCCATCACGCAACACCCGCACGCGGTATGGGATTTTGCCTCTTTAATAATGTCGCCATTGCAGCAAAATATCTCCAGGTGAAATACCAGATGGCAAGGGTTTTTATTGTTGACTGGGACGTTCATCACGGCAACGGTACACAGGATGCATTTTATGGTGACCCAACGGTATTCTATTTTTCCATGCACCGGTATCCCTTTTACCCGGGTTCCGGCAGGAAGGAAGAAACCGGGCAGGGAAAAGGAAAGGGTTTTACGGTCAATATACCCCTATCGGCAGATACACTATCAAAGAAGTACACAGAATTATTTGCAGATATCATGGAGCAAAGTACAGCTCAGTTTTTACCGGAATTTATCCTCATCTCGGCCGGTTTTGATACCTATAAAAAAGACCCTATTGGTGGACTAAACCTGGAAATTGAAGATTTCGGAACGCTAACGGAAATTATTATGAAATCTGCAGATAAACATTGTCAAGGCAGGATAGTATCATGCCTTGAGGGTGGCTACCATCTGTCAGCGCTTCCGCTCTGTATAGAAACCCACCTCAAGGCATTGCTTCGGAAATAATTAGCTTTTTTGTTGAGCTGATGCTTTTATCTGATTCAACTTTGTTGTGAAACGTGATTTTTTTCTGCTCGCAGTTTTTTTGTGTAAAATTCCCTTAGCGACAGCTTTGTCTAACTTCTTCACCGTGAGCCGGAGTTTCTCTTCAGCCTCCTGAACCTTTCCCTCTTTTGCGACACCTAAAAAACCCTTTATCTGCGTTTTAAGCGCAGACCGATAGGCCCTGTTTCTTAAATTCTGTTTTATGTTTTGCCTGAGCCTTTTTTTAGCCGACTTCATGGTAGGCATAATACACACTCCTTATAATGAAAATTAATAAATAATCAGCATAAATACATAAACTAAAGTTCTATAATTTATGCAATTTATGATTCAAAGTCAACAGGAAAACGAAAGAATCAGTGGCGTGAACATCAGGCGGACGGTGTCGTTCACAAACTGCGCTGACAAGATGCCGCGGGAGAAGGATACAAAACACAGCAAAAGAAAGGAATTTCTGGCGTGGGTAACCAGTAAATAGGAGAGATATTTTAAGCAATTTGCGGTCTTGAGATAACTAATGAGGATTGTCATGCCCGGCAACACAAGACGGTATTAAAATCCACCGCCCGGTATGCCTCATCCAGCGTTAATACGCCAGCGAGTATCATAAGTACGGCGCCCAGCAATGCCCCCCCGATGGTCTATCCAGGGAGGGAATTGAGGAGTGGGGTATTGTAAAGGTGAACTTCGTCGCGAGCTCAGTTGAACGATTCAGCGTAAAAACCAACGCCTTATCCACCCTGCGTATAACAGGTGCCGTTGGAAACACGAACGTAGACAACTCACGATGTCTTCCAAACTGACCACGCCAGGCAAACCCAGCCTGCCAGAAAAGCTAGCCCGCCCAGCGGTGTGATCGCACCCGGCCAGTGCATTCCACTCAGGCTCAGCAGATAAAGGCTGCCGGAGAAGAGAACGATTCCGATAACAAACAGCCATCCGCCGATGACGGCAAGCGAAGACGGCCACCTCGTTTGCGCCCATGCAGTCGCCATAAGCGCAAATGCATGGTACATCTGATAGCGCACCCCCACCTCGAAAACAGAAAGCATTTCCGGACTCAGGCGAGTCTTTAGTCCGTGAGCGCCAAAAGCGCCTGCTGCTACCCCGACACATGCCGACAGGGCACCAATAATAAAGAATGCCCGAACCATGATCTATTCCTTCCTTTCATGCAATTCTTTGTAGGGCGACCAGTCTGGTCGCATTACTAAGAGGGGAGATTAAAGTTATTGCCGAAGTCAGCCTAATTTATCTGGCTAACGGCGTCGTGATCCGCCAAGGATACCGCCTAACACGCCGCGTAATATCTGACGGCCGATCTGGCTGCCAACGGTGCGTGCGGCCTGCCTGGCCATCGTTTCTGCCAGGCCCTGGCGGCGTTTTGTGCCCCACAACAAGTCTCCCAGAAGTCCACCCTCTTCAGGCCTCTGACCTGCCTGGGTTTGACCTGGCCGCGCTACCGGCGCGCTTGCCGGTGCGGTTTTCCGGCTTAGGATCTCGTAAGCCGACTCGCGGTTTACACGGGAGTCGTATTTGAGGCCTACCGGGCTGCGTGCCCGCACTGCTGATCGCTCCTCATGTGTGATTGCCCCCATACGGCAGCGCGGCGGACAAATCAGCGTGCGTTCCACAGGCATGGGTATGCCTTTCTCCTGGAGAGTGGATACGAGGGCCTCGCCAACGCCGAGCTGGGAAATGGCCTCAGCGACATTAAGCCCGGGGTTGGGAACGAATGTTTCCGCTGCAGTACGCACCGACTTCTGGTCGCGCGGGGTATAAGCGCGCAGGGCGTGCTGGATACGGTTTCCGAGCTGACCGAGTATCTCGTTTGGCACGTCGTCCGGAAACTGCGAGCAGAAGTAGACGCCAACGCCCTTGGACCTGATGATCCGCACGACCTGTTCCACCCGCTGGCGCAGAGACGGTGGGGCGTCGTCAAACAATAAGTGGGCCTCATCGAAGAAGAACACCAGCCGGGGCTTGTCGGGGTCTCCCACCTCAGGCAGGTTCTCAAACAGCTCCGATAACAACCACAGCAGGAAGCTCGAATACAGTCGCGGCTTCAGGATAAGCTGGTCGGCGGCAAGGATGTTGACGATGCCGCGGCCGCTGAGATCGGTGCGTAGGAGGTCAACGAGTTCCAGCGCCGGTTCGCCAAACAGGCACTCCCCGCCTTCCCGCTCCAGGGTCAAAAGTGAGCGCTGAACGGCAGCCACGGACTGTGTGCTGACCAGACCGTACTGCGTTGTGATCTCCTGGCGGTTGTCCGCGATGAACCCCAGGAGTGCGCGCATGTCGTCGAGGTCAAGCAGCAGCAGGGCCTGGTCGTCCGCCAGTTTAAAGGCGATATCGAGTATCCCCGACTGGGTATCGTTGAGTTCGAGGATCCGGCCAAGCAGGGTCGGACCGATCTCGCTGATCGTTGTCCGTACCGGATGACCTGCCTTACCGTACAAGTCCCAGAACACCACCGGGCTGGCCTCGTGAATGTAATCTTTGATACCGATCTGCGCAACGCGCTGTTGTATCTTCTCGTTGGTGGTACCGGCCAGCGCCAGACCGGCGACATCACCCTTCACGTCGGCTATGAACACCGGCACGCCCATACGCGAGAAGCCTTCCGCCAGGACGAGCAGGGAAATGGTCTTGCCGGTGCCGGTTGCTCCGGCAATCAGTCCATGGCGGTTAGCGTATTTGGCCAGCAAGTGGACGGGCTGCTCGCCCTTGCCGATGAGTATCTCGTTCACGTACAACCCTCCTTATAGAAAAATACGATTGATGTCTTCGTAAGGTAAGACGGCAAGGCGGAGCTCTCGAATCCTTTAGTGCAGCTCCAGTCGTCTCTCAGCGTAGTATGTGCGTAATCGTATGTCTTTTGCTCTTCTATTATTCCTTGTCCTTCCATTTCCACCACTTCAATTTGTCTGGATCATGCTCTTTATGTCTGGCGTAGTAGACTGCTGTCCTGAATACATAAAGAACGCATTTATCAACGTGTGCCCCAACAGTCTGTTCGAGGAGTTTGTATAGTTTTTCAGGTTTCCTGTCCTTCAGGTCACGAACCTGGTGAATGCCGATTGATTGCAGTGCCTGTGCCATCTTGATGCCAACTCCTGGAATTGACTCCAGGGATTCAGATCGTTTCATCATGTCCCTTTGTCCTTTTCAACACATAACGGCACGCGCATCAGATGCGCACAACTGTTAGGGCGTTAAAGTTAAGCGAGATCATTTAACTTCAAACCGAAGTGCTTCTCTGTTCCATACTACAGAGTTGATTTGGTTTAGGAGAACCGTATCCAGCACGAGGTTGTATAGACTAACAGGTGTTATGGTTTCTAGAACAAGCTGTCTCTGAAAGCCTTCGAAGTTACCTCTCAGTTGGGAAATAGTTTTAGGATTGCGCTTGTTGTGGACTGATTGCCATACGGCGTCAATGACCCACTCAGCTAAGCTCTTGAGTAAAACTGATTGACGGCCAACACGATGATCTATGCTCTTTTGCACGGTGGTTAGAGAAGAGGAATTTGAGTCGAATTGGATCGTCTGACCGTTCGAAAATGAACCCAACACAGTTTTGTTGTCATCAGTTAGTTTAAGAGCAGTAAGCAAAACGGTGTCGCCTGATGACCGTGTTGAAAAGAATATGTGACGGGGAATGTAGGTAACTATTCTTACCAGGCGCGCCTGTCGTTCCGCAGAAAATGCAGACTTTGGAAGTTTTAGTAATAACGCAGCAGTCCCTATAAAGATGAGGAATTTTCTTCTACTGATCATTGCCACGACACTCCCAAAATAGATAGCTGTGGTTTAACGCCCAACATTAAGTATTTTGTGACAATTTAGTTTTCTGAAAAAACCCTGAAGAGCTCCGTCAGCAGGGTAAGGCATTGCCCGCCGTAATCTATCAAAACCATTTCAATCCATTTCCCGTTCCCCGTTTACACGAGGACAAGTTTCACGAGGATATGGCCTTCGTGCAGGCCCCATGTCGATTGCTCAAATTTTTTGGTAGGCGATGCCTACCCTATTTTGCTCACACGTAGTTTAGGGAGCCTCCCCAAGCTTGAACGACACACTGTAGTACCGAACGTCGATATTGTTTGTCATTTTCAGAGCGTAAGACAATTTGGGATCGGGATCACGGCAAATGATAAGGCCCTTCACGGCCTGCCCGCTCGCACAAAGATTTTGCTTTACCCATCCCATGTAACGAAGAATTTGGCCAATCATTTGGTCAGACGGCCTGCCCTTTTTGAGCTCAATCACAACGAACGATTTTGACTTCGGCTCAACTGACAAAATGTCTATCGGACCAATTTCGGTAGAGTACTGCTATCCATCGTTTCCTTCCTCATCCTCATAGATTTTCAGCCCTCCTTCGAAAATCGTGTCGAAGTTGCTGACAATGAAGTCCTCCAAGTACTTCTCGAGCACAAAGGCATTCGGATCTTCGAGCGCTTCAGGAATTTCCGGAGGAACAGGAGGTCTATCGAGGAGATTGCGGAATTGCTCATCTGAAAGCTCGGAGAGCGTGTGCATTGGAAAAACGATACTTGGGAAGACTTTGTCGCGTGGCTGTGCCTGCCATGAGACCTCCAGGAAATTGAGATGCCTATGAATTGAACTCTTGCCTGGGGCGTAGAACGCTGATCGGCTCACTTTACCTACACCTGCAAGGGTCTTGCGTCCTCTTCGAGCAATAATGAAGTCACCTGGACTAATTTCATGATAGAAAGCCCAGACCATATTTGTATAAAGTGCCTTCGTCGATGGTGGCTTGTCCGTATAGGTTGATGCGACAGCCGCGGAAAGCTCCTCCCTGCTCATCCTCGATACATCCCCCAGCGCCTTCCAACCAATGGAAATGAGGTTGTTGGCAATGTCAAATTGCCACACTTTATCAAATAGCTCTGGTGGTTTCGACTCGATCGGGGCAATTATCCAATAGTGAGGCATGGATTTGTTCTCCCGGGAATGTGATGCTGGCTCATTAACATGAACTAAACGCATTAATCGCCACCTTATTATGCGGCTATTCGTACATATATAACTTTCCTGTGACGTATTATATGGTCATTTGGCCATATAAGAAACTTCGTAAACAATTTAGCGACAATATAACAAAAATTAAATATATGTCCAACCCAAATTACTGGATCAGGTGCGTGATGCAATCAGGATAACGCGCTGTAATAAGAACCGAGGAGGGGTATGATGAGTGGATAACGCATGATAAATTATTCTATGAGAACGCTACCCTAAAGATATGGGAAAAAATTTTTACTTTCAACGCTACTTTTGTATTACCTTGCAACTTTGTGTTTGCCACCGGATTGTCTTCTTGCCCTTTTCCGTTCTCCTTTGAATTTGGCAGGGAACTTAGATAATGCAAAAGCCTGCTATACTTCCCGAGGCGCGTCAATCAGGACAAAATAAACAGATGGATACAAATAATCTTCGCCGGTTTCATCAACAATTCTCAGATAATTACTTTTCGTGGCCGATTCATCGGGAAGAACTTGATAAACAGTTCTCACCTTCAAATCGTCAACATAACCACCATCATTGATGCAAATCGCAAAACGTAATGCTGTGCTTCTACGTTTCATGGTTTTAATCCAAATACCGTTTGATCTTCATTCTCTTTTTGCCAATGCCGTGCGCTTCGTACCAAGGTATTTCGGCAAGTCTCGTTGTGCCATTAAACAATCTGACGGTTGCAACACCTTTGAGTTTTCTCCAACGACCTCGACCATAGCGTTTTTGCAGTGATGGTAACTCCCGAATTGCATTCCCAACTGCTATTATTTCGATATCAATAATCTGGCCGACTATTTGAAAATCTATCGCTGGCATGAAATCAGTTTCAGCCGAAAAATTTAAGCAAAGGAACGGAATTCAATATAGCATGAAAATTGAATAATGCAATCCTTATTTTAAAGGTCAACCAATTACAACTATAAGGAAAGCTGAAATGTAAGAAATCGTGAAGATATCAGATAGAGTACGTAAGGGTTGATGAAGCGTAAGCGAATCCACCGTTTTCATCTATTAATATGGTTTTGGTGGATTTGGCGCAAAAAACAGCGCCTTAATCCCCCCCTTTTTATTGAGCGCTCACGATGAAGTCCATCCTACCAAAAAAGTATAGGTAAAGAGGGTGA
The DNA here is from genome assembly GCA_964490485.1 of uncultured Candidatus Brocadia sp. Classification (GTDB taxonomy): domain Bacteria; phylum Planctomycetota; class Brocadiia; order Brocadiales; family Brocadiaceae; genus Brocadia. Next base: position 3,024 of record CAZBCT010000010.1, on the reverse strand, counting down.
ATTAAGGCCGTCAGGCAGAATCCTTCATTTCGACTGATTACGCGTGCTTCTCGCGGTCTTTGGCACAGTCGCTTACCTTGCCCTTGATGAGGCCAATGGTATGGGGTATGACGGGGAGGACAACAGCCAGATTTTCAGCAACGCCTTTGGGGCTGCCCGGGAGATTAATGATGAGGGTTTGTTGGTAAATGCCGGCAATGGCCCTCGACCCCATTGCACGGGGGGTATGTTTCAGTCCCTCTATGCGCATAGCCTCTCCAAAACCGGGTAATTCTTTTTCGATGACTGCCCGCGTTGCCTCAGGGGTAACGTCTCTGGGGCCTACGCCTGTTCCACCTGTAGTAACGATAAGGTCTGCTTTTAAGGCGAATTCGAAGAGTTTTTTTGTAATCAGTTCCTTTTCGTCAGGGATGACTTCGTAGTCCGTGATCGTGGCGTCAATGCCCGCAAGCATATTACGGATCACCTCGCCGCTCTTGTCCTCACGTTCGCCCCGTGAACCCTTGTCGCTTAGCGTTAGAATAGCTGCCCGTATCATGTCTCTGTTTTTATTTCCGCATCCTGTTCGAGGATTGCAATTTCATCACCCGCTTGAATCGTGCCGCCCGTAATGATCTCACCAAAAATACCCTCCCTGGGCATAATGCAGTCGCCAGCCGTATAGTAGATAGCGCACCGGTCATGGCACAGTTTGCCGATCTGAGTTATCCTGATGGTTATGTCGTCGCCGATTTTTAAAACGGTTCCAATAGGGAGGGATTTGAGTTCGATGCCTTCCGTAACGATATTTTCTCCAAAGGCGCCGTCTTTGATCGTGAGTCCCTTTTCACGCATAATGTCTGCGCTTTCCCGGGCGAGTAAGCTGACCTGGCGGTGCCACTTTCCGGCATGTGCATCTCCTTCGAGCCCAAAATGCTCAATCAGCTTGCCGGTGCCGACATCGCGCTTTTGAGTGCCTTTTTTTTCACTGATACAGACGGCTACAATCTTTCCCATACGAGTTCCGAATTTATGTTATGTTAAGGAATTTCAAAGCTGCGGTTGTAGAGCGACGAGCCTCGTCGCTTTACAGATAAAAGGTCGCCGAACACCTATAATTTAACAAATACTAGCATGCCATATTTCTAGTGTCAAGGACGAACCGGGTGCAACCCTGGTTATAAATTACTTGTTTTTTGGCAGCAATATGATTAAAATTACAAGGCCTTACCGAGTCTCCATTTTTTTACGTTACCATGCTATAGAAAGGTGAAATTTTCATGACCAGTGAGCATACAGATTTAGCGATTATCAATCGGGCAAAAGAGGACAATGTGAAACTTGTTCAACTGCAGTTTACCGATATTAACGGGAATATCAAGGCCGTTACCATACCGGTAGAGAGATTTGCGGAATCCATTGAAAAGGGGATATGGTTTGACGGTTCGTCAATCGAGGGGTTTACGCGGATTTGTGAGAGCGACATGTATTTAAAGCCTGATACGAGTACCTATTCATTGCTTCCCTGGGAGACGGAGGAGCCAACGGCAAGGCTTTTTTGTGATGTGTTTATGCCTGATGGTTCCCCTTTTGAAGGTGATCCACGGTATATCCTGAAAAGGGCTCTTAAAAATGCGCGGGCGATGAATTTTGAGTATAACGTCGGCCCTGAGCTGGAATTTTTCCTGTTCAAACCCAAAAGCGATGGACAGGTGGAGCCCACGCCGCATGATGTAGGAAGCTATTTTGATTTTTCACCAAGAGACCTTGCGGGAGATGTAAGAAGAGATATCATTTTTACCCTGGAAAAAATGGGGCTTGAAGTTGAAATGAGCCATCATGAAGTGGCTCCTGGTCAGCATGAGATTGACTTCAAGTATGCCGAGGCATTGAAGACGGCGGAAAACGCCCTGACGTTTAAGCAGGTGGTAAAGTCGATTGCGCATCAACACGATTTGTACGCTACCTTTATGCCGAAACCGATCTTTGGGGTGTGTGGCAGCGGGATGCACTGTCATCAAAGTTTTTTCGATATGAAAACGCGAAAGAATATCTTCTTTGATGAAAAGGACGAATATAAACTGAGTAAGGTGGCAAGGCAGTTTATCGCCGGGCAACTCCTGCATGTCCGCGCCATGAGCGCCATCCTGTCACCAACCGTGAATTCTTATAAACGGTTAGTGCCGGGGTATGAGGCGCCGGTATACGTTTGCTGGGGGCAAAGGAATCGATCTGCCCTGATACGGATTCCTCGGTTCTCTCATGGGAGGGAGCAGGCAACAAGGGCGGAGTTGAGATGCCCTGACCCCAGTAATAATCCCTACCTCGCCCTCGCGGTCATGCTTGAAGCGGGGCTTGATGGTATTAAAAGAGGCATGACGCCTCCGAATCCTGTAGAAGAGAATGTTTATGAGTTCAATAAGGACGAATTGGCATATCGAAATATTGCTACTCTTCCCGGTTCCCTGAGTGAGGCCATTGAGGAATTAAAGAAGAACAAGGTGATGGAAGAGGCATTAGGTTCACATACATACCAGATATATATTCATTCAAAAATGGCAGAATGGGATGAGTACCGGATACAGGTAACCGATTGGGAACATAAAAAATATTTTGAGACAACGTAAACAACATGAAACAGGGAGCGTTCACTATTTTTAAAGGATTATTTATGAACAGGTTGGCTATACTAAGGAGTCGGATATGGAAATTGGAAATATTTTTCGGCACTTACTGGTGCATAATGAGGCGTTTGTAAAGAATACTGAATCAACGAAGTTTCTGGCATATGCCACACACCAAAATCCGTACATTACTCTGCTTACCTGTTCTGATTCCCGTGTGCAGGGCGACATTTTAGGGAAAGACATTTTCAACAAGGTATTTATTATCCGAAATGCCGGGAATCAGTTTGCTGTCAACCGGGGTTCCATAGAATATTCGCTCTTTGTTCTCAATACTCCCGTTATGCTGGTGTTGGGACATACCGATTGCGGCGCGGTAAAATTTGCCACGCATGCCTGTGTAACACAGTCGAAAGAGATT
>CAZBCT010000009.1:29536-49456 GCA_964490485.1 uncultured Candidatus Brocadia sp. | reverse complement strand
CCTGATTTTGTTCGCTCATAGCAAGTATGAGCGAATATACGCTGAATAGTTACCCTTCCGCGCTGTTTGGGGTCTATGGTTAAATTGGTAGCAAAGATTGGCGGTCACCTTGGACGCTCCGGCGATCCGCCTGCTGGGCATCAGTTAATGTGGAACGGTTATTCTCAATTGCAACTCATGTGTGAGGGGTTTCTCCTGAGGAGCGGTTAATATTTTTAGTATCAATTTGTGGGTAAAGGGCAGGGCTAGGGGGGGTAAGTATTCTTATTTCACCCCCATCTTAACCTTCCCCATCGAGGGGGAGAAACTATTGTTTGAAATTTCACAACCTTTAGATTCTTCGCTCCGCTCAGAATGACATTTTTTTCGTATTCCTTGCCGTTCTGAGGGCATATGAAGGATGTTAAAACGGCCGAAGAATTTCAGCTTTGAAATTCCTGAAATTAAGCTGACTATGGCAGCGACTTTATGCTCTCCACATTGTAAAGCGACCAGACGGGTCGCTATTTTTGTTGGTTTCAACTCAGCTTTTGACAATAGACGGAATTAAACTGCCAGTCCACCCCCTTGATCCCCCCGCCAGCGGGGGACAATAAGAAGATGCCAGCAGAAAACCGTTTAACTTTACACCTATGGGATAAAGGGGGAGGACGGGGGATTTAGTTGCAGTTTCGCGTGCCAGACAATATTTAAAGGCAGGGGCGAACTGCCGTTCGCCCCTGCCTTCAGAAAAAAAATTACTGCATTCGACTGTATCTTTAAAAATACTGTTTAATACCCCAAAAGGCGGAACTCTTACGAAATGCCTCGTCAAGATCGATCTCGACAATTACACCCCATTCGTATTCCGGAATCCAGCACCATGTTCCTAATACGGGCACCCCTCGATAGTCAGGATAACCGGTGACATCGTATCCCTCGCCTCCATTCAGACATTCAGCAATTCCTTTTGTTAACCTTCCCGATTTGGGATTGATTCCTTTCAGCTCCAGGGCAGTTCTGTCTTTTATCATACCATTCCGTTTAAGTTCGATGGCAAATCGCGACTCGGTGATAAAAACACCATCCGAATTGATAAGATATGTCTCGCCACTTTCTCCAATCTCAATACTATGCATAAGTTTATTCAGCTCCATCATATCAACACGAAGTACCAGCATACCGGCAAAAGTCTCATTAACTTCCTGGATTACTGAGGATACAAACAGCGTTGGTATGTTACGTTCGACCTTGCCAAATTCACTGAGGATGGGGGTTGTTGAAGGCTTTACATCACTAACAAAGACCTCGTGTTTTTTTGCTTCAACAAAATAGTCTTCTCCGGAAACATCCATACCCACTAAATTTTTCTCGGTAGCTAACTTTATAACCCCTGCTGTGTCGCAGATAAATATGCCCTTATACCCATATTCATCCCTGATGAAATCCAAATAGTTGAGAGCACTGACAAATTCATCGACAGATCCAACGCCCTTTGTATAATGAATTGTTTGCGGTTTACGGGCAATTGCTTTCGCATTGTTCTTGTGCCCTTCCATGGCCATCTTCACCAGGTTGACCTGCCGGTGCATAAGTCCGCGCAGATTCTTAATCATGGTATCCTGAAAAAATTTACGGACCTCGTTACATGCCTCATCCACGTTAATTTCGGCAATAAGTCCCCAATTCAGATACGGCAGCCATGTCCAGCAACCGATCACACTGGTGCCCCGATAGTCGAGATAGCCCGTGTCATTGAATCCTTCTGTTCCCTTCAAACATTGCTGGACTGCCAGGGTCTGATTTCCCGTCTTGGGATTTATCACCCTCAATTCTAATGGCACCCGTTTTTTTATCAAACCGTTCTTCTTGAGATCGGCTGTGAAACGGGATTCTGTAAGCATGAGTCCATTTTTGTTAATTAAATAAATTTCCCCTGATGCTGTCGCTTTCATGGGTAGTATCAGCTTTATGAGTTCATTCACATCAAGCCTGAAGACCAATACTCCTAAGAGATTCATTTTCTCATTCGTAACAGGGCTAGACACAAACATCGTGGGCAGTCCTACCTCCAGCTCGCCAAATTCATTCTCAATAGGTAGGGTAGAAGGCATCATATCAGAAAAAAACGTTTTTCCCTTTAATGCCTCTTGAATATATTGTGCAGAGGAGACATCCATCCCTACGTTGTTTTTATCCGTTGAAAGAATTATTACACCCATAGGGTTTGCAATAAAAACTTCCTTATAATGATACACATTTTTTATAAAAGTGAGATATTCAAGGGGTTTGGAAAAATCCGGTTCCATGTTCTCCTGGATTACGGAACTACGGTATGCAGGTAAATTATGGGCAGTAACCCGTATATCTTTTTTTCGGGCGTCAACCCAAGTCGTAATAATATCAGCTTGCTTTCGTGTGATACCTTGCAAGTCCCTTACAATACCCTCCCGAATGATACTGAGGGTGTCAGGAAAAGCCATTTTAACTACAAACATTGACAACAAGAAACATGAAATGAGTGCCGCTATGGTTGCTTTGGTTGTTTTAATCATTGTTTTTCCTCCTTATGAAAAAATAACATAGATTCCTTCGGCCTTGTTGTGACCAAATATCGATACAACCATAATGATAGTAATGTAGTAAGAACTCTGTTGTTTCTCCTCCTTTCACTCATTTTTAGCATAAGACTTCCCCTTTCTACCCAAAGCTATAGTAAACATAAAAAATGTGTCATTGCGAACGAAACGAAGCAATCCATACCATAGGGATTGCTTCGGGCTATTGCCCTCGCAATGACAGGTGCATGTATACTTATTGCCGCGCCAACTATATAATCAAAAAAATATGCGTCAACATTATACCTTAAATTTTTTTAAATTCAAAATAATTAAACATTTTAATGAGTGATCTTTATAAGGGATAAAATTGCTTTATTTTATCAGGTTGCGGTCTTTTTTACACCGGATAAGACGCTCTTTGATCTCCTTATCAAATCCGTTTTCCGTTGGTTTGTAGTATTCTCTGTCTTGCAGTTCTTCTGGCAGGTAAACCTGCTCTGTATATCCACCAAAACTATGCGGATATTTGTACCCCATCCCATATCCAAGGTCTTTCATTAATGGTGTGGGGGCATTACGAATATGAAACGGCACGGGCAATGCACCTTTCTCCCTGACATCCTTCAATGCCTCCAGATAAGCCATATATGATGCGTTGCTTTTTGGCGCGCAGGCAAGATAGGTAACACCCTGGGCAAGGGGTATCCAACCTTCTGGCATACCGATAAAGTCAAATGCATCCTTAACGGCAATTGCCAGTTGAACAGCCTGCGGATCTGCATTGCCGATATCTTCTGAGGCAAATATGATCATGCGACGCGCAACAAAGAGCGGGTCCTCACCCGCATCCAGCATCCGCGCCAGCCAATAAAGGGCGGCATCAGGATCACTCCCACGCATGGATTTAATGAAGGCGGAAATGACGTTATAATGCTCCTCGCCTCCTTTGTCGTAGAGGAGCGCCTTCCGTTGTATTGTTTCCTGGGCCGTCTCCAGAGTCACCATCCGTTTACCTGCCTGATCGGGTTTTGCAAGCATGACAGCCGCTTCCAGGGAATTTAAAGCGACCCGCGCATCTCCCTGCGCAAGGCGCGCCAAAAAATCAAAGGCATCGTTTTGTATTTCCACGTTCAGATTACCAAGCCCCCGATCTTTATCCGTGAGGGCGTTTGTCATAATACCCTTGATATGATCGTCGGTGAGTTGTTCCAGCACCAGCACCTTGCACCGCGAGAGCAGCGGGGCATTCACCTCAAAGGAAGGGTTCTCGGTCGTTGCTCCAATGAGAGTGATCGTGCCGTCTTCCACATGATGGAGAAACGCATCCTGCTGTGCCTTGTTAAACCGGTGAATCTCGTCTACAAAGAGGATGGTTTTTTTTCCGTAAAATTTCAATTGCTCTTTCGCGTCTTCAACGACACCCCGGATGTCCTTGACTCCTGACAACACCGCTGAAAACGAGACAAAATGCGCATCCATTGTCTGGGCAATGATAAAAGCCAGCGTTGTCTTTCCAACGCCTGGAGGTCCCCAAAAAATCAGAGACACCATTTCTTTGTTTTCCACAAGTCTGTGAAGGATTTTGCCGGTGCCCACCAGGTGTTCCTGTCCGACAAAGTCTTTTAAATCCCGCGGTCTCATCCGGTCGGCAAGGGGAGCCTTTTTTATCGCACGCGCCTTTGTGTCAAACAAATCTTTTTGTAGTTTCTTTAGTGTCATGAAATTCCCCTCCATCCGTCCGTACGAATCCAGCCAGGCCACATAACAGCCGATCTCTCGCTTCTTATCCGCATTTTATCATCGTGCGGTTTCACATACTCTTTTCGCCAGTCATAGACTCAGACATCTGCGACTTTTTCTCCAGGGTCTCTGCCATCTTGTTGATAGCATGGGCCAGTGCACCCACTTCGTCATCTGATTGATAATCAACCCTTGTACGGTAACTCCCATTGGCAATGGTTTTTGAAATTCCCGTAAGGTAGTGAATGGGTGCGGAAATTTTTTCCCCCAGAAAGAAGGCAATAATAATAACCCCGATTGCCACCATTCCAAAGATAGACATGATATAATTCCGCAAGGTATAAACCGCTCCATAACCTTCATGCACGTCAATCTCCAGGTTTTTGCTGATCTCCTCTTTGAGGGTTCAAAAGGTAATGGGATAGACAACCAGACGCATGACTATCACTGGTAAAAACGTCAAGACCAGAAAAAAGATATCGAGTTTGCTTTTTGTGAGCTTAAACACGGTATTGCTCAACCTTGACAAATACTCCTTGGAAAAAGTTTTAAATTTCGCAATTCGTATTTCTGATTTACTTTTTGGGCACCTTTTCCCAATCAGCCAGAAATTTCCTGACGCCTTCATCCGTAAGCGGATGTTGAACAAGCAAATCAAAGACATTAAAGGGGATCGTTGCAACGTCCGCCCCCATTAACGCGGAATCACGGACATGTACAGGATTGCGGATGCTGGCAACAATGATTTCCGTTTGAAAGCCATAATTATCATATATGGTGCGGATTTCCTGTATGAGCTCCATGCCCGCCTGTCCCCTGTCATCCAGTCTCCCGACGAAGGGACTTACATACGTACCGCCGGCCTTTGCCGCCAAAAGGGCCTGATTCGAGGAGAAACAGAGGGTCACATTGGTTTTAATGCCCTCTTCCGTTAATCGTTTCACAGCCTTCAGACCGTTTTTTATTAAAGGAATTTTGACGACAATGTTACCGGCGATCTTTGCCAGTTCCCGTGCTTCTTTGAGCATACCTTCCGTATCCAGGCTTACCACCTCGGCGCTCACAGGACCTTTTACAATGGAGCAAATCTCCTCAATCGTTTCACGAAAAGGCCTTCCCGTCTTGGCTATCAGCGATGGATTTGTTGTCACTCCGTCCAGGATGCCTAAACTGTGAGCTTCACGAATTTCTTTCACGTCCGCCGTATCAATAAAAAACTTCATTATTCTTTCCTTTCTCAAATCACGGTGTTGTAAAAATACCCTATAACGCGGCATAGCCGTAACTACGTCCACTCGATTTAGGGGGGGGTGTTTAAAGCACATCTGCAACTATCTTTCTTGTTACGATCTTTGCTTTTCATTCTCATTTCTCCTAACAGAGAAATTTTCTTCGTTTAACTGACTTTTGCTTCGATATCCAGTTATCAGTTCGTAAATAAAGCAACACATAACTTTTCTCGCATTAGGCACAGAGTCTATACACAAGCAGTTCCAGCAATAATTGGGTGCTTAAAGAACCGGTCTTGCTTTTCAGGTCGGTTTCTAATAAAAGTTCATGATTTTTTGCCAGGTCTTCCTCGCTATACCGTTTGACCTGTTCAAAAAAACGCTTTGTAAAAAACGGGATGATCTGTAATTCGGCGGCGACCTTTTGCTCGTTTTTTCCCTGCTGTAGCAGTTGTTTTGCCCTCCATAGCCGCTTTATCTGCCAGGCCAACAAACTAATAATTCTTGCCGAATCTTCGCCATGGGACAACATTTGAATTAATACTTTCAGCGCCAGCGTTACGTTTCTTTGTGCAACGGCCTCCGTGAGCTCAAATACCGTCCGGTCCCGATCCACACCCACGAGGGCATCTACATCCCTTTCATCAATAGTGGTCTTTTCATCCAGATAAATGGATAATTTTTCAAGATGTTTATCCAGAATTGCCAGATTGCTACCTACATCCTCCACCAGTTTTTGAGTGGCAAGGGCAGTGATTTCTTTTTTATATTGTCGTGCATGAGTCTGCACCCAATTCGGCAGCAAGTGTTCCTTTAACCTTTTACACTCAAGAGAAATTCCAACCTTATCTACAAGAGTTGCCACTTTTGTTCGTTTATCCCACTTATTGCATACCAACACCAGATGGGCACGTTTTGCAGGCGCTTGTAAATACTTTTCAAGGATACCCCGGTTTTTTTCAACAAAATCATCCGCTTCATCAACAAGAACCAGCTTGTTTACACCCGGAAAGAACGGTATCGTTCGTAATTCATCGAACAACATACCCCCGGATATTTCATCGCCGTTGAGTTCAACCAAAGCTAAAGCGGGATCGTTATCCTTAAGCACATGAGTTTTCACCGTAGAAAGCGCCTCATGGACAAAAAATGATTCATCTCCATAAAAGACAAAGATCGGATAACTTTTGCCTTTATTCATTAAGGTCTTAAACTGATAAATATCCATTATTTTATCCTCTGGGCAATTCCCGCCAGCACAAAATACACCTCATTCGCCTCACCGGCAAGAATTTGGTTTGCGTAACCGGCGATATCCCGGAATTCGCGGGATAAGGCATTGTCAGGCACGATACTTAAACCAACCTCATTCGATATTAGAATCACATCATATCCAGATTCACGGCACACCTGACTCAGTTTACGAATCTCTGCAAGAATCACCTGCTGTCTTTGGTGTGGGCTCACTGTCTGCACCTCAGAACAAGCGGTGGAATTATTTGTTTCAACACTCAAAAGCATATTCGTAATATAGAGGGTAATGCAATCAATTAAAACAAGGCCTGCCTTGCCGATTAAACCTGAGACAACCCCGTCTACGTGGAAAGGAGACTCAATCGTCTTCCAGTTCGATGGGCGTCGGGCACGATGGATGCGAACCCGTTCACGCATTTCATCGTCTTTGGCTTCTGCCGTAGCGATATAAACCACATTATTATACTTTTTGGCGAGTCCCTCTGCAAAGGCAGATTTTCCGCACCGTGCACCACCAAGAACAAAGGTTATTTTGGCCATTGGAATACCATACGACTCTTCGGAATTCTCAATTCAGAATGATTACTTCCTTTTTCATTAAAATATCAACAGACTTAGTAAGAACATCAGTTCAACAACCTCATTGGTAGCGCCCAGGGTATCTCCCGTCATCCCACCAATTTTCTTTTTAATATACCAAATCCAACCTAAGGTGAAAATAATTATTATTGCAAATATCAGAAATCCATAGAGATGGTAAAAAAAACAAAATAAGGCTAGCGGGAAAACTGATGCGTAGAATACCTGTATTCGCGTTGTGCCTCCTGTAATAAAACTTCCGGTACCCGGTTCATTTCGGGCATACGTCGATACCCCTGCGGCGCAGACCTGCGCCCACCTCCCGACAACGGGCATAACCATCAACGCAACACACTTATGTATTACGACAGGCGAAATAGAGCAGGAAACGCATGCTATGCATCCACTGAAGGGTGAAATATTTGTCGCAGCGATTTCCCCGATACTCAGCAAACTGACGTATTTGAGTCCGATCGTACCAATCATCCCGATAGCCCCAAAGCTGCCGATGCGGCTATCCTTCATGATTTCAAGTCGTTTTTCCTTATTCCAGCCACCCCAAATGCCGTCACAGGTATCAGCAAGTCCGTCGAGATGCAGTGCGCCTGTTATAACAATAGAAATGAGGATAATCAGGGCGTTTGCAACAAGAGGGGGGAAAAAGGCATACAACGGCAGATAACCAAGGCACAGAAAAAGGCCAATGCAGAAACCCACCACGGGAAACCAGGACACGACATGACTAAAATTCTTTGGTTTTATCCTGTCTTCCCTGTCAATAGGGATAATCGTGAGAAATTTAAGCGCCCACAGGAAATTTTTCATGATTGTTTTGCTGTCCTTAAATAAACCACTACTGCTTGTTCCCAAACTCCTGTTTGGGAACACCATTGCAGAGAAACTGAGTTTCTCGTCCATTACGCTCCCAAACAGGAGTTTGGGGGCGAGCAGTTAAAAGAAAAACGTAACGATTTAGTTTTTTGAAAAATTCCAATAATAGCGATGTTTACCGCGCCGTGTAGGGGCGAAGCATTTGCTATAAGTGGCATACATGCATACATACCTAAACTGGCAAATGCTTCGCCCCTACTTTTTCAAAAAACTAAATCATTACAGAAATTCAAACCTAAAGTCTCATGTTACCGTTTTTCGCATCAGTGTATCACAAAGAGTTAAGAATTTAAAATTTTTATTTCTGATATTCCATGAGAATACCAGTAGGGTGAGTTTCGCCAAAAGCGAAACCCAACGTCTCCTATCTCACATTTACATAATCCCGTTGGGTTTCATTCCATTCAGCCCAACCTACTGCATAATTGTTTGTTGATATTGATAGCATTGCCTTGTAGAATCCAAATTTTTACTTTGATAAATTTTATGTTCGAGAATTTCATGAGTAATCGGTGGCGTGGACTTCGTTGTGAACAAACAGTCAAACAACAAACTTGTTTGCCTGTATCTACCCTGACGTTTCTCATCTTCATATTAGTCGCCAGCCCTTTGTACTCAGCATCTGTGCAAAACAATAGGGTGCGCGATATCATTGACAATAGCACCATCACCCGGGTTCAGAAACCCCTCGTTGTCCGCACCGACAGGGAAACCCTTGAATATTTTATCGAACACGTAGAGGAACTCACGAAACATGGAAAGGATTTTAAAAAGAAGGAGTTGATCCTTGAGGTCAGAGGAAATGGACGCTATGGCATAGAGATGCCGTCAAAACACATCACCGGGGAATTTGAGCTATTGGAACGGCAGCCCCAGAAAGCTACCTATCTGGGACACGGCAACGCCGCAGTTTTCTTTGGCTTTTCAGGCTCTATTGTATTAGAGGTTGGCTACACCACGCGAAATGACGAGGCAGGCGCTTATGAAGAGGTGAAGACGTCCGTTCATTTGAAGTTCGACAATGCCTTTTTCGGCCTGATTGCAAAGGCAGCAAGCCCTATCCTGAACCCGAAGCTGGATAAGCTTATTGCCAAGTTTGCAAAGAAGACGAAACAAGTGGTGGAAGAAGCCTATGCGGCGAAGAAGATCATCAAATGATTGAGCGTTCAGTATTATACAAACTTTTAGCAATCGTTAGCTCCTCACAGAGAATGACGTTGAGAAGTTAAGAAATTGTGAGGTTAAGAAACTGAGAAGTTTGGAAGTTGGGGAAAAAACAACTGCTCAACTTCCCAGCTTCTCAATCTCCAGTTTTTTTGCGTTTTTTCATAGTAATAGTGTACTGTTTCATTACTTAAATATTCCCCAGATGCGATAACTGCTCCTTAATCTTGTCTTCTTCTTCGGGGGAATAGACATGGCTGGCTGATCCAGCCCGACTTATGTAACCAAGATTTGTCAATTTTTGGAAAATCTTGTTTGCAGATTCTTCCGCGGTTTCCTTATCAGTTTCTACCACAATCTCAGGGTTGAGTGGTTCTTCATACGGTTCTGAAATCCCGTCAAAACCCGCAATCTCGCCTTTTAACGCCCGCTCGGATAAACCTTTCACTTTTCGCTCGATACATACCTCCAAGGGGCATTTTACGTAGACCTCAACGAAATTTCCTATCTCCTTCCGTGCCATTTCTCTGGCCTCCCGGTAAGGAGAAATGGTAGGAGCAAGAATGGCCACGCCATTTCTTGTTAGTAACTTACAGACGAAAGCAATTCTCTGGATGCTGATATCACGGTCATGTCTATTGATAGTCAGACACTGGAGGAGGTTTGTTCTGACCGTGTCAATGTCAAGTATTTCTGCGCTTCGCCCCCATTCTTTCAGCTTTTTTTCAAGGAGTTGAGAGAGGGTGGACTTCCCAGCGCCTGATAATCCCGTAAACCAAACGGTAAACCCTTTATTCATTTTTATATCTCCTTTCAATATCTCATAGTACATTCACCTTTTAAGGTATGGGTGGATTAAGGCGTTGGCATTTACACCGATTCCACCTTCACAATACCCACCCCTGAATCCCCTCCAGGGAGGGGATTCAGGGGTGGGTTTGATCCCAAGAGGGGATTGAGGGGCGGCGCTAACCACTATTGAATAACCTTTCCTTCCATGTCTTCAGGTACCGTGACGCCCATGTAAGACAAAATTGTCGGGGCAATGTCATACAAAGTTACTCCATGGAGCCGCATCCCATCCAAATCTTTGCCATGTTGCATGATAAAGATGCCATATTGTGAGTGATTTGCATCATCGGGACCCGTATCGTTTTCGCTTGCCCAAATCGTCCTCGTACCAACATTTCCAATAGAGCGCCAGGAAAGGTCTCCATAATATACAATTAAATCGGGTGGAATGCCGTTGCATGTTGAATAGATATCTTCCGGTTTAAAGGCCTTCGTAAGGATAGCATTACCCCTTTCATCCCTCAAATCCTCCAGTTTTTTAATCAGTTCATTCCGCACGTGCTCATAGTGCGGGGGAGCAATGACCCCTTTGGGTTCACGGCCCTTTACGTTCATGAATAGCCGTCCATAATAACCACCCTCACCCCAGACCATCGTATTTGCCCAGTCGACGATGAGTTTGTTGAAGGGAGTAGACTCTGCGGGATAGTGCACTAATTTCAGATAACCGTTCTGGAGCAGCCATTCATTGATACAGATGCCACCCATCATCCGCTTGGCTCCGTGATCGGACACAACAAGGGTCATGGTGTCATGATTCAAAAGTTTACAAGTCTCACCTATCTCCTTATCGAGATATTTATAGTAATTCAGGATGGCGTTCCGATACTTTGAATCTTGCACATGTTGTGGATGATCCTCATCAAAATGTTTCCAAAAGGCATGATGTATCCTGTCAGTCCCCATCTCTACCATCATAAAAAAATCCCATTCTTTTGAACGGATAAAATGTCTCGTGAGCCTGAACCGTTTCTCCGTCATGGCGTAGATATCTTTTAAAATAGATTCTTTGTTCTCGCTCCTGAACTCAGCCACATCCAGGATATAGCCATCGGAAACGGCTTCTACCTCTGCTTTCAGTCCGGGAGGATAGGTGTATTCACCTTTTGTATCAGGAGTCATAAAGCAGGTAACCATACATCCATTGACCGGTTGGGGTGGATAGGTCATGGGTACCCCAATTACTACAACCTTTTTTCCCAATCTTGACAGGATATTCCATATGGTATCCACATGAACGGCCTTTGAATTTACAAAGGATAACCCCTCATAATCATACCTTAACCGGTTTCTAAATCCATAGATTCCCAGCCTGCCGGGATTGGCACTTGTCATCATGGACATCCAGGCCGGACAGGTAATGGCAGGAATCGTGCTTTTCATCTCACCATACTTCCCCTGAGTGACCAGGCGTTGAATATTCGGCAACTGATCCAGCCAGAGATCGAAAATAAGTTCGGGAGGCACTGAGTCAAGACCTAACACAAATACCTTTTTTTTATTAATTACCATAACAGTGTATTGACTGGTAGCATTTTCCCTTTGACCTTTTCATGAATTGAAGTATTCTGATACATCGCAAGAAAAGTGTTTTTTTACCAATTTTGGAAAAGTTCGGAGGGGGGAGGGTGACCTGGTATCTCTTTTTTGATGATATTTAAAGCCCGCGATCGGAGTCGAACCGACAACCTCATCATTACGAATGACATTTTTGTATTTTTTACCATTTTTTGCAAGTGGCCGGAAGTGTGTCTTATATGACCATAATACCTTACCTTATCATAACTTGCAACACAAATTTATTTCCTGTCTATTCCTGTAGCTTCCTACCCATTCCGATGGGTTTGACTACAATTTGACTACAGTAATTTCGTTCAATTAATGGAGGATTTTATGAGTAAAAACAAGCCAAAACTGAGACCGAAGCAAGAAACATACACGATACTAAGAGCATCAGGAAAGGCGGTGCAGGAAGCCTACAAACTGTCGGGGTATAAAGGAAATGACAACGGAAAGGCTGCTTACGCATTGGAGAGGCGGATTAAGTCTTATAATTTAGTTGCTCCTGATATGCTGAAAATGGGGCATAACGTAGCCAAGTTAACCTTGAAGATAGCGGAGCAAGCATTAAAAGCCGACGAGAACCATAAGCTGACAAAAAAAGAGGAAGTTTGCTTGAAGGAGGCGCATGAGATTTATAGAGAACAACAACGCCGTGAATCTCCGATAATAGCCCGCAACATGAACGTAAACATTAGTGCTAGTGTGGGAGCGGATTTGGTTGACTTGAGCGCATACATAGATAAGGGTGAAAGTGGGGAAGGATTTGCAGGGCAAGTCATAAGTGCCGAATTTACGAAGCAAGAACCGCAAGAAAACGATGATCCCTGGTAGCTGAATTTGTTGGATGTCGTCCATCGAAAAGTGGGGAAAACCTCAGAAGCCTTTAAAATCAGGGTATTTCTGGGTAATGTCTGATAATCTGTCTTATGTTACAAAGAACGATAACTACTGTTTGGGTAATAAGTTATGACAATTATTGCCTGCTAGAGTATCAGTCAGGTTACAGGAAAACAAAGAATCTTCCCCACTTTTTCCAGGTGTCGACAATAAAATTTACAAAAAACAATGAACTCAGTAGGGGGTTTTGACATCTAGAAACGATTCGGATTTTACTCAGCGTGTGTAGGTCGAAGGGGTATTAAGTCTTACACTCTTAGACGTAAAAAGACGTAAAGAGTTCCAGGGAGTGCATAAAGGTTTTACCAGAGATGAAAACTTGAAGCCGTTGAGAAGACTAGCTAAGGGGCGTTGGGTTAGGTACGTTGGTTTTTGGAACTTTGTCCATTCATACCCCCACCCCCTATCTGACGCCATTGTGCTCCTGTAGCAAGTCAACTGTCTTCGAGGGTGCGTGCAGAAAATTTGAAAAGTGAATCGTTGCACACATTGACTTACCTATCATGGATTTCATTTCTGTATGCATCTAAAAAATATTTATAGATGAAACTTGACAAGGGAAGTGCTTAAAAATACAATAGGTGAACATATGAACACCAATAAGCCGAAACCTGTAAATTCAACACTCACAAAAAAACAGGCCAGTTTTTTTAACTTTCTGAAGGAATACTTTCAGGAAAGAGGCTATCCTCCTACAGTTCGGGAAATTATGGATGCTATGGGGCTTTCTAGTACCAATATTGTAAAAAAGTACCTCGATATCCTGGAGCGCAAGGGATACATCAAAAAGCGATTCAACAGCCCGCGTGCCATTGAGATTGTTGATGTGTCTGCCAGAAGCTTAGATGTGAGGTCTGTACCTATTGTGGGAAAGGTTCGTGCGGGTATACCCCATCCTGCCATAGAAGACATCGAAGGGTACTTTCCCGTGGATAAATCAATTTGCCGTGATAATAAAGCCTTTTTCTTGCGGGTGGTAGGCGATAGCATGATTGAAGCCCACATACTGGATAGCGACCTTGTCCTTGTGGTTCCTCAGCCAGTTGCCAATAATGGTGAGATCGTTGTTGCTCTTATCAATGATGAGGCAACGGTAAAGCGGTTCTACAAAAGGGGCGATACGATACAATTGAAGCCTGAGCATCCAACGATGAAGCCGATTGTTATTAAAGAAGGGAGTGCCTCCAGTATAAGCATCATCGGAAAGGTTGTCGCTGTAATAAGGCAATTAGACAAACAACCTGCGATGGTTATGAAAAGATAAACACCGGGCAATTAAATTTGGTAAAGGTATTATGATTACAGAAGTCCATGAACCAATCAAAGTGGGCGCCATTTTTGGCGACAACAAAAAGAAACTCAAACCGGTCTGGTTTGTATGGAGCAACAGAAAATATGACATCAAGGAGATTACTTACATCTGGACGGAAAAAGCAAGAAAGGCCAGCATACACCATTTCACGGTCACAGATGGCGCTAATCTTTTCGATATCTCTTACAGCACCGATACCCTAGTGTGGACGCTCCATTCACTGGAAACGGATGCTAGCGTTTAGTTTTTCTCTTTCCTTGTGACATTGGGTTTTAAACCTGTCTCTCCTGCATCCTTGGTGACTTTATGGCAACTCTGAAATCTTAACATACCCATATTCAGCTACCTTTGAGATAATAAAATGGACAAAATTATTATGCACATCGATATGAACGCCTTCTTTGCCTCGGTGGAGCAGCAGATCAATCCATCTCTCAGAGGAAAACCTATTGCGGTCATCGGCTCAAATGAAAGGACAGTAGTTACTACGTCCTCTTATGAGGCACGGGCATACGGAGTCAAGACCGGTATGACCAAATATGAAGCGAAACGTTTATGCCCGCATATTATCCTTGTAGCAGGCGATACGGGTCGATATATAGATACCTGTCGTCGTCTTGTAGAGATATATCTGCAATATACCCCCATTGTAGAGGTCTATTCTATTGATGAAGCTTTTTTGGATGTCACTGGGTCTATCCCGCTCTTTGGCAGGGCAGAGATTATAGCCAAAAAAATTAAAGAAGATATTCGACAAAGACTTGGGAATCTGACCTGCTCTATCGGCATTGCACCAAACAAACTTTTAGCAAAGCTGGGTAGCGATATGAAAAAACCAGATGGCCTTGTGGTCATACAACGAGAAGATATTGGTAAATTACTGGAAAACTTGCCCGCGAAAGAACTCTGTGGCATAGGCCAACGGCTCAAAACTCACCTGGCAAACATGGGGATTAAGACCTGCGGTGAATTGGGACGGGCATCCGTAAATATACTAAGAAATCGATTTGGTGTTATTGGAGAGCGGTTAAAACTCATGGCTCAGGGTATAGATAACAGCCCTGTTATACCCCCTGGACAAGAACCTGACGCCAAATCGGTTGGGCACAGTATGACACTTGATAAGGATGTGAGTGATATTGAGACATTGGAGCGATATATCCTCCAATTATCTGAGATGGTAGGCAGACGGTTACGCCGTGGTGGCTATACAGGCAGGACAATTGCCCTTACCTTGCGATATTCAGACTTTAGTACCTTTACAAAGCGTACCACAGTGGGGATACATTCAAATAACAGTATAGACATCTATGTTATTGCAAAAGACATTCTCAATACGATACGGTTGCAACAACCAATCAGATTGATAGGTGTTAGTGTTTCCAACCTCACGAAGAACATATCACAAATACCTCTTTTCAGAGAAGACAGGAATAAAAAGGCAGCTACACGCGCCATGGATGAGATCAACGACCGATATGGGGATTTCTGCATTACCTGGTGCACGTTGATTGAACGCTATCATCACAAGGGTGTTATTTCTCCATCATGGAGACCAAGTGGGGTTAAATGTGTTAACCTTTCGGCACGTAAAGCAAAAAATAAACCCTGTAAAACATCCAAAATGTCGTGAACTTTTGCAGTTAGCGTTTTTCCAATAGCTACTCATGTATTTATAGAAAAATACGGGCTTGTCATGTTTCCTTTTATGTAAAACGTGAAGGGCTAAAAAAACTGATTTTTATCCTTTGATACTCACGAAAAATAAGAGATATTATTTTGGTAAATAGTCTGAAAAAGTGGCAAATATCAAATAATGTGGTATAATAAAGTTGGAAAGGAACTAAGAGAGAGTTAATGAGGTTAAACGTTCCTCAAGATATAAAAATGAACTAAAGGTTGTAGTGATGTATCTAATCGACCGCTCTTAGTTCCTCTCTTAAAGCTCTTTGAAATTATCAGTAACATTAAAATAAGGCCCGTCCAACAAATATCAAAAGTATATAAAGTGCGTCGTAGTCTTTGAAATGTTACTGTTAATATAATGCTTCCTTAACCCGATGGAAAAACAGAAAGGGGTGTATGTAATGAGGAAGTTAGACATGTAGCCTGGTATGTCAGAGATGGCATATCAGGCTATTTTTTTGTAGTCAGTAAATCTCAGCTACGCTTTTGGGAATTATACTACCGTGGCCAAAAGATAATAATGGTGGCTACCGGCTGCAAACCAAATCTGACAATTTGTCGCCATTTGAAAAATTTTAATCCGAAAAAAAGAAAAGAGGGTGATCACATCTTATACAGTGTTATCACTTGCTCTCTTTTATCTATTGCACAATTAGTATACAATCAGAAAGGTTGATAGCATAACAATGAATTCAGAGCAAATACTATACACAGATAATATTCCGCGATGTATTTTGGGAAAGGTTGATAACTTCAATGTGCTGCTAGAAACTCTAACACACTATAATCAAGAAAAAGATTGGACAACATATACAATTAAAGACCTGCTTAGTCAAAAAATTATTACTTCAAAATATTTTTGTAATTTAAAAGAAGAAATAGATAAGCTTTTAGAGTTAGAGGAGTTTTCACGATTTAAGTGGATACTTGAAGATGTTCAATACTATCTAGAATATGCCGAAGATTGCATATATATAAAACCCCTTGAAATTGAGTTAGAGTTCTTATTAGGGGATTTAATTGACAAGCACATAAATAATTGGAAGCAAAATCCAGACGAGTATGAAAGTGTTGTTAAAGTTATTTCAAATCATTTTGACAACCTGGAAGACCACGGTTTTTTAATTAATGATGCCTCTAATTCTATGACTATAACTGAGGTGCTTAGACTCGAAGTTATTGACTATTTCGGAGGAATTTGTTGGGAAGAAGCAAAGATGAAAATAAACGACTTAACTTCTGTTGAAAGGGAAAAATTAACTTTGGATGAATGTATAGAATTAATTTATTGTTGTTGTATTGAAAATAGCTGATTTAGGAACTTGTTTTATTTATAGCATCCAGATGACTTGACCCCAGGAGTTTATGGCTATTCCGAAATTTCTGTTCTCACTTCCTTTGCGGCTGATTTTCTGTCAAAATTCTATACCATTCCGCAGCATATGTAAACTGTAATTTAAAAATATAATCAATTACTATATATCCGAATCAAAAAAGAGTTTCGCATGGTTGTATTTTAAATCTTAAATGTTTAGCCTTTTAGTTATATACGACGGAAGAAGTTTATCGTAGCTATTATCCAGCACATCTTCAATAAATCATTTCAAACCCATCCGCGCACTTGTTGAAGTATGCCTTGTTACTAAAAGATACATAAAAACAGATGCGGATTGAATTTTCTCACGGAACTACCCGCTGCTATAGAAACAAAAACAAAATCAATCATGATAAATACTGGCTTTGAGGGATTTTTGATAAGTATTCATGTCTTTTTATCTGAATGATTTTGTATTGATTTCTTCCTGCAAATTGCTATTATAACCAGCCAGCTACCCATGAAAATGGATTTTCGTGTCTATCGTACAAACCTAACCCGAACGAGTCGGAAGAACGTTAAAAGTTGAGTAATGCTAAAATCTGCCCAAAAGTTTTATACAAATAGACAAAGCAAGAGATTTTAAAGACTTGATCGCGTCTATACTAACTTATAAATTCATACAAACAAATTCTTGTTAGCAATTACTCCAATTATTACAAGAAATAAATGAATGAAAATCGAACAGTTAAATCAATTAATAAAACGATTCATGTAAAAAAAGAGCGAGAGATATGCCAACCGAAGAAAAATCGTTAGAAACGTGGCTTTGGGATGCTGCCTGCGTGATACGCGGAGAGAAGGATGCCCCCAAGTACAAGGACTATATCCTGCCTCTGGTCTTTGTGAAACGGCTTTGTGACGTCTTTGATGATGAAATAAACCGCATTGCAAGGCAGGTGGGTAGCAGAACCAAGGCGCACAAACTTATAGAAAAAGACCACAAACTTGTCCGTTTCTACCTGCCGTTAAAAGCAAAAGACCCTGAAAAGGACGATACATGGTCGGTTATCAGAACCCTAACTGACAAGGTTGGCGAGCAACTGACCAGTTTTATGCGGGATATTGCTAAATTTAATTCCCGTATACAAGGCATTATAGACCGTATAGACTTCAATGCCACGACTCACGGGCAAAGGGATATTTCAGAAGATAGTTTGATCAAGCTGATAGAAAAGATTAGTCAAAAACGTTTAGGATTACACGATGTTGAGCCTGACATCATTGGCAGAAGTTATGAATACCTTATCCGCAAGTTTGCAGAGGGCGGAGGTCAGAGCGCGGGCGAGTTCTATACCCCTAGCGAAGTGGGTATGATTATGGCAAAGATATTAGACCCTGAATCAGGGATGGAGATATACGACCCATGCTGTGGTTCAGCGGGTCTTCTGATTAAGTGTGAGTTGGTGTTAGATGAAAAGATGAAAAAGCAGTCTTTAAGGAGGTATGCGCCCCTCAAGCTTTATGGACAGGAATTTATTGGCACTACCTGGGCAATGGCAAATATGAATATGGTGATCCACGACATGGAGGGCAGGATTGAGATTGGCGATACCATGAAAATCCCCAGGTTCAAAGACGGCAATAAACTTGAGCAGTTTGATTTGGTGATTACGAATCCCATGTGGAATCAAAAGACCTTTGTGGAAAAGGATTACGAGAATGATGAATTAGACCGCTTCAAGGCGGGCATACCGCCAACAAGCAGCGCTGACTGGGGGTGGGCGCAGCACGTCCTTGCCAGCCTAAAAGACAATGGCAGGGCTGCCATTGTGTTAGATACCGGCGCGGTTTCAAGGGGTTCAGGAAACGCCTCAAGCAACAAGGAAAAAGAAATCAGGAAGTGGTTTATTGAGCAGGATTTGGTTGAGGGTGTTTTATATCTGCCTGAAAATCTCTTTTACAATACGACAGCACCGGGCATTGTTTTATTCTTAAATAGAAATAAGGCAGAAAAAGACAAGGTGTTTTTAGTCAATGCCTCTTTGGACTTTGAAAAAGGCGATCCCAAGAATTTTATCCCTGAAGCAAGCCAAAAGAAGATTGTGGATGCGTTTCTGAAGTGGAAAGAGATAGACAAGTTTAGTAAGGTAGTGAGTAAAGACGAGATTATCAAGAACGATTACAACATCTCACCATCCCGCTATATCCACACCGCAGACGCAGAGGAGCATAGACCCATCGCTGAGATTGTGGAAGAACTCTACGGGTTGGAAGACGAGGCAAAAAGGATCGATAAGGATTTAAAAGACATATTGAAAAAGATAGGTGTTAGATGACCGGGATTAATGAAACTGAACTAGTATCGTTACCCAAAGATTGGATAATTAAACGGATTGACGAGGTATATGATTTTAAAAATAAATCAAAAGGAAAAAACTTTGAGAAGGTTAAACAAGTTCCTTTTATTCCTATGGACTTAATACCTGATGATAGATTATTTGTAAGGGATTTTGAATTAAGAGATATTAGTGATATATCAAGCGGTACTTATATTGAAAACGGGGATTTATTGATAGCCAAAATAACACCGTCTTTTGAAAATGGAAAACAGGCAATTGTGGACTTTAAACATAAATTCGGATTTGCTACCACAGAGGTCATCCCTATCAAGGAAAAAGAAAGGATAAGTAACAAACAATATTTGTATTACTATTTATTAAAAAGAAATATTAGGTCTTTTTTAGCCAATAAAATGGAGGGATCAACCGGAAGGCAAAGATTAAGTAAAACAATTCTTGGAGAAACACTAATTCCTTTTCCGTCCATTTCAGAACAAAATTCAATAGTCTATGTCCTTTCCAAAATCCAATCCGCCATTGAAATGCAGGAAAAGAT
>CAZBCT010000009.1:0-29436 GCA_964490485.1 uncultured Candidatus Brocadia sp. | reverse complement strand
GTATGCTCAGAATTTGGGCTGGGAGATAGTTTCCCGCCCCGACGCTGAAGCCAAAAGGGATTTTGATGCAAATGCTGTTTCAATTCAAGACAGGGCACACAACGCCTCGGTATTTTTTGGCGACATCCTCTATCAGAAGGCAAAAAAGTTTAATCTAAAGTTGGAAGATGCCAAAGAGGAGTTAACAAGAAAGTTAAGCATCCTGCCAAACACCATACAGGGCAACAGAGATTTTCTTGCATATCTCAAAGGCGAAAAGACCTTTTATTCTCAAGCAGAAAACAGAGAATTCAATCTTATCCTCATAGATTTTCATAATCCTGGCAACAATATATATCAGGTGACTGAGGAATATTATTACTTCAATGGTCATTATGGCAACCGTGAGGATATAGTATTTCTCATCAATGGTATACCTGTAGTGGTAATTGAGTGCAAGAATGCTGCGTTAGATGAGGCAATTGCCATAGGCATAGACCAATTAAGACGCTATCATAAAGAAACGCCTGAAATGATGATACCACAGCAGATGTTCACGGTTACGGAATCGCTCGGCTTCTCTTATGGCGTAACGTGGAATATGAACAAGAGAAGTATCTTCAATTGGAAACAAGAGCAAGTAGGCAGGCTTGAGGATAAGGTAAAGACATTTTTCAACAAAGAACGCATTTTAGCTTACATCAAGGACTACATTATCTTTGCCGAGAAAGATGAGGAATTAAACAAATATATCCTTTCCCAGCATCAAACTAAAGCAGTTGAGTTGGTTATAGAGCGGGCACATCACCCTGCCAAGCACAGGGGGCTTGTATGGCATACGCAGGGAAGCGGCAAGACTTATACCATGATAAAGGCGGCAGAAATTCTCTTCAAAGCGCCTGAATCAGAGAAGCCTACTATTCTGATGCTCATTGACCGCAACGAATTGCAAGACCAACTTGTGCGTAATCTGGAGTCACTTGGTACAGACCACGCAGAAAGAGCCACGAGTATCGCAACCTTGAACAAACTACTCAAAAACGATTATAGGGGCATTATCGTTTCTATGATACATAAATTCCAGGATATGCCTGCCAACATAAATCTTCGCAAAAATATTTACGTCCTTGTTGACGAGGCGCACCGCACGACACAGGGAGATTTGGGCAATTACTTATTGGCGGCTATTCCCAACGCCACATTTATCGGCTTTACA
Organism: uncultured Candidatus Brocadia sp.; assembly: GCA_964490485.1. Taxonomy (GTDB): domain Bacteria; phylum Planctomycetota; class Brocadiia; order Brocadiales; family Brocadiaceae; genus Brocadia. Next base: position 28,241 of record CAZBCT010000009.1, on the reverse strand, counting down.
GGCACACCCATTGATAAGACTGCTCACGGCAGGGGAACATTTAAGACATTTGGCATAGACGATAAGAAAGGCTACTTACACAAGTATTCTATTGCAGATTCAATAAGAGACGGCACGACCTTGCCTTTATATTATTCTCTGGCGCCTAATGAACTCTTAGTTCCCAAAGAAACCCTTGAAAAAGAGTTCTGGAGTTTAGCAGAGGCAGAGGGCATTAGTGATATTGACGAATTAAACAAAATCCTTGAGCGGGCAATCAACACCCGCAATTTCTTAAAAGGCGCAAAGAGGGTTGATAAGGTAGCTGAGTTCGTTGCTAGTCATTATAAAGAATATGTAGAGCCATTGGGATATAAGGCATTTTTAGTGGGTGTGGATAGAGAGGCGTGCGCCTTGTACAAAAAGGCATTGGATGCCTATTTACCAGATGAATATTCATCGGTAGTCTATACAGGCAATCACAATGACCCGGTACATCTCAAGGAATATCATCTTACAGCAGAAAAAGAAAAGGGAATCAGAAAGACCTTTGTTAAGCAGGATACCTGCCCAAAAATATTAATTGTAACTGAGAAATTGCTCACAGGTTATGATGCCCCTATTCTCTATGCAATGTATCTGGATAAACCAATGCGTGACCATACCCTGCTTCAGGCGATTGCAAGGGTAAACAGACCCTATGAGAACGAAGAACGAAATATGAAAAAGCCGCATGGTTTCATATTAGACTTTATCGGTATATTTGACAAGCTGGAGAAGGCATTGGCGTTTGATTCTGAGGAAGTAAGCGCTGTCATTAAGAGTATTGATTTGCTGAAGAACCTGTTCAAGACAAAGATGGAGCAGGATATTCCAGGATATTTAAAAATAGTATCTTTCCCCATTACAGACAAAGAAATTGACAAGTTAATTGAGCATTTCAAGGACAAGTCAAAGAGAAAGGAGTTTTTCAAACTCTACAAGGAATTGGAGGCTCTCTATGAGATTATCTCGCCCGATGCGTTTTTAAGACCATACTTAAAAGACTATAATTTCATCTCTGAAATATACGCTATTGTGAGAAATGCCTTTGCCAAAAAGATCAACATGGACAGGGAATTTTTAAGAAAGACCAATCAATTGATCAGGGAACATGTAGACATATACAAAGTGCATGGTGGTTTTGACATCTTTGAGATTGATGAGGATGCCTTAAAGAAGATTAAAGAAAAGGCCAGGAACGATAATGTCAGGGTTATCAACCTGATTAAGAGCATTGATAAATATGTGGCGGAGAATTCAGATGATTTGTCTTTGATTCCTTTGGCGGTAAGGGCGCAGGAGATAAATGAGCGGTATGAGGACAGGCAGGAGGAAACAAAACGTATTTTGAATGAATTGACGGATTTAATTGAAAGCGAAATCAGGCGAAAACAAGAACAAAAAGCAAAAGGTTTTGATAGTCTGGCATCATTTATTTACACAGTCCTGGCAGATAAGAAAATGAAAGACCCGGATGGTACTACAAGAAAGATTAGGAATACCTTTAAAGAATTTCCTCATTGGCAGGGAAGCGGACAGGAAACAAGGGAATTAAGGACTGCTTTATATGGCGTGTTAGGTTCAATTGAAGATGACATGGATAAAGTCGTGGGTTTTGTAAATTACTTATTTAATCTGTTGGAAAAGGCACAGAACATTTAGTTATGGAAACAGTGTTGACTATGGAAAGATGGCAAGATAAAGCGGAGTTTAAAGAGCGGGTTTTTTATTTTTCGAGGGAATTGGGGATTGATGTAAAATCCCTTTCCTTAAGACCTATGAAAAATAAATGGGCTTCTTGTTCCACAAACGGCAATCTGAACTTCAATACAGAACTTCTGGAATTGGACAAAGAAATAGGTGATTATGTAATTGTTCATGAGCTTTTGCATTTTCGTGTTCCTAATCACGGTAAATTATGGAAAAGTTTAATGATGGCGTATTTGGGAGATTATGAAAAAACAGAAAGAAATCTGAAGGCTTTACAAGGTAAATTCGATTTTCAGCAGTGTAATGCAACTAAGGTATAGAGAATCTAGCCCCGAAAAGTCCGTGACCTTGACGGCCTGCCCTTACTTTCCTATCAAGGGTTATCTTAAGGAGGTAGCGAAATGGTAGACTTTCCAAGTTGGTGCGTAGAGAATGGCTTTCTAAGTAAAGGGACAATTGATGAGGCGCAAAAATCAGGTATTGACTGGTATGAGAGATTATCACCGCAGCAAAAGGACGCTTTATCAACCGGTGTTTTTGCGCATAAAGCTGAGAAATTTAATCTTCCACAATTTGATAGCGTTCACAAATTCCGCCAGTCCGATTTTATAGTAGAAGTACCAGAGAGGCAATACGCTCTACCCGACAGCGACAGTCAGGCTAAGCTTATACAAGAATACTTCGATGCAATAAAGGAAGTGGCGGAGAACAACAAACTTTCAACCGAACAAAAGCTTAAGAAGCTTCTCACACCGCTTATAAACCTAGGCGACATTACATTCCCTCCTGGGTATAAGTCAAATCTCAAATTCATAGGAGAAGATATAAACTTAAAAGAAGAGCTTGACATTGAAAACCTTATCAATAATCCCGAAAAATACTCTATCGTTGAAGATACGGAGCTTAGGGAATTGGGGATTTTGAGAGCAGACAACAGGAATATTCGGCTAAGCGAAAGATATGAATACTACCTCTCGTATTGCAAACAAGTAGCGCCTATAAGCGAAGCTGAGTTTGATAAGAAGTATCCGGAGATAGGTAAACTAACCACCACTAATAAGGTGCTGGATATACCCGAAGAACTCCTACCATTCATCGAGCCGGAGCCTCTACGCTCAGTGTCGGACATATACGAACTCTGGTTGCCGACCCTAACACCAGAGAAAATGAAAAGCAATGACCTTTTGGACAGAATACTTGTCACCTATACTATCAAAAGAGCTTTGAACAGAGACGAAAAAGCCATAGATAAGCTATGCGGCCTTTTCCAAAATGTAGCCGAGGGAATAGCGGTAAAAATGGCAGTAAAAAGGCGGTTAAAGAAACATATTGGTGATATAAGAGCTGACGCAATGTTTTTTTTGCGTCTTATAGTTGGCGGATTTTCGCCCAAAATGATTCTGGATAGTCTTAATCAAACCGCCAATTTTAAAATCCCTAAATCTGTAGAGAATTTTTACATATATTGGCTTTCCGAAGAAGTACCTGAAAGACTAAACAAATTCCCACTTATTGACCCTTTTGACGTAGTGGTTTTGTTAAATCCGATTAGCCCTATTAATGCGGAAACAAGATGGCGTACAACCCCCAAAGCCATTCGTATGTTTAATAGTTTTTCATTCAGACCTAACAAAAAAACAAATCTCTATACATGGTTATTTGGTGTCACAAAAGACACAAAAGGGAAAAGCATAACAAGCGGCCACATGCAAGGCAGATTTTGCCAGCTTCTGAGCGAACAACTTGATAAACATTATAAGCTAGGCAAAGAGATTGTTGTAGATAATCTAGATGAAAGAGAAGATTACGAGACAGATAACAAGTCACTACCAAGGTCAACCAAACACAAGACGACGCAGGAGATTTATCCTGAAGAATTAGAAGCCGTTTTACTCAAACGAGGTATTCAGAAGCGCAATATTGAGATTCTAATTTTGAAACAAAAAAAACATTCATACGCTGAAATAAGTAAATTATGTAATATTTCAAGAAGGCAAGTCATTCGTATCTACCAAAAGTACAAACCTCTTTTAAAAAAACTCGTTGCTGAAGACAATGAAGAATAAAAAGGGGTAGATGTAAAATCAATCATATTCACTTCTCTTTACATATCTTTGCATATTCAACGTTCTCCATGCTTTACAGAATTGCTACGATTTTATTAAACCCAGTCCACCTTGCTCATAATAAAATCCAGGCACTCCCTCACTAATCGTACCATTAATCAAAGTCGTAAGTCTTTTAATATAAGCAACTAACAATTCATTTATTATTTTTTTGCTTTTTATGTCACTACCCCCCCCTCTCAAAAACCATAATTACTAGTGTCGGGTTTAATTTCTTTCATCTTATCACAGGGGGGGTATATGGTTGAGCAAGAAACACGTTTTTTTAGTTTAAAGGAGGTCTTGAGGATTCTGAATATCCCCAGACACCGGTTAGATTATCTGTTTGATTCGCGGTATTTGAAGTCGGAGGATTTCTTGACGGTAGGCGGTAGGCAGAGACTTTATAGGGCAAGTGATATTGACCGGATTAAAGAAGTATTATTTAGAATCCAGTCGAAAGGATAAAAAAGAACAAACTAATCCTGAGGTTGGTACGCAAAGCTAAGGGGAAGTAAATAGAGTGTCTTATTAGGAGGATTAAATTATGAATACGTTTTGAATGAGTAACTGTGAGTTTATCGTGACAGGGGTATTAAAAGACGATACCCGGCTTATTCGCAGTAAGTCGGGTATCAATATTGAGGAGCAACTTTCTATGTTCTATATTATATCGGCATTTCGGCAATCTGCAACAGAATTTTTTCAAAATCTTCAGATTTATTTTTCATTCGTGCTGCCCATAGTATTCCTACTGATCCTCAGGGGGTGCGTATGAATAAGCAACAAGTCTTAGACGGCATTAACTTCACCCAGTTTTACAAAGAACATATCCCCTCTCTGAAAGTCAATGGTAAACCTGAAGCGTTAGGGCTGTGTCCATTCCACGATGATCATAATCCAAGTTTGAGCGTGAACCTTGAGTCGGGGTTATATCACTGCTTTGCATGCGGTGCAAAAGGGGATGTCTTTGAGTTTTACCAAAGGCATGAAAGCGTAGATTTTACAACAGCAGTTAATCAGCTAGGAGAAAGGTTTTGTATGGCGAATCAAGAAGTTAAATCTAAGGTTGTGTCGACATTTAAGTATACGGATGAGTTAGGTGATACTCGTTATATCAAGGAACGAATTGAACCGGGGCGTAATGGACGGTCAAAGGAGTTTATTTTTAAACATAAGGACAGCGATAAGTGGACAACAGGTAGAGGCGGTGATCCTGTCCTTTACAACCTACCAAAGATTATTGATTCTAAGTGTGTCGCTATAGTTGAGGGTGAAGGCAAGGCAGATTTACTCACTGGGTGGGATTTACCTGCTACCTGTCTTGATAGTGGAGCGAATTCACCTTGGCGGGAGGAGTACGTTAAATTCCTTGAGGGTAAAAGGGTAGTCATCTTACCAGACAACGACAGTCCAGGCAGGGGCTACGCTAACAAGATAGCGAATGTCTTGCATGGTAAGGTTGAAACATTGCGGGTGGTAGAGTTACCGGGGTTGGCAGAGGGTGAGGACGTCATTGATTGGGTGAGGACTGAGGGCAATAACCAAGACAGGTTTCTTGATTTGGTTAAGAACGCTCCTGAGTGGATGCCAACATCGTCACCTGTAGTGGAGGTAGTGGAGGAGGAGGACGAGCCAAAAGAGATGATCCCAGTTTTGGGGTTTCCGATGGATGTGTTCCCTGATAAATTCAAAGGCTTAATATCTGAGGTATCCGTAACCATAGGCGTTAGTCATGAGGTTGCGGCAAGTGTTTCATTAGGGATATTAAGCTCATGTATCGGCAACGCCGTAAGGGTATCACCAAAGAAAGGATTTGTCGTTCCTCCGTTTCTATGGGTTGCGGTTGTAATGGAATCAGGTTCTGCAAAGTCACCCCTGATTAGTATGTTGTCTAACCCCATCAAACAGAGACAAGCGGAAGCATACCGCAGATTTAAGCTGGAGACAGAACAATATGATGTGGAATTGTCAAGACACAGGAAGGATCAAGGAAATATTGATGAGCGTCCAAAACAACCAAAACTAGAACAGTATTATGTTGGTGAGAGCACTGTTGAATCTTTGGTACCAGCTTTCGAGAGTCAGCCGAGGGGAGTCTTAAGCCTACAAGATGAGTTGTCGGGTATGATCAATGGTATCGATCAGTATAAGAGCAAAGGGAATGGGCGACAACAGTATCTTAGTATTTTCAATTGTGAGTCATTGAAGGTTGATCGGAAGGGTAGTACGGCATTCGTCCCTAACGTAGGGATGTCTATCGTTGGGGGAATCCAACCAGAAGTGTTACCCAGAATATTCAATGACAATAGTTTTCATGAAGGATTTATTCAGAGGTTTATCTTTACTTACCCCAACGTTAAACCACTAAAGTTTAATTTCTCTAGCGTTAGCGATGAAGCCTTAGCCTATTGGGAGGATTTAACTCGCTGGTTTTTTGATTTACCACTCAGGCTAGACGATTCTGGGTTTACTAATCCAGAAACACTAGTATTAAGTCAGAAGGCATTAGACCAATGGGTGAGATTTTATGACGAATATGGTCAGTGGGCAACGATCCTAACACAGAAGGTTCGAGGGTTTATCCCAAAGCTACATCTGTATTCGCTGAAATTCGCAACGCTACTACACATGGTTGAGAGTTTCGACAAGAAGCGTATCCCCCCAGAAATAAGTGAGGATACAATTCGGGGAGCAATCAAGTTGACGGAATACTACTTTGGACAGGTGGGGAAAATACTACGCCTATACGACAAAAAGAAAGTTGGTGTCAACGAACAACACAAGAGGATTATAGACGCAATCTATAAACTTAGGGATGAAGTTGCTAATGGCAAACTTAGACTGTCTAGGATAGCCGAGACGTATAACGAAGGCTTGTCAGGATACGCACACATCACAAACAAAAAACTTGCTGACATACTGAGGGAGGAATTTAAGTTGACAGTTGAACGCAGTACGGGTGGATTGCGCTACCTGTTTTGGGAAGACCAGAAAATAGAAAACTTGCTAAAAACTTCGCTCACTTCGCTCACTCCTGATGAAGTGACGCAAGTGACGCAAGTGACGGAGAATTTTGGAAGCAGAACAGAAATTCCCTTAGAAGACTTTGGCGAAAACCCTTTTGAAGGTGTTGAGAAATTAGACACCGAGGAAATCCCAGAAGTCGAATTTGCAGAGGAGGTGGGAAGCAATGTATAAGGTTACTAAAGACCTTAGTGTTAAGGTGGGCGGGATGATTAAGACGTTTCTTGCTGGCAGTATTGTAAAGTTACCTGAAGCGGCGGCGCAGATGTTTATTAAGCAGGGTAAGATAGAATCCCTTCTAAAACCGCTGCTAGAAGACCTGTTGGCTGAGCGCATGGCAATCATGGGGGAGAATTGCGAACCGGAACAGGTTGAACCATATGTCACTGATTTTGGGGTATTGGTCGTTCCCTTTAACAGCGATAAGAAATACCATTACTGGAATGGGGGTCAATCCGTATGTCAGACGCTTAAGGAGTTGGGCCGGTGTGATCTTATTGGCAAGTATAAATCTATTTATGCGAATTAAGGGGGGGTGTAGGCATGGCGAAACGATTAACGCCTTCTCAGGCGATAAGGTCAGAGTGTTGTTGGTGTATGGGTGGCGTAGAAAGGTTTGTATGTAGTAGTCAGGTTTGTAAGCTGAACGATAAGCCTTTAACTCCGCTTAGACGGATTAAGGCTCATTGTTTGGATTGTGTCGAGACTAAACAGGAGGTTAGGGATTGTACTGGAAGGTTGCTACTTGGAAACCGTCTTTGTCTTTTACATCCCTTTCGTGTTGGGGGGAGTCGAATAAAGGCAAAATTTAGTAAAACCTCACGTGTAAAACATAGGGTTAAGCCCTCTAAAAACGATTCGGAATGCCTTCAGGGGGGAATCCTACATGTCTAGGTCGACGAGAGAAGAACGATACGTAAGTGTCAAAGAGGTTTCCAGGTATACGTCTATACCCGTTAAAACGCTTTATGAATGGGCAAGCTTAAGGCGCATCCCGTCCGTAAAAGTCGGGAGTCGTGTCCTGTTTGATTTGAATGATATTGATAGTTTTATGGCTTCCTTAAAACGTGATACTGAACATTCTGAAAAAATTATTAGAAAGGTTATTGCCGATGTATGCTAAAGCACGTATAATTCTGGGAGTCATAAGGACGCCTTCCGGTCACGAGAAAGGGGGTGCGTATGTATAAGCGTGACGGGACTTGGTGGACGTGTATTAGGCACGAAGGCAGGAAGATTCAAAAGAGTCTTGGGACGGGCAATAAAAAGCTTGCTGCTTCTATTGAAGCTAAGCTACGAACCAAGTTGATTGAGGGCAAGTATTTTGACCGACATGAGGGGGAGAATAAGACCTTTAAGGAAGTGATGGAGCGATTCATGAAAGAACATGCGCCAAAGGTTTCCCGAAATATGCAGGGGAGTTATGCAACGTCCTCAAAACACCTTTTATCATTCTTTTGTAATTCCAGGTTGTCGGTAATAACGCCGAAGATGATAAACGATTACAAGGTATCGAGGAAGAACCAGGGTAAGAAGCCAGCGACAATAAACAAGGAACTGGCGATGCTTCAAAAAGCCTTTAGTTTGGCGGTGAAACAATGGGAGTGGATTAAGGAAAATCCCTGTCTTAAGATACCAAAGGAGCGGGAGAATAATCAAAGAGACCGCTGGCTATCAGGCGATGAGGAACGAAGGTTGGTTGAGAATGCTCCACAATGGTTAAGGGACGTAATTGTTTTTGATTTGCATACCGGCTTAAGGCAAGACGAGTTGCTTTCTCTTTCTTGGGACAAGGTTGACCTTTTTCGCAAGACAATCATTATTCAGGAGTCAAAGAACGGCAAACCAAGAACTATGCCATTAAATCAAATTGCCTTGAATATCTTGATGGAGAAGGCAAAGATAGGGAGTTTGAGAAGTAATTTTGTATTTCCGGGTAATAAGTCAGCCAAGAGAGATCGCAGTAATTTAAGGAAGGGTTTTGACAATGCAAGGGAAAGGGCTGATATACAAAACTTTCATTTTCACGATCTCAGACACACCTTTGCAACACGGCTGGCGCAAGAGGGCGTTGACTTGTTTAAAATTTCAAAATTACTGGGTCATTCCGACATTAAAATGACACAGCGTTACGCTCATCATTGCCCTGAAAGTTTGAGGGGCGGAATCGAGGCTTTAGAGAAATTTGACTACAATTTGACTACAGTCGGGGTAAACGGAAAGGTGTCGACAGCCTGAAACCCCAGTAAAATCAAAGCCCGCGATCGGAGTCGAACCGACAACCTCATCATTACGAATGACGTGCTCCGCCAATTGAGCTACGCGGGCTAAAGTTCTGCATTCAGATTATACGTGACTGGTGTAGAAAGTCCACCTTAGCAAAGGGGGCAAAGGAGTTATAAAATAATCAAGAACAAACATAACCCCTGAATCCCCTTTATTAAGGGGGATTTAAACGAACTAACTTTAAAACGATCATTATACAAAAAATTTTTTTATTTACAATAATTATTCACAATAATTCATTCTTGCCCCCGTCACGAACCGGCATCCATTATCGCCAACCTCCTGATAATGAACCATAACCTCAAAACACTATTACCATGGCACAATCCTGTGAATCTCCAATACCTGCTCAATGAGATGCGGAAGATCCTGAAGAGGCAACATGGTCGCTGCATCTGAAAGAGCCGTCTCCGGGGTTTCGTGCACTTCAAGAAACAGGCCGTCACAACCGGTAGCAACGGCGGCTCTGGCAAGCGGCACAATCATCTTTCTTTCGCCGCCGGAAACGTTTCCCTGCCCGCCCGGCAGTTGAACGCTGTGAGTGGCGTCGTAAATCACCGGATAGTCCATTTCCCGCATAATAACCAGAGATCGCATATCACTGACCAGATTATTGTACCCAAAACTCGAGCCTCGTTCCGTTAACAGAATCTGTTCATTCCCCGTGCTTCGTATCTTTTCAACAACAGACTTCATATCCCACGGCGCCAAAAACTGTCCTTTTTTGACATTCACCGGTTTGCCGGTCTTTGCTGCAGCCAGAATGAGATCCGTTTGGCGGCAAAGAAAGGCAGGAATTTGTATAATATCAAGTGTTTCTGCCGAGAAAGGAATGTCTTTCGTCTCATGGACATCGGAAAGTACCGGCACATCAAGCTGTCTTTTAATATTCGTTAAAATCTTTAACCCTTCTTTCAGACCAGGCCCACGGTATGACTGAACTGATGTCCGGTTTGCCTTATCATATGACGCCTTAAAGATAAAAGGTATCTTTCTTGCCTGGAAAATATTTTTTAATTTTTCAGCCAATTTCAGACAGCCTTCATAGCTCTCTATGACACACGGCCCTGCAATAAAAACGAGGGGATGCCCCCGGCCGATTGAAAAGTCTTTGACGTTTACTTTCATAATTCCTCGTAATATAAATAACAATTTGAAGTGTGTCAACAATATAAACATGGTGAAAAAGGATTGCTCACTTTGCATTCTGTGTGTACAATAACACTTTTACCCGGATCCTGCAAACAAGGCGAAGCCTTGTTTGCAGGATCCGGGTAAAAGTTTGCCCCATATAGATCCGAATGATCCGCCACTGACAAAGCGATACAAGGCAATCATGAGCCGGCGTTCTGTGGTGGGAAGAATCATAAAACACAGGGAGAGATCAAGATTTGATGAATGTGAGAAGATTAAAGGGCAAATAATAACTATTATGAAAATTACCTTTCTCGTTCCACCTCCTATTGACGGAAAGATACCTGAGCGGGTTGCAGGTTGCGCCTATCTGCTCTATTATGTACCCAACATTTTTGTGCTGAGTGCAGCGGCAGTTCTGGAGAAAACAGGATTTGAAGTCAAATACATCGAAACTACGATTAAGAAGTGGGATCGAGGACATTTCCTGTCATTTTTGAAGGAAGATTTAAGCGATGTCTATGGTTTTTACTCTGTTAACCTCTCCCAAAAAACCGATATGCAGGCGCACACGGATATTCGAGAGATCCGAGGTGATGTACCCATTATCTTTTTTGGGCCAGCGCCGTCCGACAGACCTGTAGAGTTTGTGGTGGATGAACATACCTATGTTGTCAGGGGTGAGCCTGAATGTACCATGCTTGAGTTGGCAAAGGCACTGGATACAAATTCGAATATTCATGGAATAGAAAGCGTATCTTTTAGAGACAATGGTGAAATCATTCATAATATAAATAGAAAACCGATAGAAGACCTGGATACCTTGCCTTTTCCTGCCAGGCATCTTCTGGAAGAAAGGGCTGTCTATTACAACCCCAAGCTAGGAAAACGCCCCTTTACGGCCGTTTGTACATCACGGGGTTGCTCGTACCGGTGTATCTATTGCGTCCCATCTTCTCTGAGTTTTTCACGGGAACTTGAATACAAGCACCATGTTGGCAAGAAACCCGCGGTAAGAAAGAGGACACCGGAAAATATTATTGAGGAATTTAAATTGCTGAAATCACAAGGTTACAAGGCAGTAAACATGCAAGACGATCAGTTTGTCTGGGGCGAAGAGCGGACGGTCAAAATATGCGAAGGTATCAAAGATCTGGACATTGTGTGGGGATGTTCGGCAAGATCAGATCTCCTGACTGAGCCCCTGGTAAAGGCTATGGCTTTGGCAAACTGCAAGTTTATCGATCTCGGCGTTGAATCATTTAACCAGGAGATACTGGATTATGTTAAGAAAGACATTGACGTGAGGAAGAATGAAGAAGCCATTAAACTGGTGAAAAAATACGGCATATCGGCCAAGATCAATGTCATGTTTGGCGCATCGCCTCTGGAGACAATGGATACTATAAAAAGGAACATGGCTGAGGTCAAACGTCTGAAGGTAGACCAGGTCATGTATAACATCGCTAATCCCTTTCCGGGAACAGAGTTTTATCAGATTGCCAAGGAAAATAATCTCTTTGTTTATGGCGATTATAAGCCCGTCAATGTCGCAAAGGAGGCCAATATTGCCTATCCTCATCTTGGCAAGACCGATTTGGAAAGTGCCGTACGCCGCGCCAACTTTGCGTTTTTTCTAACGCCCAGGTTTATTCTGAAAAACGTACGACGAATGGGTTCCCTGGATTCCTTAAAGGCGATGTTCAGGAAACTTTTTTAAAAGTAAAAATATCTGCTTCTTTCTGCTTCCTGTGATTACCGTAGTAAAGGTGTTTTTATGAAATTTTCCATTCTCGTTCCCGCGTACAATGAGGAACAAGCCATCTCATCCTGCCTCAATTCCCTCTCTTTGCTTACATATGATAATAAAGAGGTCATTGTTGTTGACGATGCCTCGACCGACCGCACACCTCAGATCGTTGAGGAATTTCTTGATAGAGGGGTAGCCCTGGTCAGGCGAGAAAAGAACGGTGGAAGGGCTGCAGCCTTAAATTCTGGATTGCAAAGTGCAACCGGCGATGTTATCATCACAACCGACGCTGATACGGTTGTGCCTGTCGACTGGTTACAAAGGTTTAAATCACATTTCGGACAACAAGACACTGTTGCGGTAGGGGGGGGGTATCAGGCCTCTAACAGGGATAAACCTTTGGCAAATGCAGCAAGTATCCTGGATCATATATTGAATGTGATATTGAAGAAGTCCCTTGTCCCCAATAAGCTGTCTGGTGTAAATTCAGCCATTCGAAGAGATGCATTGTTAGGTTTGGGTGGTTTTAACGAAAATTCATGGTGGAGCGAGGATTCAGAATTGGGCTGGAAATTGAGTAGGAGCGGCAAAGTTATTTACGACTCTAACAATGTAGTGAGCACCCAATATCCGGACACATGGTCGGGTATTTGGAGAAGAAAATTTTACTGGGGATATGCAATGGGTTTGAAATTCCGGGAACAAATGTCATTCAAGGTAAAATTGTGGATTCGACCCATGATTTTTATAGTTCTTTTCGTAAGCCTTTTGGCATTTCTGGCGACAATGCCGTATGGGATACGTGTGAGTTACATCCCGGGGTTGATCTTCTTGCTTTTATTCAGTTTATTGACACTCGTATACATTCCTATCGGCGTGATCGTTATGATAAGAAATGGAGACCGTTCCATTCTACCGCTAAAAACATTACCGCTACTTGCAGTCTTACCTCTCGTACGTGAATTTGCCTACGTGTATGGTATGTGTTTGGGTTATTATAGAGGCAGGGAGAGATTAATAAAACCATCATGGAAAGAGCATGTAAACGACGGAGACGCGGAGGTCGCAGGAAAAAAACAGTATGGATGAAATGAACGGCTGGTCGCTTTACTTTATGAAGGACAACGTATGACAAAGAAAACGCAAAAGGGGCTTTCTTACCGGGAGGCTGGCGTTGATATTGATACAAAAGGTCAATTTACGACAGATATCTATTCAAAGATGCAAACAACTTTTGGCCCGCGGGTGATTGAAAATCCAGATGGATTCGGCGGTCTCTTTGCGCTAAACTCCCGTTTTAAGAAATATCGCCAGCCGGTACTCGTTTCTTCTACTGATGGAGTGGGCACTAAATTAAAAATTGCCTTCATGATGAATAAGCACGATACCATCGGGATCGACTTGGTGGCCATGTGTGTCAACGACATCATCGTATTGGGAGCAGAACCCTTGTTTCTCCTGGATTATTTGGCAAGCAGCAAAATTGTGCCAAAGGTACTTCATGAAGTGCTGAATGGTATTGTGGCTGGATGTCATCAGGCAGGTTGCGCGCTCATTGGCGGCGAGACGCCGGAGATGCCAGGGTTTTACCATGAAGGTGAATATGACATCGCGGGCTTTGTAGTTGGCGTTGTTGAAAAGGACAAAGTTATCACTGGTAAAGCGATAAAACCCGGTGACCAGATAATCGGTTTAAGATCGAGCGGAATCCATAGCAACGGATTTTCCCTGGTACGAAAGGTCTTCTTTGGCAAGGCAAAGATGAAAACAACCCAAAACCTTCGAAAGTACGGACTGAATACTACCCTTGGAGAAGAACTGATACGACCAACGAAGATCTATGCGAAACCGATCCTGAAGATATTGAATAAGCACACAACAAAAAATGTCATAAAAGGAATGGCACACATCACCGGCGGGGGATTCCCGGATAATATACCGCGTATCTTGCCTGAAGGTTGTGCTGTTACCCTGGAAAAAAAAAGATGGGATGTCCCGAAGATATTTAAGATAATTCAAGGCGTTGGCGGAATTACCGACCAGGAAATGTTTCATGTGTTTAATATGGGTATTGGCATGGTGCTGATCGTATCCAAATCTGATGTGGAAACTGTTTTAAATGACCTGAGACACGCGAAGGAACCAGGAATAATTATTGGCGAAGTTACAAGCGGAGATAGGATTGTTCAGATTTATTGAAAAATTTAATCAGTTAAAATATTTTATTGAATAGTCCAATCATTTATGAGATATTAAGGTCAAATTTAGCCAGATATTTTCTTTTACTAAAAGGGAGAGACAATGTCAACAATTTTAAAAGAAGATGTTTTGCGCGGGAAAAATAAAGAGAATTCCGCTAAAGAAAAAGTAGACAAAATTATGAATACCATAGTTGAATCAGGCGTGATATCAAGCCTTGCAAAGGCAGAGCGTGCGGAAAATAGTACATCGTCGGGAGAAATGAACTCTCGAGAGGACGGTACAAGGCAATATATCTTTAGCAGTGAAATATTAATAGATGGAGAAAAAAGCACTGATCTTGAGGAGGTCAGAAATAAACTTGTTAAAGAACTGAAGCCCTCAACTGAAATTGAGTCACTTATTGTAGATCGCATTATTTCGGGTGTTTGGCGATTGAAACGGTGTTTGAGAATTGAAAGTCAGACATTGGAATACAATACGTCTTGCATTCAGGAGTACGAACAGGGATTTCTGAGAACGCGAAAGAGAACAAGCAGTGAACTCTCACAATTAAAGGCCGTAAAAATAAATGAAAATAAAAACAGAAGTGCGGAATTATCTAAATATGAGACCATGTTAGAGAATCAAATATATAAGGCAATGAGAGAATTGGATAAATATAGAAGAAGAGAATTACGGCAAGAAAAAAGGTCATTAAGGGAGAGAAAAGCGAGATTGGGAGAATAAAACACATTGTAACATAATATATATTATCAGACGTTGTAATTTACTTAGCCATTTTTGAAATTTATCAAAATGATGCGTACAAAATTGTTCTTTGGTTAAGTTAGAGAATATTATTGACAATATAAATTATGTCTGCTACCATGTTTCGTTGCGTTTACGTAATGCTATACATACAATGATGATGATGTTGTTTCGTGTTGAAGCCGATTATTATAAAGGAGAATAATTTTGAACGCTGAAGAAATTGAAAAAGGTGTAACTGCGATAGTTGCTGAGGTTACAGAATTAGATGAAAAAGAAATCTGGGATAAAAAAGATGCTAATTTTTTTAAAGACCTTGAAATAGACTCCCTCTTGGCTCTTGAAATCCTTGCGCTTATTGAGAAAAAATTTAAGGTGCAAATTCCTGAGGAAAAACTGGTTGACATTACTTCTTTAAGTGCCACAATTGATTTAACAAAATCTGTTCTAACAGAAAGTGGAAAACTTTCATCTTAAAATTATTAAACTAAAAGCAATACATTGTTAATGGGAATACTTTCGTGATTGACAAGAAGATGGACTATGAGAAATGATGTCTTTTGAGGAAATACGGTCTCTTCTTCCTCAAAAATATCCTTTTTTGTTTATAGATAAAGTTGTTGAGTTTGAAGAAGGGAAAAGAATCGTTTGTATAAAGAATGTCTCCGGCAACGAACCTGTTTTTGTTGGGCATTTCCCCGATTTTGCGATCATGCCTGGGGTTTTGATCATCGAAGCGATGGCGCAGGCTTCCATTATACTATTCAAGAAGAGCCTTTCCACACAAAATAACGGCAATGCGGTTTTTTTATTGGCATCGGTGAATAATGCCCGGTTTACAAAACCTATTTTCCCCGGCGATCAACTCTTCATAGAAATTATTGTTGAAAAAATTGTATCCAAAGGAGCTATTGTTCAGTCTTCGGTAAAGGTTGGGGAAAAGGTTGTTGCTAAGGCAAATTTGACTTTTGGAATCGCAGGCAAGGACGCTTTAATATCGGGTTGACATAATATTGTTATGAATAAACAAGTGGTTATAACAGGTGTAGGAATGATTACTCCTATCGGGTCAGGCAAGGAAAGATTTTGGAGTAATCTTATTGCGGGGGTTTCAGGAATTGAAGATGTATCATGCATTGACACTTCAGAATATAAGGTTCACAAAGGGTGCGAAGTAAAAAATTTCAAGTATTCTGACTATATTAAAAACGGGGTTCTGAAGAAAATTGGTAAAGGTTCACAATTTGCGATTGCAGCTACCTTCCTTGCATTGGAGGACGCTAAGCTTGACTTGAGTAAAGTCGATTTAGAAAGAATTGGCGTATCTGTAGGAACGACGGCAGGAGAAATACAGATCCTCGAGAAAGTCAATTATATAAGGCACAAAGACGGAGAAGACAAGGTAGACCCTGATCTCTTTTTGATGCATCCCTGCAATAATATCCCAGCCAATGTAGCAATTGAGTTTGGTTTTAAAGGCCCAAATACCATTATTCCTACTGCCTGTGCAGCGGGTAATTATGCCATTGGGTATGCTTATGATTTGATTAAATTTGGCCGGGTGGACATGATGGTCGCAGGAGGTTCCGACCCTTTTTCAAAAGTGGCGTATACAGGATTTGCAAGATTGGGCGCTATCGCGCCGGAGATATGTCAGCCATTTGATAAAAACCGGAAAGGTATGATGGTTGGCGAAGGCGCCGGCATGCTCCTTTTAGAGTCGCTCGATCATGCGATGAAGAGAAATGCCACCATTTATGCCGAAATCATTGGTTACGGTCTGAGTTGCGATGCTTATCACATTACCATACCTCATCCCGACGGAGAGGGTGTTGTTTCTGCCATGAAAAAGGCCTTAAAGAGCGCAAATTTGAAACCTGATGATGTCCAGTATATCAGCGCACATGGAACAGGTACCCCGGCAAATGATAAAGCAGAAACGATCTCCATTAAAAAGGTCTTTGGAAATAAACCTGAACATCTCGCAATCAGTTCAATAAAATCGATGATGGGCCATACCATGGGTGCTGCCAGCGCTATTGAAGCCATTACGTGTGCCTTAGTCGTTCAAAACGATATCATACCCCCCACAATCAATTATGAAACGCCCGATCCGGAATGTGATCTGGATTATGTGCCCAATGTAGCAAGGAAGCAAAGGGTAACTATTGCACTGAATAATGCCCATGCATTTGGCGGCAACAACAGTTGTCTGGTAGTAAAAAAATTTACTGGCAAAACTTGAAATTATACAGTTCTCTGGAACTGAATCCGTACTGTTAAACAGAGGTTGGTGATGGAAAAGACAAGAATTGTTGTTACCGGCGTATCTGTTATATCACCGGTTGGTAGCAATAAAGAAGTTTTTTGGAATAATTTAACCAATGGTGTATCGGGCATTAAACCCATTACCTTGTTTGATGTAAGTAAATTTCATAGCAAACAGGCTGGTGAAATTTCAGATTTTGATGCAAAGGCCTATCTTGGACAGAAGGGAATACGACATATTGATAGAACCTCCCTTCTTGTGTCATCCGCAACCATTCTCGCCATAAAAGATGCTAATTTAGAAAATAATACTTACACTGGCGATGAATTGGGCATTGTCGTTGGCTCGACCTACGGAAGTATTGACAGCATTAGTTCCTTCGATTTTCAGTCTTTGCGTGAAGGGCCTAATTATGTGAACCCTATGGATTTCCCCAATACCGTATTGAACGCCCCTGCCAGCCGCGCATCAATTTTTTGTAAAGCTACGGGGTTGAATACCACCATCTCAAACGGCGTAACAAGTAGTGCTGATGCAATTATCTACGCCTCTGATTTTCTTCGCATGGGCCGGGTAAAGGCTGTAATCGCCGGCGGTGTGCATGGATTAACGCATGACATCTTTTGGGGTGCGCATAATTCAAAGATATTATCGGGGAGTAAGGATGGAAGCCTGGAAATTTCCGCACCCTTTGATAAAAGACGCAACGGAATGGTTATTGGTGAAGCATCCGCCCTGGTTATCTTGGAAACTTTAGAGGATGCACTGAAGCGAAATGCGCATATTTATGCTGAAATAAAAGGGTACGGTACCGCATTTGACCCGAAAATGGCCATTAGTAAGGATTTTCAGATAGACGGCAACAAAAGAGCCATGATGAGTGCCATTCATGATGCAAATCTGACGTTAAATGACATTTCTTACATATCGGCAAATGCTTATTCTGGCGCTTATGGTGATGCAATGGAAACAAAGGTCATCAAAGAGGTTTTTGGAATGCGGGCAACTCTTATTCCGGTAAGCGCCATAAAATCTATGACCGGTGAATGCTATGATGCATCCGGGGCGTTGCAGACAATAGCTGCAATAATGTCCATCAATACCCATACCGTACCACCCACAATCAATTATACAGAACAAGATCCTGAATGTGATTTAGACTATGTAGCCAATATCGCAAGGGTCTTACCCGTCAAAAACGTCCTTATCAATACCTTCTCGCGATTGGGAAACAATTCGTCCTTAATTATCTCCAAATACAAACCATAATTCATGATACTTCCCAGCCGATGCATTCAATCCACAAAAAGGGATGCATTGTATCCTTCTTATGACGCAATTGTAATTGGTGCCGGCATAGCTGGTTTGGTTTGCGGCGCATTTCTTGCCAAGACCGGCAAAAAGGTACTCATCATAGAACAACATTCTATCCCTGGTGGTTATTGTACATCCTTTAAAAGAAAAGGTTTCAATTTTGACGCGGCAGTTCATCATATTGGAGGGTGTGGAAAATGGGGCATTGTTGGCCGCTGCTTTAAGACGCTGGGGATAGAGATGGCGTTTTATCCCCTTGATCCGATGGATCATTTAATTTTCCCCAATTTTAGCATTGAAATTCCAGCAGATTTGGATGAGTATATCATACGATTGCAGGACCGATTTCCCATGGAGAAAAGCAATATAAAAAAATTTTTTCAAGAATTTATAAAACTTTATCGCGCTACTTTCAACAATGAGAAAAGCCAGATTATTGATAAATACAAAAACATGACCTATCGCGATATGTTGGATAATTTTTTCTTAAACGACGAGATCAAGATGATACTTTCCGGCCAATGGGGTTATATAGGCCTCCCCCCTACTCAAGCTTCTGCCATTGGTATGTGTCAAATGATGATCAACTATCTCAAAGACGGCGCTTTTTTCCCGGCTGGTGGTACGCAAGAGTTTGCTAATGCAATTTTTAAAAAATTTATTGATTTTGGCGGGCATATTATGCTATCGTGTACTGCCGATAAAATTCTCTGTAACGCAAAAGACGCTCTTGGTGTTAAATTGCAAAACGGAAGAGAGATACCGGCGAAGTTGGTTGTTTCTAACATAGACGCAAGACAGACTTTTTTTAAATTATTGGGCGGTAAATTAGAGGCGTCGTTCACTAGAAGTATTGAACAAATGAGGGAAAGCTGCTCCTTTTCCCTTTTATATTTCGGTATTGGTAAAGGTGCCGATTTACGCAAATTAAAAAGGGGATTTTATCATACTGCCACGAATGCCAGTTATCGGGATGATGAATGGTTGTATGTTTCAATTCCCACGTCAATATGCCCAACGCTTGCCCCGCAGGACAAACAGATAATCTCTGTGGTGATTTATCGTGCGAAAGAGAAATATACAGATATTACGAATTGGAAAACTTTTAAAGAAAGTTTAATTGCAGACACAATAAACCGAATAGAAAAACACCTTCCTGATATAAAAAAATATATTGAAGTGATTGAAGCGGCTACCCCAAAAACTTTAGAGCGATACACGTTAAATACCGATGGGGCCGCTTATGGGTGGGAGGTTAGTGTGGATCAAATAGGGGATAAGAGACTTCCTCACCAGACGCCAATTGAAAATCTGTATTTAACCGGTCATTGGACGAGACCTGGGCCTGGAATTTGTGCTGTTGTGTCTTCTGGATGGGGTGTAGCTAATTTAATCATGGAGAAGGAGAAGTGGAGGTAAATTTATGAAAAGGAAAATGATGTTGATTAACCCACACAAACCGGGTAGACATGGTGAAGAGAGTATTACCGTAATAGTTCAGATGCCGTTGAATCTTGCTTATGTTTCTGCTCTTACACCAGGCGATTGGGATTTCGATGTTATTGACGAGAATCTGGAATTGGCAATTGATGATAACGACGAACTTACTTTTAAGCCTGTTGATCTGGTATGTATTACCGCAGTTACCTATCAATCTCCCAGGGCTTATAAAATTGCTGAGGTTTGCAGGAAGAAAGGTATGACGGTAATTATGGGTGGGATACACGCATCTGTGATGCCGGAGGAAGCTGCAAATTATGTTGACTCCGTCTTTGTCGGTGAGGCAGAAGAGGTATGGCCGCAGGTCATAAAAGATTTTGAAGCAGGGAAATTGAAGAAGATTTATCAAGGAGGATTGCCCCCCCTCAGCTTGATGAAAAAGGTATATCCAAATCGGGAACTCATGAAGAAAAAATATAACTATAAGTTTTCTTCTATTGTCACAACGAAAGGGTGTCCGAACTACTGTGATTTCTGCAGTGTACCTACTTTTCAGGGCAGAAAATTCAGGGAAAGACCTTATGAGGACGTTCTTGCAGAGATGGAGGCCACAGATTATAAGGGTTTAATGCTTGCAGAGGATAACTTCTATGGGCATGGAAAACAATCAAACCAGAGGGCGCGAGATCTCTTTAAGGGAATGGTGGATCGCGGCATACATAAAGACTGGTTAGGGTTTACTGCCTTAAATATCTCCCAAGATCCTGAAACGTTAGACTATATGGCAAAAAGTGGCAATTTTGGTATGCTCATCGGTATTGAGTCCACCAATGAGGCTGTTCTGCAGAAGATGAATAAACGGGTAAACCTTAAGTTGGGTACGGATAGTTATTTTGATTGTATTCAGAAGATACACAATGCCGGCTTAGTCGTTTGGGGTTCAGTAGTGTTTGGAGCAGATGGGGACGATAAAGATTCCTTTAAGAGAATGACTGAGTTCATACTAGAGAATAACATTGATATTCTTACTTTTGGCATCAACTGCCCATTCCCTAAGACACAACTCTATGCAAGGCTGGATTCGGAAAAAAGGATTTTCAGGAAGAATTATCCAGAGGATTGGCAATACTATGACACTGCCCATGTGGTTCATCGCTTAGTAGATATGACCCTGGAAGATTTTATCGAAGGTATGCAATATGTCTATGATCATATTTACTCAGGCGATAACTTGAGAATGCGTTTCAGAAATTCGATTAAGACAACGAAAAATCCACGAAACTCTATGTTTGCGTTTAGGGTAGGTTCCGACTGGAAACAAGTGTTTGAACAGGTCTTACAGAATTTAAAGGAATTGTACGATTCCGGTGATTATTATAAAGATTGTTACAAATCGAGCACTACAACTGTCTCAAAACCAGTTATGGAGGCTGTAACAACATAATTCAGTTTAGCTCGTGTTTCTCTACCAGAAAGTTTATAAAGGCACATCAAATACGTAAGGGTTGATGTGCCTTTATAGTATGGTTTTTTTGTTCGACAGAAATTTCATGAACAACATTCTTAACCGAATTAAAGAGTTTGCAAGAAAAGTAGAATTCTTTTATGGGGTAAATTTTAAGTTTTAAAAAGGAGGTGAAATCGTTATGATAGGTAAATTATTATCTTTGTCTATGGAAAAATCAATCATCCCTGATATTAGTCCAAAGGCAATTATGATCATTGCCATTGCACTGATATTCGTTATTCTATTCACCTGGAAAAAGGAGGGATAATTGCCTGAGGAAAACGCTACCTTTGATCTCGTAGTCATTGGTGGTGGGCCAGGCGGTTATTCCGCAGCGATAAGAGCCGCTCAATTTGGAATAAAGACCGCTCTTGTCGAAAAAGACAAGGTTGGTGGCACCTGTCTGCATTGGGGCTGTATTCCAACAAAAGTGCTTCTCCATTCAGTTGACCTTTATACGCGTTTTCTTAGGGCAAAAGAATTTGGAATTACGGCCGATAAAGTTGAAATTAATTATGCACAGTTGCATCGGCGAAAAGAGGCTGTCGTTACAAGGTTGTTCCAGGGCGTCCAGTTTCTCCTCAAAAAAAATCGAGTTGAGGTTTTTCAGGGCGAAGGACAACTCATATCACCAAATACTGTTTTAATCAAAAAAAATGGAACGGACATTCATAGGATTACAGCAAAAAACGTTATTCTGGCTACCGGATCCGTTCCTTTCATTCCCAAGAATATCACGCACGACAGTAAATACGTTCTTACCAGTAATGATATCTTATTAAGGGAAGAAATCCCTAAATCCATTGTTATCGCGGGTGGCGGTGCCATTGGGGCTGAATTTGCCCATCTTTTTAATATTCTGGGAACGAAGGTAACGATCCTTGAATTTTTCGGTGATATCCTTCCGGCAGAGGACAAAGAGGTTAGTTCAACGTTACAAAAAATCTTCAAAAGGAGAGGTGTAAACGTTTTAACAAACACCTCCTTAGAAAAGGTTATAATTGATAACGGCGTAAGGGTGGGAATACGGAGAAAAGACGATATGCTTCACCCCCCTACCACAACAGGCGAGAATGAAGAATTTCTAAAAGCCGACCTTCTCCTTCTTGCATTAGGCAGAACACCAGCCCTGGCGAATACCGGAATAGATAAATTATCATTGAATTACCAGGGGAAATATCTGCAAACGAATGAGGTTATGGAAACAAGCCAAAGAAACCTCTTTGCTGTGGGAGATATTACCGTTCCCCCCCTTCTTGCTCATAAGGCATTAAATCAGGGATTACTTGCTGTTTCTCGTATTGCTGGAAAAGAAACTACGCCGATTAATTATCAAGGGATACCGGCGGTGACGTATTGTTTCCCACAGGTGGCGAGCATAGGGCTTACCCAGGAAGAGGCTGAGAGAAGAGGACATAAAACAAAAATAGGTAAATTCCCCCTTATTGCCAACAGCAAGGCAATTATCGATGGCGATCATGAAGATGGATTTTTAAAAATTATTTCAGATGATAAATACGGCGAGATATTAGGGGTACATGCCATTGGACCTAATGTAGGTGAATTGATGTGGGGTATGTCGCTTGCTACTATCCTTGAAGGAACAACTCATGAATTGTTAAACACGATTTTCCCTCACCCCACCCTGTCTGAATCAATACGAGAGGCTGCCCATGCAGTTGTTGATAAACCCATACATATGTAATTATTCGATCATTCTAAAACTCTTCGATTTAATGAAAGGATGAGCAGTATACCTGTCCGAATACCCATGAATAACAACCATGCAACGATTGCCTACTTTTCTATGGAAATCGGTTTGTCCAATGATATTCCTACGTATAGCGGAGGTCTCGGCGTGCTGGCGGGAGACACAATAAAATCAAGCGCCGATTTAGAGATTCCGATTGTTGCCGTTACCCTGATCTCAAAAAAGGGTTTCTTTTCTCAGGATATTGACGGTGAAGGAAGACAAGTTGAATATCCGGTAGACTGGGACCCATCAAGGTTTATGGTTCGCCTGCCGAAAAAGGTTAAAGTTCAAATCGAAGGGCGTAATGTTTATGTCCAGGCATGGTGCTATAAAGTGAGAAGTGTTACTGGTGGAGAAGTAGACGTACTTTACCTCGATACCGATGTTGAAGAGAATACAAATGAAGACAGGGAGATTACCGCCGTTTTGTATGGCGGTGATATGCATTACCGGCTGAAACAGGAGATCGTACTTGGCATTGGCGGTGTGCGCATGCTTCACGCCCTTGGATTTCACATCAAAAAGTACCATATGAACGAAGGACATGCTAGTTTTTTGACACTGGAATTGCTTGCGCTAAACAAGCGCGATGTTGAAAGTGTCTGGGACGAAAATCGGATTTGGGATACGAACAAAGTAAAAGACTTGTGTGTATTCACAACCCACACCCCCATTGAAGCAGGTCACGATCGGTTTTCCTATGATCTGGTAAAAAAAGTGCTTGGTGAGGTAATCCCATTTGAGGTACTGAAAAAACTCGGAGGAGAACATTATTTAAATATGACATTTCTTGCGCTCAATCTGAGTAACTACGTGAATGGTGTAGCAAAAAAGCACGGTGAGGTGTCAAAAAATCTATTCCCTGGCTATGAAATTAATGCCATTACCAACGGAGTGCACTCATTTACCTGGACGTGTGAGAGTTTTAAGCGCGTGTACGACAAACATATCCCTGGCTGGGCTAATGAACCTGAGTTGCTTGTCCGATCAGAAATTATTCCCGAAGAAGAGATATGGGAAGCCCACCTCCAGGCAAAAGGCTGTTTGGTCGATTACATAAAAAAAAATACTGCGATAGAGATACGTCCGGATGTGTTGACCGTTGGATTTGCAAGGAGATTTACTTCGTATAAACGAGCAGACTTAATATTTTTGAACCTTGAACGGCTTCTAAAAATAAGTGAAAAAGGAAGGATTCAGATTATTTATTCAGGAAAGGCACATCCAAAAGACACCCCTGGGAAAGATATTATCAAGAAAATTGTTGAAATGACAAAGACCGTTAATGACAATATAAAAGTCGTATTTTTAAAAAATTATTGTATTGAACTAGCCTTAAAGCTTGTTTCCGGAGTTGATATATGGCTTAATACGCCTTTACGTCCGCGGGAGGCATCAGGTACGAGCGGTATGAAAGCAGCGCACAATGGGGTAATCAATTTTAGCATCCTGGATGGGTGGTGGATCGAGGGACACATCGAGGGAATAACCGGCTGGTCTATCGGCCCTAAGCCGGTAGAATCATCACTGATACCTATTAATGATGCAACGGATGCTGAGGACTTATACTACAAGCTGGAAAACCTCATTCTTCCCATGTATTATCATGACAGAAGCCAATGGATCAAGGTTATGAAAAATTCGATTAGCAAAATCGCCTATTACTTCAATACTAACCACATGATGCGACGATATGTAACAGAGGCGTATTTACGATAGGGAAATGCATCGGCCCAATCGCGTGATGATTGCCCGGTTTCTCGCTTGTATTGCAGAAAAGTTTATTTCCCCATGCCTGTAAAGCATTCAGGTATAATGCAAAATTCTCAAAATATTAAAGCAGTTATTCTTGATTTAGATGATACGCTGTATGATTGCAGTGGCACCCTTGTATTGCAGGGACGAAAACATGCAGCAAAAATGATCGCTGGATTAATACACTGTTCTGAAGAGGATGCGTATCATCTGCAATTGGAGATGGAAGAAAAGTATGGAACAACAGCAAATATCTATGAAAAAATTGTGACAGCGCATCATCTTTCAAACACCTGCATCAAGGAATTATGGGAAGCATTTATTCATGTTGATATCACCGGTATCACTCTCTTTCCTGGTGTAATTGAAGTACTGAAGCAGCTTAGGGTGCAAGGTTATAAACTAATTCTTGTTACCTCAGGAGAAAAAGAAATTCAAAACCGGAAGATTCAGATTCTCGGATTAAGGAATGGATATTTTGATGATATTTTTATTGCAGATAGAATTAATGGCCAAACTAAGAATAACTATTTTAAAGAAATCATACAACGATATAATGTGAAACCTGAAGAAATTATTTGTGTTGGGGATAAGATAGATGATGAATTAATTGCAAGCAAGTCATTAGGGATGATTACGGTAATGATTGAACAGGGAAGGCATTATCGGGCATATATGAAAAAACGAGATAAATACATCAAGCCTGATTATTCTGTTAAACAAATTAAAGATATTTTTGGAATTACAAATGTGGGTTCCTTAGTGATGAGCTAGCATTATACATTTGTCTTTACACCACCATTCCTATAATAACACCCTCAAATACGAGCTTTCCATCCACAACTCCCTGGGTATCAAAGATAGCTCTTCGTGAACGCAATTCCTTGTTTTTTGCAATTAAAATGAGTTTGTCGCCTGGTATAACTTTCCCTCGAAATTTGACCTTGTCGATACCACCGAAACCAAGGAACCGGTCATCTTGCGTGGTTTTTTTGTAATAATAAGTGCACAACTGCGCAGCCGCTTCAAGCATCAGTACTCCTGGCATTAAGGGACGTCCCGGAATATGCCCCCGAATCCAAAATTCTTTATCTGATACATCTTTATAACCTACGATAATTTTTTGTTCGGGATCAAATTTTAAAATACCGTTCAACTGTTCCATTTCATATCTGTGAGGTATTACTGTGCGGATAGTTTCAATATCAATTGCGCTCTTATTTAAATCTAAAGTACTTAAATCAATCAAAATATCTTGTGACATAATAGCTCATCCTTAGACATGGAAGTAATTAAATAAAATGGTTTGTAACAATTTAGTTTTTTGAAAAATTTCAATAATGGCCAATGTTTGCCGCGCAGTGTAGGGGCGAAGCATTTGCCAAAATTGGCATACATGCATTCATACCCAAACTGGCAAATGCTTCGCCCCTACCTTTTCAAAAAACTAAATTGTTACAATGGTTTCAAATTTTCAACAAAACAATTTTGTGGTATATTAATTACTAATGAGCTACTCTGTCAATGAAATTTTCATCTTTGGAAAATATCATTGACAAATATAACATCTTTTGATATAAAAAGTAGTCTATTTTCTATTCTGACATTTGGGGCTATGTTCTTTAACATATTACTCAGATTGAAGTAAACTCATCGATGCCGGTTAATGTGGCGCTTCGTACGAGCATTGCTTCATAAGAAGGAGCTGATATTCAATGAGAAAAATTTATATTATCTTAATGATATTTGCTGTGCTTATGTTTGGAATTGGTGCAGCAAATATATCAACGCTTATTAAGACAGCATTTGCAGGTTATTGTCAATGTCCGGAAGGCTGCCCATGTAGCCATTGTTCCGGAAAAGCACGAGAGTGCAATTGTAAAAAATAAGGTATGTACCACATATAAACTTTTTGTCCTAAACGTGCTGAAAGGAGAGTAAAATGTTTAAGAGATTTTCTATCGCATTGACTTTTATTGGCGTTTTTATGCTAAGTGTGGGTATCGTTAATATCTTTGCTGGGGCTTGCGGCTGTCCAAAAGAAGGAAAATGCGTCCAAGGATGCGAACCGGGGAAGTCAGATCCTTGTAAGTGTAAACACTAAGGACAAAGAATGATTATTTTTGTGTTTGTAAACGCAAAAGCGCCTTATGGATTATAAGGCGCTTTTAATTTTCACAGTTTAAGGATATGCACAATGAATACTTTTATGGCGAAAAAAGAAAAGGTGACAAGAAATTGGTATATTGTAGATGCAGATAACAAGACATTGGGACGGATGTTAACTACCGTATCCAGAGTTCTTCAGGGAAAGCACAAGCCTGAATATACGCCTCACGTTGATGTAGGAGACTTTGTTATCATAACGAATGCTAGCAAGGTAAAGCTTACCGGGAAAAAAATGCAGGAGAAGGTTCATTATTATGTTACCGGTTTTCAAGGTGGCTTGCGGAAACGAATGGTTGGGAAAACCCTGGAAACAGCGCCTGAAAAGATATTGAATCGATCAGTAAGAAGGATGTTGCCAAGATCTAGGCTGGGAAAGGCGATGTTAAGAAAATTAAAAATTTACGCGGGTGCAGAGCACCCTCATCATGCGCAACAACCCAAAGAGTTGGTTGTTCGTAATTAATTCGATGCATATACATTTCCCTAAGAAAGGGGTGGCACAGACAAACTTCATTGTCCGTGCCTTTTTGAGGAGGAAAAAGTGACAGCAGAACAATATTATTGGGGTACAGGAAGACGAAAAT
Organism: uncultured Candidatus Brocadia sp.; assembly: GCA_964490485.1. GTDB lineage: Bacteria > Planctomycetota > Brocadiia > Brocadiales > Brocadiaceae > Brocadia. The sequence continues at coordinate 468 of CAZBCT010000009.1, read as the reverse complement.
CATCGATAGCACGGGTAAGGATAAAAAAGGGTAGTGGAAAAATCATGGTCAATGATAAGGAATTGGATACCTATTTCCCCATTGATCGGGATAGAGGCGTGGTACGGTTTCCTTTAAAAACTACAAAGACTTTTGGGGAATTTGACGTACTGGCAAATGTAACTGGAGGAGGTATAACCGGTCAAGCAGGCGCCATATCCCTCGGTATTGCCCGAGCACTATTTAAATCCAATCCTGCCCACATTGAAAATTTACGTAACGACGGTTTATTAACTCGAGACAGCAGAATGAAGGAACGGAAAAAATACGGTAAAAAAGGCGCAAGAAAGAGCTTCCAGTGGACAAAGCGATAATTTTAATTTGCTAAATTTATAATATTTATACTAGTATAACGTTTTCATAAAACATTTACAGATGGTAGGTATTGTGGTACAATAACCTCAAAAACGAAATTGGAGGTTATTATGT